>CAMCTW010000071.1 GCA_945878645.1 Bifidobacterium breve
TGGTCGTGGCAGTCGCTGCTGTGGCCTTTGCGAGCAGATCCGCATCGTCGCTGAAACCCGAACCGAGTGCGATGAGTCTCGAGTTATCGATTGGAGCAAGCACCCACCGCCATCCTGATCCAGGATCGGCGGGCAGCATGATCGCAAATTCCCGACCAACCGCGGTCGAGATGGGGATCGCGGGATTCACGTAGGTGGGTGGATCAACCCGCCCAGGAATGCTCGATTCCGCGGGGATCTGGTCGGAACTGGATGACGTGCCACTTGAGCAGCCGACAAGGAGCGCAAAGAGTCCGATGGCCACAACAGCCGTGGGGCGAAGACGCCTTGGTGTCGCAACACAATTATGCAAAGTCTGAATCGGAACCTGTTCGGAATCCATCCCCGTCAGACTACGGCTCTTCGGTGGAATGCTCAGTTCAACGGGGTGCTGTGGCCCCATCTAGAGTCGCCACCGTGAACTTCGACGAGTCCCTCGAAGAGGCGGAGATCCGGACTGAGATCCGGGCTTTCCTCGATGCAAACGCCACACTCAAGACTGGTACGGAAACTGATTGGTCCCGCGGACCGACAGACGATTCCGAAGAGGCTGCACGCGCCTACATGGAGCGCTGTCGTTCTTGGCAGAAAGTCCTTCACGACAATGGCTGGGCCGGGATTACTTGGCCAACAGCATTTGGTGGCCGCGGCGACAGTGCCGCAGTTTCGGTGTTGTTCGGTCAAGAGGCGTCGAAATATGACGTGACCGCAGGTTTCATCGCCGCTGTGCAATCGCTCGTCGGACCGCCGATCATGCGTCACGGCACTGCCGAACAGCAGGCGCGCTTCCTTCCAGGGCTGCTGGACGGCTCCGTTGCCTGGTGCCAGTTGTTTTCTGAGCCTGGTGCTGGGTCTGATCTCGCGGCACTCTCGACTCGCGCCGTTCGTGACGGCGATTCCTTTATCGTCAATGGTCAGAAGGTGTGGAACACCCAAGCGCAGTTTGCTGATTGGGGCATCCTCGTCACTCGTTCAGATCCTGATGCTCCGAAACACAAAGGCATCACGTTTCTTCTTGTCGATATGAAGACGCCGGGCATTGAAGTGCGTCCATTGATTCAAGCAACCGGTCAAGCCCATTTCAACGAAGTCTTTTTCAACGATGTAGTGATTCCTGTTGAAAATGTCGTTGGGGAAATTAACGAAGGTTGGGCAGTCACGCGGACTGTTCTGAGCAGCGAGGCCGGAATGATCGGCTCGGGTGCCGGCGGTTCCAATGGTTTCGAAGGTGTACTAGCGCTCGCTCGAAAATACGGGCGCACAAATGATGCCGATATCCGTCTCCGACTCGCTGACGCTTACGCGCGCGAACGAATGCTGCAACTCCTTGGTCTCCGTATGCAGTCATTCATCCTCAACGGCCGCGGTAACCCACCCGATCCGTCGGTGATGAAGAATTTCATGGTGCAGGCTGCAGAGAAGCGCTACGACCTCGCTCTCGAACTCGAAGGCGCCGATGGCATGCTCGACAAAGTTGACGCTCCGCAGAACGGTTTCTGGCAATCAGTTCATATGGGCCAGTTCGGTTCACGCATTGGTGGCGGCACGAATGAGGTGCACCGCAACATGATCGCCGAGCGAGCGCTTGGTCTACCGCGTGATGCTCAGCCCGATAAGGGCCTTCCGTGGAAGGACATTCTGAAGGCTTAGAGCTTCAGAACCTTCATCGCATTCTCGCGAAGGAACTTGGGCCAAACCTCGTCTTTGAATGGAACCTTTGGGAGTTCTTCAAAGATGCGGTCGTAACTGAGCCCAGCGGGGAAGTAGCCGGCGTATATGACCTTGTCGGCGCCACGACTGTTGGCGTAATCGATAATGGTCTTCGGGTAGTGCTTGGGTGCAAAAGCTGACGTCGAATAGTAGAGATTCGGCCACTTGAGCATGAGTTTCATCGCAAGTTCGGTCCACGGCTCTGCGCCATGGCGCATGACGAAAGTGAGGTCAGGGAAGTCGTACATGACCTCATCGATAAGTTCGACGTGTTGCGGCGCAAACGGAACGCGCGGGCCAGGAATACCGACACAACAGAAGATGGGAAGGTCAAGTTCACAGGCAAGTGAATAGAACGGATACATCTTCTTATCGTTGAGCGGGGTGCGGTACCCAGCGGGAAACGTGCTGATCGCTCGAAGATTGACACCACTAGCAGCAACTTCTCGAATCTTTTCGATTGCGGGCATGACGTCGGTTGGATCGAATTCGAAACAGGTAAAGAAACGATCTGGGTGTTCTTCGAGTGCCCGGATGCAATCGGGATTGTTCGGGTTGTATCCGAGCATCGCTTTTTCGATGTTGTGGCGATCAAGATTGTCGAGCACAAGCGCAACGGGATCGACGCCTTCATCGGTATCGGCCGGAACGTCTTTGAACATGTATTGCGCAGGGAACCTAAAATCTTTGGACTCTTGGTCGCGCAAATGAGGGGCAAGGAACTTGTAGACCTCTCTACGGTCGCGGCTTGGCATGCCGACAAAGGTTTCGATGATCTTGACGTCGTTCGGGAATCCCATGGGCTCGGTCGCTCCTCAAAGATGATGGACGCAGCGAATCTACGACATTGAGCGCGACTCGATGTTCGTTCGTGTCAGGCCGCTAGCGGAGGGTCGACGGGGGTGATCCCACTTCGAACCTCGTGCACCCACAGTTCCAACTCGAGTTCGCATGCTCGGCGCTGGTAGGTCGAAGCGAGGACTGGATTGAGACTCGAGGATCGAAACCGGAGCGACTCTGCTCGGCTGCGCAGAGCATTGGTGAATGCGGCTTCGGTTGCGGTGCTGTTCATGATGTGCTCCTTCAATGGCTTGGGGTCGACGATGTTGCATTTCAGGACGCTTCGAGTCCTTTCCTGTCATGTCGGCAGAAGTCATCAATGTGTGAGCAATTTTTCCCGGGTCGGGGGGATCTACTCAGGTTGTTGGCTGAGTCTGAACCGCGCTTTGGGGGTTGGGGCCATCATCAGGAGAATCGGAGGTTCGACCGTAGCGATGTTTGAAGAGGAAATGGGCGACAAGCCCGGCAGGCAAGGGCAACCAATACGAAGCGATCCGGTACGCAAGTGTTGCCAGCAGTGCCTTGTCCCCAGGGACACCGGCGAGCACGAGCATCGCTGTGAGCCCTGCCTCAACAAAGCCAACGCCACCGGGTGTGATCGGAATCATGCCGAGAACTGCTGCGACCGCGTAGGCGAGGAGTACCAGGCTGAGTCGAGGGTCGACTCCGCACGCTTTTAACGCGCAAACGAGAGCAAAATAATCAAGGACCCAGTTGCCGACCGCAGCGAGAAGCGCATCTCGCCATCGGGCGCCGAGACTGCTGACCATCTGGTCGCGTTGGCGGATGATTCCCTCGACAGTGGGCCCGCCCGCCCGTCCTCGCCTTCGATTGATCCATGAGGCGATCGCTGTCACCAATTGACCGAACCACTGAATGGGCCGATCGAAACGTACGAGCGAAAACGCGAAGGCAAAGAGTGCAGTTGCAAGTACTGCACCGCCCCAAGCGACATGGATCATGCCGCCGGGGATCGGAGCGCCCAAGATCGAAAGAACCAGCGCCACCATCGGTAGGCATAACAGGACGCCATTGGAAATGATTGAGGTAGCGGTGAGCGCCGCTCCGGCTGAGCCGCGATCGATTCCCGAGACCGACAACATCCGAAAACCGGTTGCCGCACCGATGGCCGCGCCGCCAGGAACGACTTTGGCTACAGCATTTGATGTGAGCTGCGCGGTGGAGGCAACGAACCACGTGACTTTAGGTAGAGCGATGCGAGTGAGTTCCCAAGCGGATACGTAGGAACCAACTTCACACAACAAAATTGCGACAAACCAATAGATGCTGACGGTACGCAACTGCGGAACTTGGTCCCACATGTCGAGCAGACGCGGGGCCAGTCCGTAAAAGGCAAAGGCCATGACCGCGAGGAAGAGGACGCGTCCAAGAATGCGCAGACGCGAGATTTGATGCGTCGTCGCTGATCCCGCCGTGTCCGCAACGGGAGGCGAGAGTGGTTCTTGGCTGGAGTTCAGCCGAGAACGCCCTTTTCGTGAAGTTGGGCGATTCGGTCAGCGTCGTAGCCGAGCAATTCACTCAGAATTTCGTCGCTGTGCTGTCCGCATTCGGGGGCTTTGCGCGGAATCGGAAGTTCGCCCCCGATGATTTTGACCGGATTCGGCAACATGTCCGCACCAAGGATCTCTTTGGGGATCCATTGCATGCGATCTTGAAACTGGGGATCGTTCTGCATTGATGATGGAGTATTGACCGGAGCGAGAGGAGTGTTCCATTCGCCGCCGAAGTCCATCCATTCTCGTGAGGTTTTTGACTTGAAGATCTCGGTGAGAATGGCGAGAAGTTCTCGATTTCCACGAGCGTGATCGGCATATTTGGAACCGGGAAACTTTTCGAAAAGATCTTCTCGAGCCACGCCCTTGCAAAAGTTCTTCCAGAACTCTTGTTCTGAGGCCATGAAGAGAATGTGTCCATCGGAGGTTTCGTACATCTGATACCGCACGCCCTCCTTCATTCCAGAGGTTCCTGGTGCCCGACGTTCGTAGTTGTCGGCCTTGTTGCCGGTGACCTCTGATTGTGGTCGCTCGTAGGCCTTGAATGATTCGCTGCGATACCAATCGAACGCGGCCGCCGCATCGGACTGGGCGATTTCCATGTAGCAACCTTCGCCAGTCGCTCGTGCCTTAATGATGCCGGCCAAGATTCCGAGGGCTCCGTACATCGGTCCCGCGTTGATCCCGATTGAAATATGGGGAGGGATGTAGCAGTAGCCCTCTTCGTCGTATGCGGGTTCGATGACGCCGGCCCACGTGTCGTACGCGATGCCATGACTCGGGAGGTCGCGATAGGGGCCAGTCATTCCGTAGCCACTGATTGTCATGAAGACGATCTTGGGGTTGATCGCCTTGAGATCTTCGTAGCCGAGACCGCGACGAGCCAGGGCACCTGGACGCATGGCTTCGACAACGACGTCGGCGTCTGCCGCGAGTTCCTTGAACGCTTGAACGCCCTCTTCGGTCCGAAGATCCAGAACGATGGATCGTTTCCCGCGGTTGCAATGGAGAAAGAGCAACGAGGTGTCTTCGACGATGGGCCAGGTCATCTGGCGGCCGTAATCGCCACCAGGGGCTTCGACCTTGATGACATCGGCGCCGAGTTCGGCGAGATTGGTGGTGACGGCGGCGGGTCCGAGCATCGAAGCTTCGATAATCCGGACCCCGGCAAGGGGTGCAATTTCAGTCATGGCACCAATCTGCCACGTCATCCGACCCTTCGTCACCCCGGCCGCGGCAGATGAGGCAAGATGTCACCTCGGAGGCAGCAGCCCCCGAGCAACCAAGTCACCAATACTCCGAGAAGGGGACCGTCGTGCGAATCGTGGTCGATTTCGATCTGTGTGAAAGCAACGCCGTCTGCATGGGCATCGCGCCGGAAATCTTCGAGGTCCGTGACGACGATTTTCTTTATGTCCTCGACGAGAATCCGCCGGAGTCAATGCGGGCCAAGATGGAAGAATCAGTGCAGCGGTGCCCGAAGCAGGCGATTTCGATCGCTGAGGACTGAGTCTCGTTTAGGCGCTCAATGCGCCTGAGCTCTCAGCTGTTGTGGCATGACTACCACCACCGTCATCGTTGGCGCGTCGCTCGCCGGTATTAATGCGGCCCGAACTCTGCGTCTTCAGGGTCAACTCGGCCCGATTGTTGTTGTCGACGCCGATCCTGAGCGCCCTTACGACCGTCCTCCGCTTTCGAAACAGATCCTCACCGGAGAATGGGAACGAGAGAAGATTCTTCTTCCGGCGGGCAAGGAAGATCTGAATCTCGATTTCCGTCTGGGAACGCGAGCGAAAGCACTGGACCTTTCATCTCGCCAGATCATTCTCGAGGGTCCGACCGGAGCGGTGGAAACCTCGCCGTTCGACTCATTAGTCATTGCGAGTGGGGCATCTGCACGCCGGTTGCCTGACACGGCAGGAATCGCGGGTGTGCACGTCGTGCGCACATTGGCCGACAGCCTTGCGTTGCGAGCAGAACTCGATGCCGGTCCATCACGTGTTGTGGTCATTGGCGCAGGATTCATCGGTGCCGAGGTTGCATCAAGTTGCCGCAAGCGCGGCCTTGACGTCACGCTGGTGGAAGCGTTGCCATTGCCGCTTGAACGCATCCTGGGCGCCGAGATGGGTCAAGTCTGTGCACAAGTGCATATCGAAAACGGTGTTGACCTCAGGCTCGGTACTAGCGTCTTACAGATTGAAACAAGCTCAGTCGATGGAGTTGAACGCGTTCGAGCTGTTGCTCTGAGCGATGGAACCGTCGTTGAGGCCGAAGTTGTCGTCGTCGGAATTGGCGTCACCGTCAATACCCAGTGGCTCGAAGGATCTGGAATCGCGCTCGACGATGGCGTTGTGTGCGACAACACGCTGCTGGCCGCCCCTGGTGTCGTGGCAGCAGGAGATATTGCTCGTTATCCCAGCGAGCGGTTCGGACGCACGCTTCGTGTCGAACATTGGGAGACCGCAATCGCTGGGGGAGAGGCTGCTGCTCGGCGGCTCTTGGCAGAAGCGAGCGGAGAAACGCCTGCGGTATTTGATCCAATCCCTTGGTTCTGGAGTGATCAATACGATCGAAAGATTCAACTTGCGGGTCGACCAATGCCAACCGATGAATGTCGGATCGTGCACGGCACCACAGCGGAATTTCGATTCGTGGCTCTTTATGGCGATGGAGACCGACTCACGGGTGTGCTGGGAATGAATCGCCCGCGTCATGTGGTGCAACTGCGGGCACTCTTCGATGAAGGCGTGACTTTTTCTGAGGCTTGTGAACGAGCGGCAGCCCTCTGATGGCCGATGGCGCCGTGGATGAGGAACTGGTTGATGAACTCGATGCGATGGGGATGGTTGTTGGCGAAGTGACTCGCGCTGAAATGCGTCGCGGAAATCTTCTCCACCGTTCGGTATTCATCGTTGTGCGCAATGACGTCGACGAATTGTTGATTCACCGACGCGCGGCTTGGAAAGATCTGTGGCCTGACGTGTGGGATATCGCTGTGAGCGGTGTCGTTGCTGCGGGTGAGGCCTGGGAATTGGCGGCGGCGCGTGAGCTCATTGAAGAGCTAGGTGTCTCGGCCGAACTTGCTTATCTCGGTGAGGGGTCCTACGAAGACGACGATGTCCGTGAAGTGGCGCGTATCTATCAGGCACGTTGCGAAGGGCCGTTTGACTTTTCCGATAATGAAATCGTCGAAGCAGTGTGGGTACCGATCGGTGATCTGCGTGAGTGGCTAGAAGGTCGGCAGGTTTGTCCTGACAGCATGTCGTTGGTGCTCCCAAGGCTTGATGCCCCGTGAGTAATCGGTGCCGATTTCGGGCAGACCATTCGAAGGCACAGCCCGCCACTAGCCTCATTGGGTGCCTTCAACCTTGGAACGTGCCCGTACCGCGGTCGCGACCTCGCCAGAACTGCGCCGCCTCGTAGAGCGCGGCCGGGCCATCCTTCTTGGTCCGTCTGATGAAGCGCTTCGCCAAGAGCGAGATGAGTCCCATTGGCAGCCCGCTGTCGCTGCTGGCTCTCGTTGGTGGCAGACCGCACTAGGCGCACTAAGCGGAGTGATAGGGGCCACGGTAATTGCGGCGTCTGCTCCACGATGGCGTCTGGCCGTTCCAAGCTGGCGATTGTCGATACCCGGAATCGCTCAACCGGGTACCAGCACTCAATCAACGATGTGGTTCCTTCTCGGCTTAATCCTTCTAGGTCTTGGGTGGCTTGGTCTTGTTTATCGCGCCGGCCGTATCGCCGATCCGCGTCGGGCTGTTGTTGTGGTTGGTGCTGTCATTGCGCTGTGGGCGATTCCGGTTTCTCTTGGTCCGCCGCTTCTTTCGAACGATGTTTATAGCTACGTTGCCCAAGGCGAGATGGCGAGCCGCGGTATTGATCCAAGTTCGGTGGGGCCTGTCGAACTTGGGCGCAATGATTTCACGAGTGGTGCCGATCCGGTGTGGCGTTCGGCGCCCGCGCCCTACGGTCCTGTTGCAGTGATTGCTGCGCGGTCAGCGGTTGAACTCGGTGGTCATGACCAAGTCGCGGCGATCAACGTCTATCGAGTCATCGTGTGGATTGCCGTCATCATGGCGGCGATTGGCATCGGGTTGATCGCGGTTGGAAATGGTCTTTCCGCCGCTGTCGCAATCGCCATCGGCATTGGCAATCCGATCATGATTCTGCACATCATCGGCGGAGCTCATAACGATGCGCTGATGTTTGGTTTCCTCGCGCTCGGTCTCGCCGCGGCGCAGCGGGACAAGAAGAAGTTGGCAGTCGCGCTCATCGCTGCTGCAACCGCGGTGAAACTTCCCGCAGCTGTCGGTTTGTTGTACCTCGGTTGGTGCTGGCGCGGGGCAATTGCCACCTGGAAAGAACGTGTCGTTACAACAACTGCAGTCTTTGCCTCTTCAATCGCCGCCATCGTCGTCGGTTGTGTCCTAGTAGGTCTGGGTCCGGGCTGGATCACCGCTCTTACGAGCACGGGAAAAGTCAACGACACCTATTCGCCAACCACCAAGCTGGGGTTCAGCATCGCTGAGATCCTCAACGGAGTCGGACTTGACGTCAATGGCCAACTTCTTGCGTCTGGTGTCCGGGCTCTCGGTCTTTTGGCGACCGCGGTAATTGCATTCGTGATGCTGATGCGTAGTCCCCGAGTCGGATACATCAAAGCCACGGGCGTGATATTGGTTGCGTATGTTCTGCTCGGCCCGGTGATTTGGCCCTGGTATCTGGTGACAGGGTTCGCATTGCTTGCCGCCTGTGGTCTTGGCCGCTATCGCCCGTCATATTTGGTTGTTTGTCTTGCAGCTAGTTGGTTTGTCTGGCCCACTTCGGTGGTCTCAATGGGGACAGTGGGAAGTGGCTATCAGCATCTACGAGGACTTGGCGTTGTTGTACTCGTGATCGCTCTCGCCTGGGGTGCACAACGTTTTGCTGCTCGGTGGGAGCGGCGTTATCACGGTCTCAGCACGGCGGAACGCGAAGCCGCAGTGTCTAGCGAACGATCTGAGGTTGACGCGACATGTTGAGCGCAACGGTGTACAACGGCGAAACCTCGTGGTCGGTGAACGGCATTGAAGCGATTGTGTCTGCGATTGCCGATCCTTCAAATTTGCTTTGGATCGATATTTGCGGGCCAGAAGAAGAAGATCTGGATTCACTGGCGACGGGCCTCAATCTGCATGAGTTAGCAATCGAAGATGTCCGGAAACATGGTCAGCGGGCCAAACTCAATCGTTATCCGCTTCATGCATTCCTCGTTGCGAATGCGCGAGCTGCCGACGGCGATATGTGCGAGGTCGATTTCTTTATCGGGCCGAATTGGCTCATTACGGTTCGAGAAACTAACGACCACGGCGAAACGTTTTCGATAGCTGAGGTCACCCGGCGGTATGAGCGCATTCGGAGCCTCGACACTGGTGTCGGTTTCCTTCTTTATTGCCTTCTCGATGAGTTGGTCGATGGTTATTTCGCTGAGGCGGAACGAGCAGAAGACGCACTCGAGCTAATCGAAGAGTCGCTTTTTGACCTTGGTCCGCCTCCAGACGGAACGTTGCAACAAGAACTGCTTGAACTGCGACGATCGATGATTACGTTTCGTCGCAGGGTCGTCCCATTGCGCGACGTCTTGCTCGCCCTTTTGCGTCGGGAAGTTCCATGGGTTGAGGAAACGTCGATCGTCTACTTCGAAGATGTTTTCGATCATTTACTGCGAGTCGTCGACCAGATCGATACGCAACGTGAACTCATGGGCAACGTGGTCGACGCAAGTCTCGCCCTCACTTCAAACCGAATGAACGAAGTGATGAAGAAGATGACCTCTTGGGGCGCAATCCTTATTGTTGCGACCTTGATCGCGGGTATCTACGGCATGAATTTCACCGATATGCCAGAACTTCATTGGAAGTTCGGGTACTACGGCGCTCTCGGATTGATGCTTTTTACAACAAGCTGCTTGTATCTCTATTTCCGCCGTAAGAAGTGGCTCTGATCCGGACGCGTTCCGAATCGAATGGAGTCAACGGTTGTGAAGCAGTCTGCGCGCGAGTCGCTCTGACTCGCGTTGACGCAACGCAACATTTACTTCGAGGCGTTCAAGGTGCTGGGCGAGGATCTTGTCGCCTTGAGGAACTTCGTGGGTCTCGAAGAACGAGAGCACCTCTGCAGCGACGCTTGGTTTCGACAGGCCGCGAATCCCCTCAAGAAAGCGAGCGATGGAATTCGATGGAAGTCGGGTGGTGATCGCATCCCACTCGGAACTGACGAAGAACCAAGCAATTTCCCCAGCATCAGGATTTGAAAGTGCCCGACGAAGAAGAAGCGGCGCGTTCTGGCTCCTCACATCATCAGTCAATGTCATTCGTACCAATCGAGCGATGAGATCAGGGTCAGGGAAATCGGCGAGAGCTCCGAGATAGCGAAGTTCTTCCTGTGGCGTCGAGGCGGCTTTCATTCGCGTGATGAAGTCGTCGAATTCCTCGGAAGTCCCTGTGGCTGCGACGATGTT
>CAMCTW010000072.1 GCA_945878645.1 Bifidobacterium breve
TGCCAATACGTGATGTCGAATGGTTCAGTGCTCGACGTGAAGGGCTCACTGTCGTGTCGAACCGTGGAGCAAATGGCATCGACGGGGTGGTCTCCACCGCTGTCGGTGTTGCGCTCTCTGGTACTCCCACCACATTGCTCATCGGTGACGTTGCTTTTCTTCACGACACGAATGGTTTGCTCGGACTCGATGCACGTGGTGTCGATCTGTGCATCGTGGTGGTCGATAACGACGGTGGTGGAATCTTTTCGTTCCTCCCTCAAGCCACAGCTCTTGATTCGGAGCGATACGAACAGCTCTTTGGCACGCCACATGGCGTCGATCTCACGTTGCTTGCCCATGCTCATGGGTTGCCGGTACTCGAGGCGGCTGATGACGATGCCGTCGGCCTTGCGATTGAGGCGTCACTGGCTGCAGGCGGAGTGCATATCGTCATAGCTCGGTCTGAGCGAACTGAGAATGTTGCGGTGCACGATGAACTTCAGCGGGCTGGGCGGGAAGCTGCAGCAAGCGCTGGGTGGCTTACGGCCTGATGATTGCTCCGAGCATCGTCTGAAGTTTCGCTCGGGTTTCGGCAAGTTCCTGTTCGGGCTGTGAGTCGGCAACCACGCCAACCCCGGCATGAATTCGGGTGCGCGTTCCATCAATCTGGGCGGAGCGAATGCCAACGGCCCAAGTTCCGTTTCCTTTCGCGTCAACCCATCCGACGGGACCAGCGAATCGTCCGCGGTCAAGATCTTCAAGCTCAGCGATGAGCTCAAGTGCAGCGTCTCGCGGCATCCCCCCGACTGCTGGCGTTGGGTGTAGTGCGCCAACGAGATCAAGGACAGAAGCAACTGGATCAGAGAGTTGACCCGCGAGTCGAGTCGAGAGGTGTTGCACGTTTGCGACGGCCACGATCGAGGGTTCGGCCTCTTCGTCGAGATACGAACACCACGGCAACAACGTGTCATGAACCATATCGATGGTGTGGCGATGTTCGTCGCGAGTGTTTGTTGATGCCAGAAGCGAAGCAGCGAGGCGTGCGTCGGTTTCTGGGTCGCCACTGCGCGGTGCCGTACCGGCCATTGGGTGAGCGCGAACGCTCTGGCCGGAACGTTCGATAAGAAGTTCCGGTGAGGCGCCAACAAACCCATCGATGCAGAACAGATGGCTTGCGGGGAACGACCGTCGTAACTGAGACAACACCGCACTTGGGCGAATCGGGCGATCGGTGACGATTTCGATGCCGCGAGCTAGTACGACTTTCTGTGCGCTCCCAGAGCGCAACCGTTTGGTGGCTTCGAAAACCGCGTTGCACCAGTCCTCAGGGCTGCGCAGGGGATGAAGGTCAAACGATGAAGGTGAGGTGCTGGATGTGTGGATGCCCGCGTCGCGGGCGAAACCGGTGCCAGCGTGCTCGGAGCGCTCGAGGATCGCAGTGAGTTCCGATTCCGAGGGTTCGTCCTCGGGCAAGGAAATCGTCGTGATCCAGGCGGCTCCATCGGGACCGCATCCGATGACAACGCGGGGAACGAGAAGTTCTCCATCAAGTTCAGCATCGAAAGGGAACGCGCCGATTCCGACAGCACCGGTTCCCGGCAGTTCGACCGAATCACTGACCTCGATTGTTGCCAGTGCCGCGCTGACGGATGCGCCAGAGGGGCGTTGGTTGCCTCGTGGAACGGGAATTCGGGCAGTGATGCCGATACCAACCAGGCCGATTCCGTTACTCGTGAAGAGTGCATCAGCGTCATCGCACAGAGACACCAAGTCGGGTGCAGTAGCGAGGGGGCGGGTGCGGGCAAAGAGCCCCGCTGGCAGGTTCACTTCGTGTCGCTGCGCCGCGTTGCGGTGATGAGTTGTGAAATCCCGACAGAAAGAAGTTGGCGCTCAACCTGAACGAACCCTGCGTCGGCCAGACGTTGCAGCATCACGCCCGGTTCGGGAAGGTAGGCAACTGACTTCGGGAGGTACTGGTATGCCGATGGATCCGACAGCAGTCCGCCCACTTTCGGAACCACCGAACCGAAATAGATCGAATGTCCCCAGCGCAGGAAACGATTGGGTGGTTCGGCGACTTCCAGTATGGCGATGCGCCCGCCGGGACGAACGGTGCGCGCGAGCTCTTTGAAGAAGCCGTCGAGTTCCACAAGGTTGCGAAGAGCAAACCCGCAGGTGATGCCATCGAGCGAACCATCGGGAACCGGCAAGGCCAACGCATCTGCTTCTGCGAGCGGGGCAGAGGTACGAGCAGCAGCAAGCATTCCGTACGAGAGGTCGAAACCGATCGGACGGTGCCCATGCTTTTGGAGTTCACGACAGAAATCCCCAGTTCCGCAGGCCAGGTCAGCTACGAGTGAACCATCGGGAAGTCCGAGTTCACGAACCGTTCGGGTGCGCCATCGAACATCCATCCGAAAGGTCATCACTCGGTTCACAAGGTCGTAGCGCGGAGCGATCGCGTCGAACATCGAACGAACGGCGCGAACTTTCTCTTCGCCTTGGGGAAGCGGTTGACCGTCGATCTTGTTCACGCCTCAAGCCTACGGTGCGTCGCGGCTCTGAGACGAAGCGGGCTAGGGAATTGGAGCCGTCGTCGTGGTGGTCGTTGTTGTGGTCGTGGTCGTCGTGGTGTTCGTTGTTGTGGTCGTGGTCGAGCTGGTGGTCGTTGTGGTTGATGATGGCTGGGTGGCTGGTGTTGTTGTTGGCGTCGTCGTGTGCGGGGCGGACATCGGGAACTTTGACAGGTTCGAAACGCTTGGGTGGGCTGCCCCTGCTGGACCCTTGGCGAAGGCCCGCAAGATGTTTTCGGTGACCTTCTGGAGTTTGCATATCGGCGTTGATGGCGTGCCGGTGGGACATGCGTCGAGCATGAGGGGTGACCATCCGAAAGTGGCGGCAGCGAATACCCCGGCCCCACTGGAAGCGGAATACCACGTGGTGTCGGCATAAGAACTCATTCCCCGGCAGGTCACGGGTGAGTGAGCGAGGATCTGAATATTCGCCGGAGTTGGAACACTGAGATTCACACGGTCGTATTCGTTGCCGACCATATGTGCGATTTTTTCGCCGTTCCTGAAACCGGATCCTTGAAACATCCACATTGATGCGTCGCCGACAACCCAATCGGCATCAACGGGGTTGCATTCGTAATAAGACCCAGTGAGGGAACTCTCGGGGTTGGGGGCTGGACTCTCGCGGAATGATGTCGTGACGCGTTCTGGATCTTTGCCGTTGAGTGGATCGCGCGAAGCATCGCGGTAATTGATCTCGTGTCGGTCGGGCCCATCTGCAGTGGGTTCAAGGCGGATGCGCCGGTAAACATTATTTGCCCCGAAGAAACCGATATTTACGCCAGCATCGCGTGCCGCTTCGAGGTTCTTTCGCATTTCAACGGTGTAGTACTCGTCGTGTCCAGGGATGACGATTCCCCGATGATTCTTGGCTAGTTCCCCACGTTGGTGAAGATCAATATCGGTCCAATACGAAACGTCAAGGCCGAGGCGCTCAACGAAGACGATGAATTCGCGCTCGCGTCCTAAAAATTCTCCGCTGCCATTGCCGGTGTAGGGCCTGTCAAAACTAACGGCGTCAGCGCGACCGGTGTTTCCCGTGTACAAGCTGGCCCCACCCCAACCGTTGTAGGCCTGCCACGTGGTTACCGCGCTTTGCATGAGTATGTCTGAGGTGCTTTTGTCGTCGCGGATGACGAGGGGAACATACGAAGCTCCGTTGTCAATGCTCTCGAGTTTGAACAGATATTGGCCTGGAGGCCAGGTTTCATCGGTTTGAATCACGAGAGATGTCGCCCACTGGGCAACCCACGCTTTAGGTGTGCCGACCTGTTCGACCTTGGGCTGGTTGACGCCTAGGAGTGGCTCGCTTTTCCAGATCAATCGACCACCAGTTCCGCCGTACCAGCCCATGCGGTATGCCGTTACTTGCCATGCAGGGGCTCGCGTTGACGTTTTTAGGATCACTGAACTACCGAGGTTGATGCTGGTGGCAGTAAAAAACCCTTCGATCTTGGCCCACGCAACCCTCTCGTCGGGCACCATCCACTTCGTTGTGCCTGGCTTTGCGTTCTCTGCCGCAATCCAGCCTGGAGTTCGGTACTGCGCATAAGGGTCAAGCGGGTCGGTGGATGAGGTGACCTTGTCGGTTGCGGAGTTCGAGATCGATTCTTGAGCGGACGTTGAGTGTCCGAGCAGAAACGCGCCGCCGCCGAGAGCGAAGAGAACAACTACCAAAACGGCAATAATCGGCCACTTTCGATTTCTTTTCAGGTCAGCTCGGTGCTTCATTACCTCGAAAGAGTAGGCCCCGGCATCGTGTGGGGGGGGGAGTCGCTAAGAGGGCGATTCTTCCTCAGTGTCGGTGACAAGAGAACGGGCCCACCGGTAGTCGGCTTTTCCTGCTGGTGACCGTTCAATGTGTTCAACCACGATCAGATCTTTCGGAATCTTGTAGCGGGCGATGTGTTCGGCACAGGTTGCAACCAAGTCTTCGAAACTGGCGCTGAACTCCGGGCGAAACTGCACGATGGCAACAACTTCGCTACCCCAGCGTTCCGATGGACGTCCCGTGACAATCACGTCGTACACCGCTGGATGATGCGCGAGAGCAGCTTCAACTTCTTCGGCAAAAATCTTTTCGCCCCCCGAATTGATGGTGACCGAATCGCGCCCATGGAGCTCAAGGTTGCCGTCAGCGGTGATCCGAGCCCGATCGCCAGGCACCGAGTAGCGGACACCGTCGATCATGGGAAAGGTGCGAGCAGTCTTTTCGCCATCCCCGAGGTAACCGAGTGGGACTCGTCCAAATTGTGCGAGCCAACCGAGATCTTCGTGACCGGCTTCGAGGCGAAGGTCAAGGTCGGCCGAAACGATGGCCAGACCTGTGCCCGGCTTAAACGTTCCCGTAGTTATCGGCGCGCCGGCGCTGACGACTTGGCTCGCCTGTTGTCCGGTCTCTGACGATCCAAGGCCATCCATGATTGCAAGAGAAGGAAGGCGATCAAGAAGTGCAGTTTTCACTGGAGCTGTGAGTGCAGCACCTCCACTGATGAGAAGCACCAGTGACGAAAGCTCGTGTGGAGTGCGATCGAGTTCGTCCAGCAATGGACGTCCGAATGCATCTCCAACGATGAGTGCGATGTTGACCTGTTCTCGGCCGATGGTTTCGCAAAAGTCTTTGGGGTCGAACGTGGTTGGGTTGTGGGGGAGCACGATGGTGTTCCCGTTCCCCAACGCGTTCAACGCCATCCAGTGCGCAGCGCCATGCATGAATGGTGCGGAGGGAAGTACGCGCATGCCACCTTCGCTAGCGTTCTCAACAATTGATTCGATGGTGTCGTATTCGACACCAGTCGAAATCTTCCGGCCGCCGAGAGCAGCGGGGTAGATGTCGCCTTGACGCCACAGCACCCCCTTGGGCATTCCCGTGGTGCCGCCGGTGTAGAGGATGTACAGATCATCGGGCGAGGGTGCGGGAAGGGGGGTTAACGGCGCCGATGCGAGAAACTCCTCATACCACTCGGCTCCGTCGAGCAGTGGGGCTCCGCTGTCGTCGGCAACTTGTAGCAGCAGCCGAAGTCCAGGGAGTTCAGTTTGAATCGCGGCGAGTGTTGCTGCGAACGCGGAATGAAAAATGATGACCCGTGCTTGTGAGTCTGCGAGGAGATATCGCAGTTCTTCGGCGACGTATCGGTAGTTGACGTTGAATGGTGCAAGGCGAGCAGCGTAGGAACCAACCATTCCTTCGATGTACTCGGGGCAGTTGTGGAGGTACAGGGCCACATGGTCTTGCCCGCTTTGCCAATTCTTAAGCGAAGAGCGCTCGGTGTGGTGGCCGAGCCCACGGGAAGCAAGTGCGGATGCCAGTCGATCCACTCGTGACATGAAGGCGGCATAGGTCAATCGGTTGTCGTCGTACACGAGCGCTTCGCGAGTCGGTACTGCTTTCGCTACCGCTCGAATAACTTCAGCGAGATTGAAGTCCATGGTTGTTCAGGAGAACCAGATTCGTTGGTATTCGCGACTTTGTTGGTGGAACAACAGTCCAAACAGTGCAAGGGGCATGATGAGGAAAAGAAGAAAATTGAGGTTCAAGGCAGAACCGACCCCATCATTCACGATGGCTAGAAGGAAGGGGAGCAGGCCGACTATGGCAACAGCAACGCCTAGCCAGTAGCCCCAGCGCTTCTCGTTAGCGATTCCGAAACCGGCTCCTGCTCCGAAGACGACGAACAACCCCAACGGGTTGGTGATCCCCCCGAAGAGAACTGAAAACACTGCATCGATGTAGAGCAGGAATACGGCGATCTGCAGTGTTTGGGGTTGGGTTGGGTTTGTCCAACGACGGGTCTCCATGGAATGAGAGTCTGTCAGGGATGGAACCTGTTGCTGCACCAGCCCCCCGCATTTCTCGCGCCGACCTTGTCGGTGTGGTGCTTGCAGCAGGTGCCGGTACCCGACTTGACCCGCTGACTCAGTTGCTCCCCAAAGGCCTGTGCCCCGTTGGCAACCGAGCCTTGGTCGATCTCGCGCTGGATCGCGTAGGCCCCCTGGTTGGGTCACTCGCAGTGAATGCTCATCATCACGGCGAACGACTTCGTTCCCATCTTCGTGAGCAATGGTCTGAAGCAGTCACCGTTTCTCTCGAACTTGATGAACCGCTGGGCACTGCAGGCGGCATCGGTCGGCTGCGGTCATGGATCGACGGTCGTTCTGTCGTCGTTGTGAATGCCGATAGTTGGACACCGACACCGCTCGATGCACTTCTCGAAGGTTGGGATGGCCACACGGTTCGCGTGCTGGTGAACGACGAATCGACTTTTGGTCCATCGTCAAAGATTGTTGCCAGCACTCTTCCTTGGCGAATCGTCGAGCGACTGGACGATTCGCCCACCGGTTTATATGAGGTTGTTTGGCGCGAGGAATTTGCACGTGGGGCCCTCGAAGTCGTGAGTCACGAGGGCGTATTTATCGATTGCGGGACTCCGCTTGATTACTTGCGTGCGAATCTTGAGGTCGTAGCGATGGTCGGTGACTCAGTCGTTGCGGAAGAAGCGGAAATTGGAGCCAGCGCAACAGTTACCTCAAGCATTATCGGGGCAGGTGCGCGCGTATTCGGAGATGTCGAGGCATCGGTGGTGTGGCCTGGTCAGGTCGTGGAACCCGGAGAGCGTCTGATTAATTCGATACGGGCTGGCACTTCGGTCACTGTCGGTCCGTTGTGATCCGCTCGTAGTTGACCGCACGCAGCATCGATGTCGTTGCCCCGGTTCGCCCGAACCGTCACGTTCACGCCAAGTTCGAGTAATTCGTTGGCGAACTGCTGGACCTTTGCTGGCGATGAACCAGTCGTCGGCCATCCGGGCGTGTCATTGAGGGGGATGAGGTTGACATGGGCGCGCAATCGTTTCGTCGCCGCAGCCAGTTCACGTGCGTCAGAGGGCCGATCGTTGACATCGGCGATCATGGCCCATTCAAACGACAGACGCCGATTCTTTACCTTCAGGTATTCCTCGCACGCGTCGTACAGGTCGGCGAGTGGATAGCGGCGGTTGATGGGAACGAGTTCGTCGCGTAGCTCATCGTTTGCGGCATGAAGCGAGACGGCAAGATTGACTGGGAGCGGTTCATCGGCAAGTTTGCGAATGCCAGGAATGATTCCGACAGTAGAGATCGTGAGATGGCGAGCCGAGATGCCGATATCGCCGTGTATGCGATGCACCGCCCCGATCATGCGGTCGTAATTCGCCATTGGTTCGCCCATGCCCATGAACACGATGTTTGAAACGCGGCGGGGTGTCGGACCTTCGTTCGCTCGTCGAGCAGCGCGGACAACCTGTTCGACAATTTCACCGACGGTGAGGTTCCGCTCGAATCCGCCCTGACCGGTTGCACAAAACCCGCAGGCCATCGCGCAACCAGCCTGTGTACTCACGCAGACCGTTGAGCGATCGGGGTAATGCATGAGGACGGTTTCGACCGAGGCTCCGTCAGTAAGTTTCCAGAGCCACTTCACGGTCTCGCCGTCAGCAGTCACTGATTCAGTCACCATCTCGAGTGCCGAGGGAAGGGTTTCGGCAAGCCGAGCTCGAAGTTCCGCAGGAAGCGACGTGATGTCTTTCGGTTCGGCGAAATCGACGTAGAGGCCCTTCCAGAGCTGGTCGAGGCGGTATCGCGGCTCTCCGTCGAGGATCTGGGTGAGCGCATCTCGATCGGCATCGAAAAGCGAAAGGTTCTCTGAGGTCATGACGCGTCACCATCAGGGAGGGCCCACCAACTGTGAGCGTCATGGTGAGAAAACCCGAGATCTCGGTATAACGAAACTGCAGCAGTGTTGTCGTGCTCGACGTGCAACATGCCGACTGTGACTGGCTGCGCCGCGAGATAGGCGAGCCCAGCAACTGTTAACGCGCGTCCGAGGCCCGACCCATGGAAGTCAGGGTCCACAGCGATGACATAAATCTCACCGAGTTCGCGTTCGCGATCGGTCGCAGGATGGATCTTCGTCCAACAGAACCCGGCGAGTTCACCATTGACCTCGTGCAGCAGAAACCCTTGAGGATCGAACCAAGGTTCGCTGATCCGATCAGCGAGTTGAGCCAGTGTCAATCCTGATTGGTCAGGATGCCAAGCGAATGCGCGGTTGTTGACGCGTAAAAATGCTTCGTCGTCTTGACCGGGCAGAAACGCCCGGGTGAGGAGGGGAGTCTCGGATGCTGGCAGTGGCAAAGAGATTCGCAGCTGTTCGATGCGGCGCGTGAGCACAAGACCGGCGGCGATCGCCTCGGAGGCGTCAGCCTCGGTGGCGGGTTCAGACTCAAGGCGCACGAGTCGACCAGTTCTGTCTCGAAGTTCATTGCGCACGGGCGGACCCTACCGGTGTCGGCGGCAGTAGGGTCCGGTCTCCATGGCAAAGCCCCGATCTCCAAAGGGAAGAGCGAAAGAAACCCTCGCTCGCCTCGACCTCGAGTATCCCGATGCGCAGTGCGAACTCGACCATCGCAATCCCTACGAACTTTTGGCGGCGACGATCCTGTCGGCACAGTGCACCGACGTCCGAGTGAACCAGGTGACTCCGGCCTTGTTCGAGCGATTCCCGAGCCCGGAGGATCTCGCGGTTGCCGATCCGATTGATGTTGAAGAGTTGGTTCGGAGTACAGGGTTCTACAAAAACAAAGCTCGTTCTTTAATCGGCATGGCTCAGGCGCTGGTTGAACGGTTTGGCTCCAATGTTCCTTCGGCCATGGAAGACCTGGTCACGGTTCCCGGAGTGGGACGTAAGACTGCAAACGTCGTGCGCAGTGTGGCTATGGATCTCCCTGGGCTCCCCGTCGATACCCATGTGGGCCGACTGTCGCTTCGGCTTGGCCTAACCACCGAAACCGATCCCGTCAAAGTCGAATACGTGCTCGACGATATGATTGCGCCCGCCGATTGGGGAAGATTCAGTTTGTTGTTGATTCTCCACGGCCGCCGAGTGTGCGCGTCGCGAAAAGCGCGATGCGTCGATTGTGTGCTGGCCGACTTCTGTCCGTCGGCGTCGATCTGATTGCGAAAATTGGTCGACAAATCTGATGGTCAAATGACACAGGCCAAAAAAACCTTTGACGCGGAAGTTGCGCGAGTTAACCAAAAATTCGCGTTATATTTTTCCGGTCAGGCTCCCGCCGCCTGACACGGCGACAATCATCTGGGATCCGCCGCCCAGTGTCGCCTTGACGACGCCCCCTTGTGGGGCGTCGTCATCTTTTTGCTCCGATTCACGCGAGCTGCGGCCAGTCGCGGCTGTCGCGATCCAAACTCCGCCGAGTCTGGAAGACTGCGGCTGTGCACAGTGAACACGCCCAGTTGTCGAGCGCGACCACCTCACTTGAGGAACTCCTTGATCGGGTGACCTCTACGGCCGAAACGGTCTTGGCTGCGGGCGATGAATCGCTGGCCTCAGACTTGTTCGAGGTCGAGCGATCGTTGCGCACTGCTCACCGTCGCCTCGTAGCTGCAGCACGTCGGGCTAGCTGAAACCAGTAAACCTCTCCGGTTCATGGCGGGCCGACCGCTAGCGTCCTATGTCGTGTTGAACAGACTCGATCTCCGAGGAAGGAATGGCGACGAACTCGTTGCGGAACTCCCGCGTCCCGATCCGGGCGGCGAGGGTCCAACCGAGGCAGTTCGCACCATCATCGCTGAGGTTCGCTCTGGTGGCGATTCTGCAATTCGATCCCTGACGGAAAAATTCGACGGCGTGAACATCGCCGATTCACGTGTCAGTCGTGAAGCGCTACTCGAAGCACTCGCAACGATTCCGTCGGAACTCGCCGACGCCCTGACCGAAGCCGCTGATGCGGTTCGAACATTTCATGTTGCGCAACTTCGCGAGGAACACACTGTTGTTCGCGGAGGTATCAGCGTGACGGGTCGGTCCGTTCCCGTCGATCGTGCTGGTTGCTATGTCCCGGGCGGTCGCGGCGCCTACCCATCGTCGGTCCTGATGACGGTGATTCCCGCCCGTGTTGCCGGAGTTCCCGAGATCGTCTTATGTGTTCCGCCCGATCGCGAAACCGGAAAAATCGCGCCTGCGACACTTGCTGC
>CAMCTW010000073.1 GCA_945878645.1 Bifidobacterium breve
CCAACAATCGAAAACGCAATCGGCCGCGCGATTGAAACAAGCCCCGTCTTTGTTGTGCTGTAGCCGAGGACGTCATGGAGAAGTAACGGGGTGAGGATAAAGCCACCCATGTAGGTGAAGTTCGTAAAGAACTGATTGATCATGGGGAAGGTGAAATTTCGCCGGCGGAAATAGCGCATCGGGAGCAACGGATATTCGGTGCGACTTTCGACACGAGCGAACCACATCAGCAGCAACGGCCCAACGATGAATCCGCCGAGGACAAGCGGATGTGTCCAACCCATTTCAGGGCCTCGGTTCAGCGCTACCAGCACGAGGCCAACGCCGAATGCCAGAAGCACAGATCCGGCGATATCGAAGGGATGGCGATCGCCTCGCGCCGATCGCGGCAAAACAAGAAAACCGATTACCACCGCCGCGATCGCAATAGGCGTTTGAAGAATGAAAATCCAACGCCACCCGAACGAATCGACCAGCGGTCCACCGACAACAACGCCGATAACTGGAGCACCTGCGCCAACAAGCGCCCAATAGCCAAGCGCTTGTGCTCTTCGTTGGGGCGGAAAGCTTCGGTTAATCATGGAAAGTGCGGCCGGGCCTGCGGCTGCACCAAGTGAAGCGCCGAGAAATCGAGCGGCGATGAGCGCCGGAGCATTCCACGCCAGAATCGCCGCACCAGAGAACACCGCAACGCCGATGATGCTAATCAGATACACCCGTCGAGCCCCGTAACGGTCGGACATTTTTCCGCCGATTGGTCCCAATACCGCCATTGCGAGACTCGGGCCAGTAATTGCCCAGGTGAGAATACTTTTTGTTGATCCAAGATCATGCGCGATGTCAGCCAATGACACCGTGAGAACGGTGATTGTAAAACTTGCGGTGAAGACGCCAAGGAGCGAGGCCGCCAGAATGATCCATGCTTTGCGCGGACTCCGATCCACTCGGCCGGCGACGCGGCGTTGAAGAATGAGACTCCACGGCACCATAACGACCTCGTCGGCCCCTGGGGGCTCGATGCCGAGCTCGAGTTCGTCGGCATCGTCGACGCCACCCGCGCTCACAACGCTGCCGTTCCCCTCAGGAAGTTCGGGATGATCGGTCTTCGCCACGACCGACGATGGTATCGGCGTCGCATTGTGAAAAACCGGTTAGGGCGAGGTCACGAGTGCTACGGCCGAACCTGCTTTGACCTGCGTTCCCACCCCTGGGGTCGTCCCAGTGACGTTCTTCGTCGGATTGCCGGTCACACCACTGACAGTGAGTCCGAGCGCTGTGAGCTGCGCGCTCGCATCGGCAATCGTCTTCCCCACAATCGATGCGGGAATAGTCACCGGCTTCTTCCCCCTCGAGACCGTCACCGTGACTGTGCTCCCCTTCGCGGCATTCTGACCAGCCGCCGGAGAGGTTGAAATCACGATATTTTCGGCGACAGTGTCGGAATACTCGTCGACGCGGGTCACTTTGAGCCCAAGCGCATCGAGTTGAGCGGCGGCATCGGTAATCGGTTTGCCAGCAACATTTGGGATGGTGCGTGGCTTCGGCCCTGCACTCGTCACGAGTCCGATCGCAGAACCTTTTGGCATTTCCGCGGCGACGCCTTCGGCTAGCGACAGCACAATTCCCTTAGCGACAGTTTCATCGAAGGCGTCAGTGACAACTCCAAGTTTGAGTCCCGCTGCAACCAACGCCGCCGATGCCTGATCGATTGTCTTTCCCGGCAGATTCGAAGGAACGGGTACCGGAGGCGGACCGAGCGAGACGGTCAGCGTCACTGTCTTTCCTTCGGCGAGTGACGTTCCGGCAACCGGGTCTTGCGAAATCACCGTTTCAGCCGCAATGGTTTCCGAATAGATCCCGTCCTCTACAACTTTGAAACCCTTGGACTCGAGTTCGCTGCGCACGACAGATGCAGTCATCGATGTGTAATCGGCGAGCGTATGACTTGGCGTTCGCAACAAGAAGAATCCAGCCGCAGCACCCAACACAACCAGCAGCGCAATGACGCTTGCGACGACCTTTGCCGAGATACGGCGACGGGGTTCAGATCCCGATCGAGCCGACGCAGCGACCATCGCCGCTTCAGACCGATCAACGGCGCGAGTTGGGGGTTGCCCATCAAAGAGTGACTCGCTCGCAATCGTGGGATCGGCGAATCTCGGGCCGCTCGTCGAACCAGCTCCTGTTGTACCGAGAACAATCTGCTCCGGTACATAGATGGTCGTGGGTTCGCGTGGATCGAGTTGATCGGGCTGAAGCGCAACCGTGCCTGCCAAACGCAACGGAGCGAACGAACCTAGATCGCCTGCGGCCATGAGCATGGTGGCGAATTCGCCAGCATCGGGACGGTTCGCCGGGTTGGAAACACCAGCAGCGCGTAACACTGGAGCAAGGGCTCCGAGTTCATCAGGAACAGGAACGTCACGATCGACACGAGCCATGAGAGTCCCAAGCGTGGTGTCTGCCGTGAACGGCAGTCGACCCGTAACGGACTCGATGATGACAAGCCCGAGCGAATAGACATCGCTGCGACCATCGAGCGAAACACCCTGGGCTTGTTCCGGCGATGCATAACGAGCCGTGCCGAGTATCGCCCCAGCCGGTTCGGTCCATGCCGCTTCCGCAAGCGCTCGGGCGAGACCAAAATCGGCGATCCGCAATGTTCCTTCGTCATCGAACAGAAGATTCGCTGGCTTGATGTCTCGATGCACAAAGCCGCGGCGATGGGCGTAATCAAGTGCTCGTGCAGTATCGACACCTACGTGTCGTGCTTGAGCGAGATCAAGGAAATTGCCGTCATCGAGCATTGCCCGAAGCGAACCCCCGTCAAGTAATTCCGTGACGAGGTAGGGAACCTCTCCCTGCCCCCAGTCGTGCACCGCCATGATGTGCGGATGGTTCAGCGCGGCCGCTGAACGGGCTTCGGCTTGGAACCGTTTCAGAAACGACGCATCGCTCGCGAGCGCGTCGTGGAGCACTTTGACCGCGACGCGGCGACGAAGAACTACGTCATCGGCCAGGTAGACAGTCGCGGAGGCGCCGGTGCCGATGGGGGCCAACAGCCGGTAGCGCCCCCCGAGCACCTGACCGATGCGGTCGGCACCACGGGCGTTAGACACAGGCCGAGGCTAGTTCTCTGACTCCGAGATTTCGGTCACCCTCCCCGAAGAACAGACGGAAAATCGTCGCCCCCGAGAACCACATAGGCGCTCGCAGCAGGCAGACTCTCACGGTGACCACTTCTAACCCGTCGAACGAAAGCAACAACTCCAACACAACCGCTGCGCCCGTTACGTCCAAACCAAATCGTCGATTCAAGCCGCGCTATGTCGCGTACATCGGCCTTCTCGCAATTGTTGCTGTGTGTGCTGTCATGGTTACTCGCCTCGGAATCTCTGACACCACCGAACTCGATGGCGGACGCATTCAACGGCTCATACCAACGCCCGGCGCAAAAATTCTTCAACAAGACCTCATCGGTATCGACATGGCGCCGGGATACGAAGCGTCACTTACGCTCAACGGAATTCCTCTTCCGCTCGATCAGACCAATGTCGTTCCACAAACCAATCAGGTGACGTTCAAAGCAGGAGCCGGCAAGGTTTACGAAACACTTCCCGCAGGACAGAACTGCATGATCGCCACCTACTGGCAAACAGCATTCGGACCTGCGGTTTCTTCACGTCGAAGTTGGTGCTTCACCGTCGTCTAAGCGTGACCCGCACAACGGAAACTGTTTGTCAGCCGTCAGCGAGCAATCGATCAAGTTCAGCGAACGCTCCCGTGTGGTCATCTTCGACGAGGATCGCATGCATCCCCGCAGCGCGGGCCGCAACGATGTTGCCGGGCGCATCGTCAAGAAAGACAGCATTCTCGGCAGCGACTCCGAGTTGGTCGAGTGTCATCTCGTAGATCCGAAGGTCTGGCTTACGGATTCCAACTGCGGACGAGTCGACAATGATCTCGAACAATTCATCAACTGGGATCATTGCCCGCCAGCCATCGGAGAATTCCTTGATGTTGTTTGTGATGAGAGCGGTGCGATAACCGCTCGCCCGCAATGCCAATCCTTTTTCAACCACGTCACTACGGGCCCCTGATTCGCCACCCAAAGCACCAAACATTTCTTTGAGATCGATATCGATCCCCATCTCGGCACCTACGGCTTTTATTTGTTCGGCGGCCGCTTCAAGCGCGATCTCGCCTCGTTCGAGCTGATGCCACGGATGATCGGTGTCTTGGTCGTAAGGGCCGAACACCGCGCGTAAACCCAGTTCTGGATCAAGTCCGCGTTCGGTATGCCACTTATGAAGACCACTAAACGGTGAACTCGTAAATACGCCGCCGAAATCAAACACCACTGCTTCGATAGTCACGAATCCCCCTGAGTGCGAACTGAAGACGGCAAGGTACCGGTTTCAAGCAGTTCAAGGAAACCCGCCTCGTCGAGAATGGGAACACCGAGTTCTTCTGCCTTCGTCACCTTCGAGGCGCCGGGGCCGACGCCAATCACAACTGCAGTGGTTTTCTTGGAAACACTGCCCGGCGATTTACCGCCACGACCCTTGACGGCTGCTTCGGCTTCGTCACGCGTAAACCCATCAAGCGTTCCGGTTACGACCACAATCAGCCCTTCGAGGGTTTGTGGAAGGTCAGAGGCCTCGGGCCCTTGAAAGTTCACTCCGGCAGCACGCAACTTCTCAATGACGACGCGATTTGTTGCACCGGCAAACCAATCGTGCACGGACCGAGCGATGATCGCTCCCATACCTTCGACGCCGGCCAACTCTTCTTCCGTCGCAGATTCAATTCGATCAAGATGCCCGCAGTGTTCAGCAAGCGCGACTGCCCCGGCTCCGCCGAGATGTCGAATGTTCAAACCAACAAGAAGATTGGCGAGAGGCTTTGACTTCGAACCCTCGATCGCGTCAAGCAGCTTCTGCACGGAAACATCGGCGAACTTGTCGAGCCCCTTGAGTCGCTCTGGATCTAGCGAATAAATGTCAGCAACGTCATTCAATAATCCGAGTTCGCAGAACAGTTGCACTCGTTGTTCGCCGAGACCTTCGATATCCATTGCTCCGCGAGAAGCAAAGTGTTCAATCGCTCCAGCGACGCGGGCCGGGCAAGAAAGATTCAGACACCGATGAACTGCTTCATCCTCGGGTCGTACCAGTTTGTGACCGCATACCGGGCAGTTCGTGGGAAAGATCCACTTGCGCAACCCTTTGGGTCGTTCACTTAGAACCGGACCCACTACCTCGGGGATTACGTCACCAGCTTTACGAACGATCACGGTGTCGCCAGGGCGAACATCCTTCACCGCCACTTGGTCCTGGTTGTGAAGCGTGGCGAACTCAACCGTTGATCCTCCGACGAAGACAGGTTCAAGTTGAGCAAACGGAGTCGCGCGGCCGGTTCGCCCGATCGACACCTGAATGTCGATGAGTTTGGTTGTTCGTTCCTCCGGCGGAAATTTGTAGGCGATCGCCCAGCGAGGAGCGCGAGAAGTGAACCCCAGTTCTCGCTGCAACTGGAGATCGTCAACCTTGAGAACTACCCCATCGATTTCGTAATCGAGATCATGGCGATGCTTCTGCCAATGCTCAAGGTGCGCATCAACCTCGTTAAGGCCTTGCAAAACTTTCACCTCGGGATTGACTGGGAAACCGAGCCCACTGAGGAACTCAAAAATCTGATGATGATCTGAAAGTTGTGGCCCACCAATTACTTCACCGACCTGATAACTCCAGAATGAAAGATTCCGCGAAGCAGTAATCGCCGCGTCTTTCTGGCGAAGTGAACCGGCCGCAGTGTTTCGAGGATTGACATAGGTGCGCTCATCGGCCGCAATTTGAGCTGCATTCAATTCCTCAAACGCAGAAATCGACATGTACACCTCACCACGCACTTCAAGAACCTCAGGGCATCCCTTAGGCAAACGATGAGGGATTCCCTGGATCGTCCGCACATTCGCGGTGACATCTTCGCCAACACGGCCATCACCGCGAGTTGCCGCCTGAACAAGCGATCCGTTCTCGTAGCGAATCGAGACCGCGAGCCCATCAATCTTCAACTCAGCAACAAGTCGGGCCGACTCTTCCGATTTACCCAGTTCGTCGAAACGACGCTGCAGCCGTGCTCCCCACGCAACGACCTCAGACGGGGCGAACGCGTTATCGAGGCTCATCATGGGAACGCGATGCTCAACGGAGGAGAAGGTGATGGTCGCGGATCCACCTACCGCTTGAGTTGGCGAATCTGGGCTGATGAGGTCGGGGTGCTCATCTTCAAGTGCAATCAGTTCGCGCAAAAGTTGATCGAATTCAGCGTCGGGGATCTCCGGCAAGTCCAGCTCGTAATAGAGCCGGTTGTGATGGCGAATGGCATCACGTAATTCGTCGATACGACCTGCGGGGTCGAGGGCTCCATCAGACGAACGAGACACGAGCGAACACTAGCGAGAGCAGCGCCCTAAACGTCGCTGTTAGGCCCCAACGGAAATACGAGCGCCGGCGGCTTGGCCTTGCAATCGCTCGGCCAAACGAGAGGTGTGTTCCATAACTTGCTCGGCCTGCGTGACGCCATGTTGAGCAAGACCACACACCGGAGTGATGATCGCGTTGGTTCGCAGCAACAGGGGGTCGCAGCCTTCATTGGCAAGATCGCACCACACCGAGGACAAACGACGCCACAAACGATCGACACTTGTTCCGATCGGACCATCAGTCGGAACTGCTCCCCAAGCGATCCACCCGCCACGATCGAGGTAGTCGCCGACGAGTCCTGAATGTTTCGCTATGCGTTCATCCACGGGTACCGAAAGAATTCGCGGTCCTGTGCTCAACAAAAGTCGATAGTCAACCGCCGTGCAGCAGTGAAGCCCTGTGATCGCTTTGGCTTCAACCGCAGCCATCGCCGACGACACCAAATCGATCCCTTCATTCGGACCGATTGGGAATCCGTCATCTGTCAACGACCCCATTGCCGGTTCATCAAGAAAGACAAGGACCTGCGCCTGCGGCACTCGAAGAAGAACGTGATCGACTAATCGCTCGATGCGGTTGCGAACGGCAAGACCAGCGATACGGAACGCAAGGTCAATTTCAATTCCCGCGCCCCACAGCGCAAGTCCAAGTGTCACCGGCCCTGTAAGCGAAACTTTGATTGGACCATCACGATCGGCAATCGCCGTAAGGAACGCCCGCAATCCCACCCATGCGTCGCTTGAAAGCCTTTCATCATCGAGCGGAGCTTCCGGATCAACAAGATTGAGATCGACATGAATCGATCCATCATCGGCAATTGTTACGCCAGCTAATCCCGATGCGGCTTGAGCGATCATGCCTTCACGACGTGAACGAGCGGGCAACGAAGGTGCTGATGGCAAACGAGGACTGTGACGCAGAACGAACTCAACGGCATCACTCGGGTCGCAATGAGGCAGATAACCGATTCCCGTCGACAAACCCGATGGCAGCGCAAGCGACGCGACAAGCGAACTCATGTCTGGCTCCCCCGGCTCTTGCCCCGACGTTGCATTCCGCTCCCACTCCCAAGCAACCGCCACCTACTTGGACCAAAAATGGCCCGTAAATCTGTGGCTGAAGTCACATGGTTAGCGACGGCGGCCGAGATCGGCAAATCTCATCAGTGATGACTCCCACCAGCAGGGCCGTCAGCCGCTGGGCCCCGGCCCTCGTCTGGCTGTCGCTCCCCCTCACCGCCGGCTCTTCCTTCGCTAATGCACTCGACCATCGAGCATCGGCAATTTCGCTCACGGCGGTGATCGGACTCTGGCTGCTATGGGTCGCAGGCCTCATCGCCGCGCTGACCCCGAGTTCAGTCTCACTCACCACACTTCGGATTCTGATGCCCGCGTCGGTTGTCGCCGCAGCTTGGGCGGCGCTCGTTGTTCCTGACAGCGCCGACTTTGCTGAGTCAGCCGCACTCGGCGTCACATCATTGTGCGCGGTGCTTTCACTTTCGGCTGGGGTTGGTTACACATTCATCAATGGGTCTTCTTACGGCGACGAACGCAGATTTCCTCTTCGACCTCCGGGCCCAATTGTGTGCGGACCCGTCGAACTCGTATGGGTCGCAATGGTGGCGTCAGTATTCGCAGGACCAATGTTGCTGGCGGCGAAGCAGTGGATCCCCGGAGCGGTCATCAGTGTTCTTGCCGTCGCTCTCGTGATCGGTGGAGCCCGAGCGCTTCATCAACTTTCAAAACGATGGATCGTCTTTGTACCCGCTGGCATCGTTCTCGTTGATCGCACAACCCTGCTCGACGCACTTCTCGTGCAACGCCACACCGTTGGCTCAATTGGCCTGGCCGACGAAGACTCATCAGCCACCGATCTCAGCGCTGGTGCGCTAGGAATCCAAGTCGAAGTGCGGCTTTCGACGACCGATTCGATCATTCCAACTCCGCTAAGGCGTGACCGTCGCAAAATCGTTGAACCCGTCGATGTCGACGCCGTTCGGTTCACCCCTAGTCGGCCGGGCTGGGTTCTCGACGCCGCCAGAGAACGTCGGTTTACCGTCGGCTGACGAGACCACCACCGACAACGAGATTGTTGTCGTAAAGAACGATGCTCTGACCGGGCGCTACTCGATGAGTTGGAGTCGCCCACACAACTTCAAGACCACTTGGGGTTTCGCGAAGTTCAGAAACAACAATCTCATCACCGTGTGCACTCAATTGTGCAGTGACCGTGGATGAAGCCAGCGATTCGATGCGCGCTGCGTCGTCGACCCATCCGAACGAATGCAGTGACTCGCTGGCGACATCGAGATCTTCGGCTGTTCCAACAAGCACGCTTTGACCAGCAACATCGACATCGAGCGCATAACGAGGACGACCGTCGATCCCGATTCCTAGCCCGCGACGTTGACCGATGGTGACAAGTTCGACCGCCTCAACCGAACCAAGTTGTTCTCCGGTTTTGTCAACGAGACGACCAGGGTGCATATCGATTCGATTACCAAGGAAAACTCGACGACCACCGCCAGTATGGGAAATGAAACAAACGTCTTGGCTATCGGGCTTTCCTGCCGTGCGTAGACCAAGTTCAGTTGCACGCTTTCGCACATCGTCTTTGGTCATTCCACCAATTGGAAATATGACATTTTCCAAGTGAGAAGCCTTGAGCATGTGCAAGACGTAACTCTGATCTTTGGCAAAGTCCGCGCCGCGAGTCAGACGAGGTCTGCCATCGGCGGTTCGCACTACCTGCGCATGGTGGCCAGTCGCCACGACATCGAAGCCCAATGCCTCGGCTCGAGCCATCAGACGATCAAACTTGAGGTGTCGGTTGCATTCGATGCATGGGTTCGGAGTAATTCCGCGAGCGTGATCGGCTACATACGGTTCGACAACGTCGCGATCAAAGTCCTCGGAGAAGTTGAACACCAAATGATCGATCTCGAGTTGCTGTGCTACTCGTCGAGCGTCATCGACGTCGCTTACTGAGCAACAACCTGAGTCAGACTCACCGCCCCACAATTTAAGCGTGACGCCCACGACATCGTGGCCCTGGTCGCGCAACATCGCCGCGGCAACCGAGGAGTCAACGCCTCCTGACATAGCAACCATTACCTGCATCGTCAGAACCCGAACTTTCGAAGTTGTTCTACTGCGGGAGGAATAACAGTAAGCGCTTCATCGACGTCAGCCTGGGTGCTCGACCAACCCAGAGAAAGCCGGAGCGAACCGCGAGCAAGATCGCTTTCGATGCCCATCGCCGCAAGCACGTGTGAGGACTGCATCGCTCCACTCGCACAGGAAGACGCTGCCGACGCAGACACCTCGCCCCGCTCAAGCAGGAACAGCAGTGCTTCACTCTCCACTCCTGGAATACACAGATGGGCAATCCCGGCAGCCCGATTCGATCGGTCAGCACCTGCTGTTTCGATGGTCCCTGGAAGTGCAGCGAGCAACCCGGCGAGAAGTTGGTCGCGCAGACTCCCGATGCGAGAGATTTCGGTGACTCGCTCCTCGGCGGCAAGGCGCGCCGCTGTCACCATGGAAACAATTCCGGGAACGTTCTGCGTTCCGGAACGACGTTCTCGCTCTTGACCTCCACCAAGCTGCCGAGCAGTAAGCGGAATGCCTGGGCGAACGATGAGTGCGCCAACGCCTTTTGGCCCACCAAATTTGTGAGCACTCAGACTGAACGAGTCGACAGCGGAACAAGCTTTGGCGATGTCGGTCCAGCAAAAGGCCTGCACCGCGTCTGAGTGCAGCGCAGCACCCGGTGCGGCCTTGCGAACAACCTTGCTCAACGATTCAAGATCAGCAATGACACCCGTTTCGTTATTGACGACCATCAACGAAACGACCCTTACAGGACCTTCCACCAACACTCGCTCTAGATCAGCGCTATCGACATTGCCGAGACGATCAACCGCGACGAATCGCCCGTTGAGCGCAGCAACGGGATCGAGTACTGCATGATGTTCAACCGCGCTGCATACTGCGACGCCCTCAACCGACCCGAGGCCGAAGATGGCCAGGTTGTCAGATTCGGT
>CAMCTW010000074.1 GCA_945878645.1 Bifidobacterium breve
TTTGAAAGAATCAGGTGGCGGTTCGATCGTGAACATTTCGTCCATCGATGGCATCGCCTCGAAGAACGGCCTGATCTCCTACACCGCTTCGAAGTTCGCTATTCGTGGCATGACGAAGACTGCTGCGATGGAATGGGGCCGATTCGGTATCCGTGTGAACTCCGTGCACCCCGGTGGCGTCAACACGATCATGGGTAACCCCATCAGTGATCCGATTCTAGAAACAATGCCCTATCAGCAGCAGGCGATTCAGCGCATTGGTTACCCGAATGAAATTGCCGCAGCGGTTGCATTCCTAGCGAGCGCTGAAGCGAGTTACATCACCGGCACCGAACTTGTGGTCGATGGCGGTTGGCTGACCGGCCGGCTTGAACCAGGGCTTCCTGGTTCAAGTGCAACCACAGAAGGATTTGGCTACAACGCATGACCGACACTGAACCCGCTCCGTTTTCAGCGGGTTGGACCGTCGCCGATGAGTTGGCAACAGAAACTGTTGCTGACTCAACACGCGCGCTGATCACCGCCCTCCGACGCGCTGATGCCCCAACTAAATCCCTCGAACGAGCAGCGGCACTCATCAACGAAGCCACCGCACTCCTCACCCCTCACCGAGTCGACGCGACGCCGATGCAGGGGCGCCTCGGTGAAGGCGGGCCGATTGGCAACGAAGCGAAGGAACCTCGAGTTTTCTTCCCTTGGAGTCCGATCATTGGTCCGCTGAACCCGCTGTCCGGTGATGTCGAATTCAATTTCGCCGACGGCCGGACAACCGGGCGCGCCTTTCTCGATGCGCAATACAACGGTCCCCCAGGAATGGTGCACGGCGGAATTATCGCCCTTCTCTTCGACGAACTCCTCGGCGGGACCAACGTGTGTAATGGGCTGGGCGGGTTTACCGGAACCTTGTCCATCAGATACGAGCGACCAACATGGATCGAGCACGAACTCGAACTTGAAAGTTGGGTCGATCGAATCGAAGGCCGGAAAGTTTTCACTGCGGGAACGATTTCTATTAACGGCGAAGTCACCGCCCGCGCCGAAGGCATTTTCATCATGACCGAGGGCTGGAAATCGGAGAAGCCGTGACCTATTCCGACGGAAGCGATTCAAACGGAAATGAACGAAACGTTCTCGGCGGAGAACTCGAATCTTGCGGAACCGACCCCATGACTGGATTCCTCCGAGACGGCTGCTGCACAACTGGCCCAGAAGATGTCGGCCTTCACACGATTTGTGCAGTGATGACGCCAGAGTTTCTCGAGCATCAGCGCTCCATCGGTAACGATCTCATTACGCCAATGCCCCAGTATCGATTCCCCGGGCTCGTACCCGGCGATCGCTGGTGTGTCACGGCGCGCAATTGGGCGATCGCCTTCAACGATGGCTGCGCCGCTCCGGTCGTACTGGCATCGACAAACGAAAAAACCCTCGAGGTCATTCCGCTCGATTGGTTGCAACAACTCGCGATCGACGTTCCGCCTGATCTCAGCAGCCTCGTCGACCCTGACTGACCAAGCCAGAGATCTACGGGTTAGCCAAGTTCCTGATGGACTGAACCCATGACTGCTCCGCCATCGGCCATGAACGGTCCGATCTTCGGATACAAAGCGGCAAGAGATTCGCTGCCCATGTGGGAGTCCATCGCTGCTTGATCGACGTACTGCTCGATCATGTAGATCGTGTCGGGGTCATCGCCCGAGACAAGGGTGTAGACCTCGGTTCCTGCTTCAGCATTTGCGACAGCAAACATGTCGGCGAACTGAGCGAGCAGTTCATCACGTTGGCCAGGGTTGGCCTTCATCGTTGCGATCATTACGCGCTTTGCCATGATTTCCCCTTGAGTTTCGGTCGCCGAACGATACCCCCGACGCGGCGTGCTGGGAATTAGAGAATGCCGTCATCAATCGAAACCGCTTCGACCTCAGCATCACGAAGTTCCTCATCGCCATCGGGGGTTCCGGGGGTGGAAGGGAGGAACTTCGCGGTCAGAACGGCCGCCCCAATGAGAATCACTGCACAGGTCCAAACTCCGACCCTCATGCCCGAGACATACGCCTGCTTTGCATTATCAAGCAGCAACGCCGCTTGATCAGACGGCAAGGTCTCTGCGACTTGGATGGCCTTGCCGATGGAGTTCTGCGCGGCGTCGGCGGCGTCGGTTGGGAGCCCTGAAAGATCTGAAAGCGACGCGTGATAGCGCCATGCGAACAAACTTCCGATCACTGCGACGCCGAGTGCACCGCCGATTTGGCGCGTTGTGTCGTTGACTGCAGAACCAACGCCCGCTCGATCACGGGGCAACGCCCCCATAATCGATTCCGTTGCAGGTGTTGCAGCAAGTGCCAGACCCGCCCCAAAGATGGCTCGGACGACTATCCCGCCGATGTCGGAGGAAATAATCGACTCAATTCCGTAACACACCATCACTCCAGCACATACGACGAGCCCAACAATGACCACCCTTGTTGTTCCCCAGCGTGCAACCAGTTTGTGACTTTGCGGGCTCATCACCATCAGTCCAACCGCAACCGGCGCGGTCATCACTCCCGCCTTAAGTGGTGAATACCCGAGAATGAACTGGAAGTACTGCACGATGAGAAACGTGGAGCCAAACATCACAAAGTAATTAATCGTGATGGTCATACTGGCGGCACTGAATCGCGGATTTCGGAAGAAGTTCAGGTCAAGCATCGGATGATCGCTACGCATTTCCCACCATGTGAAGAGCGCAAGAAACACGACCCCCGAACCCACGGCGAAGAGAACTTCCGGACTCGACCATCCCTTTTCGGGGATTTCGATGATGCCGTAGAGCAATCCGACCAGCGCAACGATGGAAAAAATCGCCCCCATCGGGTCTAAACGATGTCCCACCTCAGCACTCTTCGACGGCGGAATAAGGAACCAACCCATCACAACAGCAACGATGCAGATCGGCACATTGATAAGGAAGATTGATCCCCACCAGAAGTGATCAAGCAAAAAACCACCGAATAACGGACCGGCGGCGACACCAATTCCTGCGACTGCGGCCCAGATGCCGATCGCTTTTGATCGTTCTTTGCCTTCGAAGGTGTTCGTGAGAATGGCCAACGTGGCCGGGAGTATTAATGCTCCCCCGATACCCATAAGGCCGCGACAAATGATGAGCGAATCCGCGCTGTCGGCTTGGCTAGCGACTGCAGAGAAACCACCAAAAACCACGAGGCCAATCATCATCGTGTGGTGACGACCCCATTTGTCTCCAATCGCACCCATTGTGAGTAGCAAACACGCAAAAACGATCGTGTAGGAATCAATGAGCCATTGCAACTGAGCCTGCGACGCTCCGACACCTCGGACAATCGAGGGAAGGCCAACGTTCATGATCGTGTTATCGATCGAGGTGATCGTTACAGCAATACATATAGCAACGAGGGTGAACCAACGCCGTTGGTGAACTCGCTCAGGTGTCCAACGACTCGGCATTTGTTTCGCGGTCCGTTTCCTACGTTTGGTGTTGCACCATCAGAGCGTGTGTGCGTGCCTAAACAGCTAGCGCCGAGCTCCATGACCACTGCGGTTTCGAAACTCTTGCACCACGACTACGCACCCCAGAAGACGGTAGCCTTGGAAGCACTGTGACCATGACGCCCTCATCTGCGACGCCTTTTCGCACCGCCGCCGTGACTCCTCGTCTCCACCACCCTTTCGCAATCGTTGCCGCTGGCCTCACCCTCTTGTTGGCCCTGGCCCTGAGCGGCTGTTCGGTTCTTAATGCTTCTGTCCCACCCCCGTTGTCGATGTTTCCAGCACCCAACGGCGTCCCGGTCGCTGAGCAGACGAACGTGAGCCCCTACCCCCTCATGCAGCGTCTTGGGAAATGGAACGGGACCACGTTCACACCCGTTACCTCTCAATCAATTACGGCTGGAAACGTTGTCGTGATGACACACGGGTGGGCAGCTGGCTTATTGAGCACCTACGAAGCAGCACAAGCGACCTCAACTGACCTCGTAACGATGTGGAATCCCGCAATGGCCGATCCGAAAACCGGCCAACCATCCATCATGTTGTTCGCGAATCTTGCGGCATCGCTGCAAGCCGCCGATCCTTCCTCCACCATTCTCATGTACAGCTGGGTCGACCAAAGCTCTACGGACACGAGCGCACTTGCCGCCTACGCCCCCGAACGCGCTACCGAAATTAACGGTCACCGATTGGCGACTGCTCTCGACCAGTCGCTCGCTTCAAGTTTCTTAGGTAACGGCGGTGCAGTTCATCTCATCGGTCACAGCTTCGGTGCCAACGTTGCGACGACGGCTGCGCTCGCGCTCGCTTCGCCACCCCGACAACTCACCCTCTTTGACTCTCCCGAGGTCGAACTCGCTCGAATTGGTGGCGCGAAGAACGACCTCCGTTACAAACTCACTCGCCTTGATATCGGACGTGGCTCTAACCAAACCTTTGTCGATAACTACATTTCGCTTGTTGGCGAGGCATATGCCGGGTTCCCCGGGCTTGGCCAAGTTGTCGACGTTCACTTACTGCCGCCATCATCTGATGCCGGCGTCGACAAACATCAATACCCAATTGGTTGGTACGCCGATTCCGCGGCGAATAAATCCTCGGGCGTTGGATTGTGGTGGTCGCCACTCGTTGGCAGCAACGTCACAAAACTGGCCACAACGTGGAACCAAACTTCATCAGCCGATACGCAGGAACTCGTGCTCGTCGCACAGGGCTCTGCACCGCCTCCGGACAGCAACACTTCGGTTAGTTACCTTTCGACAGCAATCGACGATCCCCCTTCCGGCCTGCAGGTGGAGACAGCTCCGAATGCCGTTGCGAATTTCACCTTTACAACCGACAAAGACTCGTTGTGGCTCACGTTTGACCAGGTCATTTCAGGCGCACCCACCGATACGTTCCACCTCTTTATCGACGGCCGTGAACGGTCAGTTCTTTCACCTCCCGCAGAGGGAACTGGCGCCGACGGAAGTTTTCTCATTCTTTACGACATCAATTCCGGGGAGCACACGCTGTCCCTTGTGGCCGAGGGAACAACCAATGGGGCACCTGCGTCGACGTCTGCGAAGGGGCAAATCACCAATCTCCGCATTTCCTCAGCAACCGATATCCAGCGGAATCTTGAACCGACACAAACAAAACGCTTGATCATTTGGGGAATAGCACTCATTAACGTGCTTCTCCTTACCGTTATCGCCCTGCTCGTTGTCTTCGTATGGTGGGTCATTCGAAGAGTGCGCCGGGCCCGAAACAAGACACGCATCGACGACTGAAACCGAGGAATATTCCATGTCCACTGAATCAATCACTGACGCAGTCTTCGAAGCAGGAATCCTTCTCCGAGCCGACGGCGCTGAACTTCACTTGGTTGAGTTCGATGAAGCGAATGCCCGCGTGCGCGTCGCCGTAGACATCTCGGGTTCAAATTGCCCTGAGTGCATCATCCCGCCCGACCTGCTGGCCGACATGCTCACCGATGCCATCAACCGCAGCTACTCGTCGCGGGTCGAAGTTGAAGTCGACGATCCTCGACGAGACGATCCTTCACTGAGCGAGCACTGATTCGCACCGAGGTAACTAACGAAGAATGAGCTCGTGGGTTGGTGTGGCCAGATGCGGTATGAACCACCACGATTGCGCGATTCCTGGTCCACCAGCAGTCACGATCCAAATGTTGTCGGGGCTCGCGAGTGTGACCTTCTGATCAAACTTGCCCGCTGTATCGGCCACAAGACGCGGGTACATCCAGTCAGCGATTGATTCTTTCGTCCAACCATCGGCAACGAGACGGCGATAGTGCTCCGGACCGATAACGAGTACGACACTTCGCCCGTCGCCCGCCCATTCGTCACGCTGCAGACCCATATGGCGGGCGATCTCATACGCGGTTGTGAGAATTTCTTCAGACTCGGGGGCGAACTCGGTGACTTGGAACAGGCGCATGATCGACTGAATCGTCACAACGCTCTGTTCACGTTCATAACCAAGTTTTACGTGAAGCGGCGTCCATGAAGTTGCTTCTTCGTCCTCTGCAAAGCAGAACGAATAGCGAAGGGGCCAACTGAAACTGGCGCGGTCAAGGACTCCGGGGACCGTTCGACAGACGTTACGGATCACGAGTCGAAGCGCCCGACCGATCGTGGCGTTCGGACGAAAACCAGGACCGAAACATGCTTGACCACCGTGCACGCCAATGTCGTGACGAATCGGACCATTCACGATGACAGCGTGTGCCGCTCCCGCCAGTGTCGCTGTCGTTGAGTGGGCATTCGCTTTGGGCTGGAGGAAAGCACGCACTGCCGCCAAGACAACGGGTAAATACTCAGGAAGACAGCCGGCCATCACGGCATTGATCGCAACCTTCTCGGCGGTCACGAAGACATCTCGTGTCGGCACTTCACCAAGAATCGTTTCACCAGAAACTCCACCGGCTGCAAGCATCTCGGCAACTCGTTCTGGAGTTGGCGGAACCACGGGAAGTCCGTCGGTCACTCCCAACTCGAACTGACCCTCGAGAGCCTCTTCGAAGGAATCAAAAGAATGCGTGTCAGAGACGAAACTCATCGAGTGAGCCGCAGACGCACTGCATCAAGGACCTGCGCCGCCAGCATCGCTGACTCTTCTTTCGTCCACACCGCAGTCGGATTGTGTGGGTAGTCGATAACGATTACCGGATAATCGTCGGCACCAACCAGACGAGCCATCGCGCGCACAGCGGGTTCAAGCGCTGAATGCACGACACAGACGGCAGGTATTCCTGCAGCCTCAAGATCGAGCGCATCACGCATGCTCCGCGTACTGCAGCTTCCGCAACCACCAAACCCTGTTACTGCGACGGTGACTTTGGAAAGAAGTTCCGCCCACTGTTCGGGCTGCGGAGGAACAGCAACAGAGTGCTTCACAACTTTGCAAACTCCAGCGAGACCGTCTGAGTCTGTTAACGCAGAAGCGATCGCATCGAACATCGCTTCGGAATCGCCAAGGCCATTCGCGACCACACCGAGGACCTGCCCCTTCAGTGTTTCTGGACGTACAGCGAGAGGGAACTCCTCGCCACTTCCAAAACCTGTCGTTGGATCGAGCGTCACGATGGTCACGGCACAACCTCCCCCTGGAGAAAAAACTTTTCCCTAACGTTAGTTCTCGCCCACCCATCGGCGCTGAAAAAAATCCCTAGCCGATCGCTAGTCAGAGACTCAGCGAGTACTGGCTCGACCGATCATGAATCTCGAAGACGAGAAGCGGGCTGATAATTGGGCCCTGCGGTTTCATCAACCCGACGCAAGAGCACTTCACATGGCGGTTCGAAACATTCCGCGAACTCAAGCGACTGTTCCTCGCCAAGCAGTCGCCACAGAAGCATCGTCTGGCGATCGGTCTCGTCTTCAATGTGCTGGCGAAGCGCTATTCCTTCAGCAGTCACCGCTCCACTCCGAACAAGGTCGCGCTCAGCGAGGAGTTCCCACCCGACTTTGATCTCGTCGGGGCCACTTCCTCGCGACGTTGGCAACCAGTTGTCTTCGTAACCCAACCACGCGTTATGCAGGATCGATGCCTCGATACCGGTCAACCCTGCCGATGCCACGATCGCCCAATGCGTGTCGCCGCGCCATTCCCGTAGGCAGTTCACCGCTTGCCAACCCGACAGCAAAGGATCATTCGCTCGTTCCATCCGAAGATGCGAGGCATAGAAAACTCGCCCAACGGTTGGAAGTTGTTCCACGACGGCCCAGAGCGACGGTCCCATCTGTTCCAGTGCCGGAACAATCGCAGGAGCGAATTCTCGGAGTCCTCCAACAACAGCGTCATTGCGCGCATTCCAGACCGATTCAAAATCAGTTGACGCAGCAACCAGATCAAAAGTGAACGCAATCGCGCTCGGACTGATCGAACCGAACGCAGCAGTCACCGCCTCAGGGCCGGCAGCAGCCAGCGGTGCGCAGCGAGCAGCGATGTAGCCAATCGGACCAGGGAGGCCAAGTGCCTCGTAGCGTCGGATCGCTCCCGGATCCCAGAAGATCCAACCAATAGTGGTTTGCACCGATCGTGAATTGCGTTTCGCTATGGCGTTCCAGTCAGTCACGGATGGCCCACTTTTCGAGTTCGCGAATCTTGAACTCTAGAGAATCTATTTCGCCCGGTCACAGGACCTTGCGGAAGATCTTCTCTTTACGTGCTGTGTAAGGCGGATAGGTGAGCGATAGATCAAGTTTCGTTCCACGCGTAAGTACAGGCTTCATGTGCTGAAAAAGTCGCACTCCAGCCCTGCCGTGATATCCACCCATTCCGCTTTCGCCAATTCCACCAAACGGAAGATGCGGATTGGTCAGATGCAAGATCGTGCCGTTGACCGTTACGCCACCAGCGGTCGTGCGTGAAAGAACTTCGCGTACGACCCTTTTATTCTCAGCGAAGACATAGAGCGCGAGTGGGTGCGCATGCGCGTTGACATACGAAATCGCGTCATCGGTTGAGGCAATGCTGATCACCGGCAGGATCGGACCGAAAATCTCTTCATTCATGACCGGTGATTCCATGTCGACGTCGACAAGAACAGTTGGCGCAATGTAACGAGTCGCCTCATCGCTAACGCCTCCAACCGCAAGAGTTGCTCCGCGAAGAAGCGCTACCAGCCGCTCGAAATGGCGAGGCGAAACAATGCGCGCGTAGCTTTCGCTGGATTGGGGGTTCTCTCCATAAAACTCGCTGATTGCCTTCCCGAGTTCGTCAACAAATGCATCACGAACTTTTTCGTCTACCAAGACGTAGTCAGGAGCAACGCAGGTTTGTCCTGCATTCAGCCACTTACCCCAGGCAATGCGATGGGCCGAAACTTTGAGATTGGCCGAAGAGTCGACGATGACAGGGCTCTTTCCACCAAGTTCAAGCGTGACCGGCGTGAGGTTCTTTACTGCAGCAGCCATCACGACCCGCCCGACGGTTCCGTTGCCGGTATAGAAGATGTGATCGAAACGCTGTTCGAGCAGATCAGTTGTTTCAGGAACGCCACCTTCAACAATTGCTATAGCCGAAGGATCCAGGTACTTCGGGACCAATTCACCAAGCAACGCGGACGTCGCTGCCGAAACTTCGGATGGTTTCATCACCACTGCATTTCCTGCTGCGATTGCACCCGCAGCCGGAACAAGTAGAAGTTGAATCGGATAGTTCCACGGCGCGATTACCAAGACGACGCCTAAAGGTTCTGGAATCAGTCGCGATCGCGCTGGCATTGTCACAAGTGGTGTCCGCACCCGTTCAGATTTGTTCCACTTTTTAAGTTTCTTGATCATCGACTTCACTTCGCCGGTCACAAATGCGATATCAGTGATGAATCCTTCGACTGGTGGCTTACCGAGATCGGTTGCGAGCGCGCCGAGGAACGCTGCCTCATTCTCTTCGAGCATCTTCACCATTTGCTCAAGTTGATGTTTGCGCCACGCCAACGGCCGGGTCAGGCCCTTGTCGTATGAGATTCGAAGTTTGTCAGCCGCAGATGTCATGGCCGCATTCAATCACCACACTCGTGACGAGCGCGGTTCAAGATGTCAGACGTTTGCGCAATTCAACGAAAACTTCGTTGCCCAGCAACTCGCTCAGTTCCTCCGAAAGTGACTCGATCACAGGGCGATCGCCGACATAGGCCCGATCCCCTTCGGTGCAGCACCAGGCCATGGTTTCGCCTTCGACGCCCCAATCGGCTCGAGACCAACGGCGCAACGTGGCCGTCTCAGTCGTAGGTGATGTCTGCACCCAATCGACCTTGACCGGCAACTGCCAACAAACAGTCGGCTTCCATTCAGTCGGGGATTCATCTGCGTCGATCGCTGCGAGATGCAGGGCGCAACCGGCGCCGCCAGCAAACCCGGGGCGATTGAGGAAGATGCATGCCCCGTCAACGACTCGGGTGTTCGTCGCCTTCTCGTTCGCGAAGATCCCACCGGCTTCAGCTTCGGCAGAGAACTGAAACAGCGAGGGGTCGATCATCGCAGCGAACGCGCTGATCATTCGTGATTCGTCTTCCCCGTCAAGCTCGGCACCCGCCGAACAACAGCCCTGCTGGAGTTCCTCGGTTGGTTCATCGTGAATCCCAAGGCAGCCCCGACCCCAGATGCAGGTCCAATTCGAGTTGAGGAAGTTGGCATCGAACGACCAAGTGACCTCCCCATCGACGATCACGGGGTTCGCTGAATCAGCGGGGTCAAAAGGAGCTGGCTGCATGGAACGATCGTACTGGCCCCTAATTCTGTCAATAAGATTGACAGAATCCAATCCAGTCAGTAAGAAACAGGGCGAACTCTCCCGAAGGTGACGTGCATGACGATCGAGACCAACCGCAAGGATCTGGCCAGCACTCGAATTGCCGCTGATGAAGCCACTCCTCTCGAATCGGGTCAGTGCCGTTTGCGAATCGACCACTTCGC
>CAMCTW010000075.1 GCA_945878645.1 Bifidobacterium breve
GGCGGAAAAGAACAAAATTTATCCCATGAAATGGGGATCTCATGGGGGCGACTCGGGCTCACTACGATCGTCGCATCCCATGCGGTCAGAACCAGATGGAATGAGAACACCCAAATGAGCGTCGAAGTCCTTCACCGCATCCAGTTCGCTCTCACCATCTCCTTTCATTTCATCTTTCCGCCACTGTCCCTTGGCGTAGGCCTGATCCTCGTCATTTTCGGGATCAAATCGGTCCGAACCAAGGACCCAAAGTGGCGCCAGCTTTCAATGTTCTGGGTGAAGATTTACGGGCTGATCTTTTCCATGGGAATTGCCACCGGCATCGTGCAGGAATTCGAGTTCGGCACGAACTGGTCGCAGTATTCGCGGTTCGTTGGCAATATCTTCGGAAGCCTTCTGGCCGCTGAAGGAATTTTCGCGTTCATGCTTGAAGGCGGCTTTTTAGGCCTCATGCTTTTTGGTGGAACTCGACTTGGAAATCGCATGTGGCTCTTTGCGACAACGATGGTCGTCGTCGGCGCGACGTTCAGCGCGTTTTGGATCGTGATGGCCAACTCTTGGATGCAAACCCCACGAGGGTTTGAAGTCAAAGATGTTGGGCAGGGCCCGCAAGCATTTATGACGAGTTTCCAAGACGTTGTGTTCACTCCGTCTTTCCTCCCCCGAATCCTTCATGTGATCGCTGCGTGCTGGATGGTCGGATCGTCACTTGTTCTGAGCGTCGGAGCGTTCTACATACTGAAAAAACGCCATGTGGAACTAGCCAAGACAATGATCCGTGTTGCACTCCCTGTTTTCACAGTGGTCGCACTACTTCAGGTCGCCGTATTCGGTGCTAACCAAGCAACTGAGGTGGCGCAATACCAACCTGCGAAGTTGGCGGCGATGGAGGGGCTCTACCAAAGCGAATCTTGCGCTCCGATGTACCTCTTGGGATGGACAGATCCCGACAGGGAAACAACAAGCGGAATCCATATTCCGTGTCTCCTGAGTTTCCTTACCAATCAAAGTTTTGACGCAACCGTCACAGGCCTCGAAGCCACCCCTCGCGACGAGTGGCCATCCGTCAACCTGGTCTTTCAGGTGTACCACCTGATGATCAATCTCGGAATGTTGTTCGTCCTTATCGGTTTGGTCGCGTGTGGATTCTGGGTTTGGAAACGCAAGATCTGGAATCAACGATGGCTCATGTGGATTCTCGTTTCCTCTGTCGTTCTCACCGAAATCGCTACAGCAACTGGTTGGTGGACTGCCGAATTCAGCCGCCAACCCTGGATTGTTTGGCAAGTACTCAAGACAAGTGATGCATATTCGCCGAATGTTTCATTCGGTCAGGTCATGTTCTCAATTGTGATGTTCGTCCTGCTCTACATCATCGTGTTTGTGGTGTTCATCCGACTTCTTGATCGACATATCAAAGAGGGGCCACCGCCGCCGGTTGACCCCGATGAAACTTCCTCACTACCCGACTCCTTCGGCGAAATCTTCCGACGCCGGTCACGCGTCTCAAGCGGAGGCGATTGAACATGTGGCTTCAAACAACCTGGTTTGTCCTCTACGTCATCATCGTCAGCGGCTACGTCATCCTTGACGGCTTTGACCTCGGTGTCGGCATGCTCTCGCCGTTTATCGCCCACAACGATCACGACCGTCGAATCCTGCTGAATTCCATTGGGCCAGTCTGGGACGGCAACGAGGTGTGGCTCGTCCTGGGAGGCGGCGCGCTGTTCGCTGCATTCCCAATTGTCTACGCGTCATTGTTCAGTGGTTTTTACCTCGCAATGATGCTTGTACTTCTCGTCCTCATCATGCGCACCGTGGCCATCGAGTTTCGTTCGAAGCGTCCAGAAGCTTGGTGGCGTTCTCTTTGGGACTGGACCTTCACGATTTCCTCGTTTGGAATCACCATTCTTCTCGGCGTTGCATTAGGAAACGTGATTCGAGGAGTGAATCTTGATCAACGCGGCAACTTGAACGTAAGTCTCCTTGACTTACTCAACCCATACTCGATTGCTCTCGGTCTCGTTGCTGTCGCGATGCTTTGCCTTCACGGATCAATCTTCCTCACGCTAAAGACCGAAGGCGAACTTCTCATTACCATCAAGGCGCTCATACCGAAGTTGCTCATCGCTTTCTTTAGTCTCATGACCGCCCTCATCCTCTGGACGCTCCTACGAGACGAGCAATTCACACAGAACTTCAAGGATCGACCATGGACGGCGATCTTTCCGCTCTTGGCCTTCGTGTCGATCGCTGCGGCGTGGCTTTTCGTTCGTCGAGGCGCCTACCTCAGCGCCTTTCTCGCTTCAGCAACGATGATCGCCCTCCTTATTGGTGCCATTGCTTGCGGGATGTATCCCGTCATGCTGCGCTCGACAACAAACAGCGCCTACGACCTCACGGTGCAAAATGCATCAGCCGCCAAGGAGACACTCGCGGTGATGTTTGTGATCGCCCTGATCGGCATGCCATTCGTGTTGCTCTATACCGCAGGCGTCTATTACTTCTTCCGCGGAAAAGTGGAACTCGACGACGACAGTTACTGATACCGCGCCGGCGATCAACGCAGTACCGTCACACCCCATGAGCGCGCGGGAATTGCTGTCACAAAATCCAAGCGCTCAACGCCTCCACAGACTCGGTGTTTTAGCGGGCGTTCTCGGCTCCATCGCCCTTGTCGCTTGGACCTTTTCGCTGGCACGGTCAATCTCTGGGGTTTTCGAACATCGACCGCTAACACCGGCACTTCTTGGACTCACAGGCTTTCTCGCATTGCGGATCGGCTTCCGGTTCGCCAGCGCGCAACTCCTCGCTACTTCGAGCAGTCGTCTCCGCGTGGGTGTCCGATCCGCCCTCACCACCTACTGGGGAGCCGAGCACTCGACATCCACATCGACCGGCGTCGACAGCACTCTTTTGGGCCCCGGTATCGATTCGCTCGATGACTACATCACCAAATATCTGCCTGCTCGGTCGCTCGCCACTGTCATCCCGCTCGTGGTCTTCCTGACGATCGGCATTCTTGACCCATGGACGTTACTCATCTTGCTCTTTGCTGGGCCGATGCTGATTCTCTTGCTCGCTGTTATTGGCTCTCGGACTCGCGCTCTCGCCGACCAACGTTTTCGCGAACTTGGATGGCTTCGTTCCTTTTACCTCGACATGGTGCGCGGTATTCCGACGCTCAAGGTTTTTGGTCGAGCGACTGAAAGTGTCGTCACGATCGAAGAGATCAGCGATCGTTTCGGACGCACCACGATGAGTGTTCTACGTACTGCCTTCCAGACATCACTAGTTATTGAATGGGCCGCCACTGCAGCAACCGCTCTCGTTGCCGTTCAAGTCAGTTTCCGCATGATGGACGGAAACATCAGTTTTGCTACAGCCCTTGCCGTCTTAATGCTCACTCCGGAATTTTTTGCTCCCCTACGAAATTTGGCGGTTGAGTACCACGCCGGGCAGACAGGAAACGCTGCCCTCGCTCAGTTCCCGGATTTTACCGAACTCATTCCTCGGTCATCATCAGACGCACAACCTCGGTTGACGCTTCCGCTCAAACCACCAGCTTTCCGATTCGAGGAGGTTTCGTTCGCGTATCCGGGGACCGATCACCTCACTCTCGATCGCGTCTCTTTCTCGGTCGCGGCTGGCGAGACTGTTGTTCTTCTCGGGCCGAGTGGAGTTGGGAAAACCACGGTTCTCGATCTTCTCCATGGCCGACTCAAGCCATCAGCGGGGAAAATCACAATCGACAACACACCCCTCGCCGATCTCGACCCCGAGGTGTGGCTGCGAGACATCACCTCAGTCCCCCAAAACCCATTCATGTTCAGTTCGTCCATCCATGACAACGTTGCGCTCTCAAATCGCGACGCCTCCACAGAGCAGCTCCGCGCTGCTCTCAAACTTGCACTCGCTTCAGATTTCGTCGCAGAACTCCCACTTGGAATCGACTCACCGATAGGGGAAGAGGGAGCAACTCTCAGCGGAGGCCAACGACAACGTTTGGCAATCGCCCGAGCCCTGCTTCGCGATGCCCCACTTGTCCTACTCGATGAGTTCACCGCCCACCTCGATCCCGAGACCGAACTCGAACTGACCTCGTCGCTTCATCCATTTCTCCAGGATCGAACAGTTGTCATCGTCGCCCACCGGGAGGCAACACTTACGCTTGCCGATCGAGTGTTCCGCCTCGAAAACGGACGCATCGAAGAGGTGCCGCGATGACAGCAAAGTCCTCGGGCCGCGAACTCTTTCAACGTATTGGCAAGACTCATCGCTGGGTGGCGCTCAGTTCACTCCTCGGAATCATCACGATCGGTTCTGGCATCGGGCTACTCGCCATGGCGATTTATCTTCTGACGCGTTCAGCGGTCCTCGGAACGGCCGCATCGCTTTCCCTCACGATTTTGGGTGTGCGCTTCTTCGCATTGACGCGAGTCGTCGGCCGCTATTGCGAGCGCTACCTCGGACACCTTGGAACGTTCCGAGTACTCAGTCGGCTTCGCGTTTGGTTGTTTGAACATCTCATCGACACCGACTCAATTATTGTCGCCGATCAGCGCAGAGGAGACCTCGTCGCTGGACTTGTTGACGATGTCGACACGATGCAGGATCGTCTTTTACGAGTCTCCAGCCCGCCGTTCGTGGCGTTCGGTACGTTGGCTATTGCTCTTGTCGCGTTGCTCGCGATCGATATTCGCAGCGCTGTCATTCTCGCCCTGTTTTTTCTTGTTGGAGCCTTGGGGATCCCGCCGCTGCTCTGGTCACAAACCCGTCAACTTTCTGCCCAGTTGATCCGGCTGCGCGCCAATCGACTCGCCGATGCAACCGAATTGCTTGATGGTTTGGAGACTCTCAAGATCTGGGGGAGAACCAATCAACTCTCAGAATCAATCGCATACTTCGATACACAAGAAATCGAGCTCACACGCAAACTGGCTCGGACACGCTCGCTGCTCGATGTGGCAGTCGTGGGCCTTACGGGCGTATGTGTTCTCACAATTGTTGCTGCACTCAGAACTTCAGATGCTTCGACGTCGGCCATCTGGTGGATCACGGCAACCCCATTGATCGCCCTTGCGTCTTTTGAAGCACTTGGCCCACTGCTCACTGCTCCCGACTATCGGGCCCAGACTGATGCTGCTGCAGGCCGAATCCTTCTGATGGCCACGCCCACAACATCCATTGATTCGCCAATTACAACAGAGCAACCGTCATCTAACGATCTTCCAGCAAAGCCAGAAATCAAGATTTCAAATCTTTCGTTCTCTTACGGAGATCATCCCCCCGTCTTCAGGAATGCCTCGCTCACTATCCCCTTCGGTGCGACTGTTGCCATCGCCGCGCCGTCAGGGGCAGGGAAATCCACACTTTTACAACTCCTCGTTGGGCTGCTCCCCTGCCCAGAAGGATCTGTGTCGATCGGGGGCCACCAAACCACCGGACTCCGAGACTTGGACCGCCCCTGCATCACTGCAGTCATGCAGGACGACCACGTCTTCGACACGACCGTTCGCGACAACCTCCTGGTTGGGGATGGCGATGCATCAGACCAACAACTCCTTGCCGCTTGTGCAATTGCCGGCTTTCTGCCGTTTCTCGATGCTCGACCCGGCGGTCTCGACGCCCCCATCGGAGCAAATGGAGAATTACTCAGCGGCGGCGAGCGTCAACGTCTGATGATCGCTCGCGCCATTCTCGCCGATTCCCCGATCCTCGTACTTGATGAAGCCACAGAACACCTCGAGCCCGAACTTCGTTCGTCAGTAATCGACGAAGTCATCCGGTCACGCAGGAACCGAACCACCATGATCCTCGCCCACGACATCGATGCTTTGACTCACGCCGATGTCGTCTACGACATCGTGGACGGAGAGTTCGTTAAGCGTCGTCCGTAATTAGAGACGGGTTATTCGTCATCGCTAGTGGGAATGGCGCCTATGGGTTCTTCCCATGGGTTGACCGATCTCGGAATGGCTTCGGAATCGTGTTCGTTTACGACCAGCGCGGATCGGACCAAGCCGTTCCTGAGTCACAGAGAGAACTCCACTAGGCGTGGACTGCCCTGACGCTCTCGGAGTTCCGCGGTCATCGACTCCAACCACGATCTACGGGCGTTAGCACCGGCCGATTAGGGCTTGATTGCTCGCTTCACTGGCCGATCCCAGCCGGGCTGCCCCGTGGACTTCGGGCTGGGCCATAGACCTGGGCCCATTTCAAGAATGCCGTGGTGTGAGCCGTATTCGCCCAGCAGATTCAGGTAGCGAGCAGCATCGAATGCCTCGGCGCCACGCACACCAGTTCCTACCCAACCACCACTGGCGAGAAGTTCGATTGCGACCACGGGACAAATTGCCGTTTGCCACAGCACTGCTTGTGAACCCCAGTCGCGCATTGTCGTTTCATTATCGGCAACGTGATACAGGTACACCTCGCGATGGGCACCATCGAACGTTCCGCGCACCCAAGTACCCGCGCATGTCTTTCCGTGCATGAGGTGACCGAGTTCTGCTGGGTTCGGCAACAGCGCAGCGAGAACATCGCGCGGAGCGACTCTTGCATCGCCAACCTTGATCTTTTCTGTGGAATCGAGCCCGAGGTAGGCAAATGTCTTGAGCCAATCGATGAACTCTGCGCCCAAGCCGTACTTGAATGTGACTCGGCGACAATCAACTTCTCGTGGAACAAGAAGAACTTCTTCGTGTTCCACGTTTACACATTCGATCGGACCAATTCCCGCGGGGAAGTTGAACACTTCAGGTTCACTAAAACATTCCGTCGTAAAGAATCCGCGATCTTTTTCCCAAATAAGTGGAGGATTCAAACATTCTTCGATGGTTGTCCAGATCGAGAATGTTGGAGCGAAGTCGTATCCATCGATTGAAAGATTTGAACCGTCTCGAATTCCGATTTCGTCAATCGTGTCAAAAAGATGATCTGCGGCGTAGCGGGCGAAGATGTCGGACAGCCCCGGTTCGACTCCCATACCGACAATCGCTAGTAATCCTTTTTCTCTCCACGCCTCATCGGCCGCGAGCTGCGCTGCGCCAAGCGGAATACCAACCTGGTTGTAAGGGTCGGTCGCGTGCGGCTCGCTGAGGTTCATGGCCATATCGATGTAATTCGTGCCGGCGGTGAAACAGGCGTTGAAGATCGGCTCGTTCAGCCGTGGGTCGCAGGCGTTAACAACGATGTCGGCCTTTGTCTCTGCAATCAACGCGACGATGTCAGCTTCATTGCGAGCATCAATGGCTGCCGCCCGGAACCGCCCAGGATCGTCCAGTTCATAGATTGCATGCTGAGCAGAGTCAAACGAAATATCCGCGAGCGTAAATGTGGAAAAGAAGGAACGATCTTCAGCAATGGACGCCATTGATGCGCCAACACCGCCTGCTCCGATCACCAGGATGTTCATAACTACCCGTCTGAGGAACGCCTCGGGTGCGAGGTCGTAGCCTCCAGTCTGCCTCATTCATCGCCAGTCTCGGCGGCCAATAAGCCGGCTTTTCCCCTATTTGGGGGCCAGATTCACCTGCGGCGACCTCTCGTTGCCGGCTCCCCAAGGACCCGCAGGGGCCGGAGCCGCTCGGCCAATCCAAACGGTTGCACTGTCAGCTCCTGGATATAAGCAGATGCTTCCAAAGGGTCGTCAGTAACGAGCAGGAGGTCTAAGTCACTGCTCGAGATCATTCCCGACCTCACCATTTCCTCAAGTTGCTCAACGAGGTCGCCCCAGTACTCCACCCCCATGAGCACCACAGGAAAATGTTCGATCTTTCCGGTTTGGATGAGTGTGAGAGCTTCGAACATTTCATCGCCAGTGCCGAAACCACCTTGCATAACAACGAAGGCGTAGGAGTACTTCACCAGCATCACTTTTCGAATGAAAAAATGATCAAACGAAACTTCGAGATCAAGGTACGGATTTGAAGCCTGCTCGTTTGGTAACTCGATTGTGCAACCCACGCTCGTCGCACCAACATCCTTTGCCCCACGATTGGCTGCTTCCATAATTCCTGGCCCTCCCCCGCTCATGATGGTGAAACCAAGTTCACCGAGCAGGGCCGCGGTCGATCGAGCCATCACGTAGGCAGGTTCAGTTTCTGCAATTCGAGCAGATCCAAAAACCGTGACACAAGGCCCAACAAAATGAAGGCGCCGGAATCCACGGAGAAGTTCGCGGCCTACTCGGAAGATCGTTCCGAGTTCACGACGCCGAAGCCGCGGACCTCGGAGAAAGAGCGACTCGTTCGTCGAGCCGAAAGAAAGCTTCGAATCAGACAAAGTCGTACTCGTCGGCGTTCACCTTGCGCGTCCATTCCCAATAGTCGGGAATTGGCCATGGCGAGAGGGTGTAGATCTTGCCGTCTTTGTTCTTGAAATGGGAGAACTTCACCGTTTCATGAGCCCACACCATCTGGCTAATTTCTGATTCGTACGTGGCGACGTACTTGTCATGCACTTCAGCCTTCGGCTCCATGGCCCGTTTGCCAGTTGTGAGAAGTTCGTGAATCGCGCTCATCACGTAATTCACCTGACATTCCGATTGGAAAATCAAACTGGCGCCATGGGCCAGATTTGTTCCGGGACCGTAGAGACAGAAGAGATTCGGGAAGTTCGGAATTGAGATTCCGAGATAGGCCGTGGGCTCTTCACCAAACTGTTCGCGAAGCGAGATTTCATTGCGACCGATAATCGTCATCGGGAACAAGTAATCGTTGTGACGAAAGCCGGTCGCATAAATAATGACGTCGGCCTCATGAACTTCACCGTCTTCGGTGACAACTCCCTCGGCGGTCACACGTTCAATGCCGGTGCGAATGAGTTCCACATTCGGCTTCAACAAACATTTCAGCCACGAACCATTGTCCTGAAGCATGCGCTTGGCGGAAGGCGGGTAGTGCGGCATGGATTTCTCGATCAGATCAGGGTGACCTTCAAGATGACTCGTGATCCATCCTTCAAAAACACTGCGCCGCTCAAAGCTTGCCTGACTAATCGATCTGCCTTCAGGGTCATGCCAGGTTGGATCGACTCGTGATCCCTCGATGCTGAGACCGGATGCTGGATAGAACATCAGGAATCGAAACCATCGTGCGTAAAACGGAAGATGCCGCATCGCCCATGCATCGCCCGAAGGGACCTCGCGGTGATAGTTCATATTCGGGAACATCCATTGCGCAGTGCGTTGGAAAATATCAAGACGCTCAACCTCATCGGCGATGGTCGGAGCGATTTGGAAACCACTTGCTCCCGCACCAACCTGAGCAACTCGTTTTCCGGCAAGATCAAGACCCTCTGGCCAACGCGCCGAGTGAAACGACGGCCCCTCAAAATCTTCCATGCCGGGAATGTCAGGCATTCGAGGAGCATTTAACGCACCGGTCCCACTCACGATCACGTTTGCGAAGATGACCTCGGTGGCGCCATCGGGAGTGCGAACCTCAACTGACCATGTTGACGATTCCTCATTCCACACCGCTTTGACAACTTCGGTATTGAATCGACACTTTTCATCGACGTTGTACTTACGCATGACGCGTTCGAAGTAGCCGCGAAGTTCCGGCTGCCGACAGAAGTACTCGCTCCAATGATCTGATGGCTCAAAGGAGTAGCAGTAGAAGTGACTACCGATATCGACGCGCGCACCTGGGTAACGGTTATCGCGCCAAGTGCCACCGGGTCCATCGGTCTTCTCAATAATTGTGTAAGGAATACCGGCCTGATCAAGACGAATCCCCGTCAACAGCCCCGACTCGCCACACCCAATCACGACAACATGGAACGCGTCGCGGACATCGGACGAGATTTCGTCTCTCCACGTGATTGCGCCGCTATCGGCGCCATCAAAATGAAGATCATCAGCAAACATTTCGACGACAGCGGGATCTACTGGCGCAGCAGCCATGAAATCCATGAGTTCCTTCACGAGTTCTAGCGAAGGAACCACTGGTTCAGGGCAACCCGCATCACGCCACTGCGCAATGACAGGAACTGCGAGTTTGCGAACCTCGGCCTGTTCCTCGACCGTCAGTCCGCTCTCATAGTTATTCAGCATCGCGAAACGAGGACGCGTGTCTCCTCGGATCCAAGAGGGATCGCCGGTCATATGCACCAACGAGCACATCAACGCCGGGATACAAACCTCTTCAAGCGCAGCGACGATGGCGGCATCGTTGTCAAGAAACGGAATGCCAGCATGAGGATTGCGATCGGTCGCCATGGCGACACTCTTCCTCATCGGCGTGA
>CAMCTW010000076.1 GCA_945878645.1 Bifidobacterium breve
GTGCACTTGCCGCAGGTACTTGAACTGAAAGCACCAGAAAAGCAGGGGAATCCTGCGCCGATCTTCAACTTCCGCAAGGCTGTAACTGCTGGTGCTACCGCAACGACTTCGTCATCGACATCGACGACATCGAAAAAAACAGAGTCGACCACAACGACGATTGCTCCCGTAACCACGACCACAACACTTCCAGGCGCACTTACCCCGGGCTTTACGCTCGACTTTGGCGGCGTCGTCGTTGATTACGTCTGGAATCCCACAACCAAGGGATGGTCACGACTTCAAGTCGACGGGTTGCACCCTCGTCCAAAGAGTCCAACCCTCGATGCCGCTGGCGTGCAGGTTTCGCCTGCCAATGTCATTGTCCAGTTCATTGACTACGGACAAAGTCCTTCCGATGATCGGTCACCGATGGCGCTCACCGTGGGGTCGGGCAAAATGCTGGTCTTCACCGATGGTCGTGTCATTGGTGGCACTTGGTCGCGTCCGACCGCCGACAAACCCACCACCTACACGGCCACCGATGGATCGCCGATCCTGCTCACTCCTGGGCGCACGTGGGTGGCACTTCCGAGGGCCGGTTCGGCGATTTCTTTGCTCGACCAAGCGACCGCCGATTCGTACCTTGCAATCAAGGGTTGAACCGCTCCGACTTCGTTCGCGTGGGGTCTTCGCCTTTAGACTGTCCTCATGGCTGATCTGACTCCCGGGAGCATTTCTCGAACAACTGGCACCGACCTCGTAAAGCGTGGACTCGCTGACATGCTCAAAGGCGGCGTCATCATGGACGTCGTTGATGCGGCTCAGGCAAAAATCGCTGAGGATGCCGGGGCAGTTGCGGTGATGGCACTTGAGCGCGTGCCTTCCGACATCCGTCGTGATGGTGGCGTTGCTCGAATGAGCGATCCCGAAATGATCCAGGGCATTCAGGAAGTCGTCAGCATCCCGGTGATGGCCAAGGCCCGCATTGGTCATATCGCCGAAGCGCAGATCCTTCAGGCCCTGCGGGTCGACTACATCGACGAATCCGAAGTTCTTACGCCGGCCGACGAGGCCCACCACATCGACAAATGGGCGTTTGACGTTCCGTTCGTATGCGGCGCCACCAATCTTGGTGAAGCCCTTCGCCGTATTTCTGAAGGTGCATGCATGATCCGCTCGAAGGGCGAAGCCGGCACTGGAAATGTTGTTGAGGCTGTTCGTCACCTGCGCTCGATCCTCGGCGATATTCGCAAGATCACCACTGCCGATCAGGCGGAACTATTCGATTGGGCCAAGCGTCTGCAAGCGCCCCTTCCGCTTGTTCAGGAAATTGCTGAAACCGGAACCCTTCCTGTCCCTATGTTCTGCGCTGGCGGTATCGCAACTCCTGCCGATGCTTCGTTAGTCATGCAGCTTGGCGCTCAGGCCGTATTTGTTGGTTCAGGCATCTTCAAGAGTTCTGATCCGACCCTCATGGCCAAGGCCATCGTCGAAGCCACCGCCAACTATCTCGACCCCGACATCCTCGCGAAGGTCAGTCGTGGCCTTGGCGACGCAATGCCCGGTCTCGAAATCGGAACGCTCGAAACCAAACTTTCTGAGCGGGGTTGGTGAGCCGCACTGCGGTGAGCCGTTCCTGATGTCTGCTTGTGGATCGGAGCCCCCAGGTGGCTCTCCCTCGTATCGGAGTACTTGCGCTACAGGGCGCGGTTGATCTCCACGTCCACGCACTCGAACGCTTGGGTGTCGAGACCGTTGAAGTTCGAAGGGCTGAAGATCTCGCTCGCGTTGATGGCCTCGTTTTGCCCGGGGGCGAATCGAGCACCATCTCGAAACTGTTGGTCATCAACGAATTGTTCGAACCGCTCGCCGAGCGATTGAACGAAGGAATGCCCGCGTTCGGAACCTGCGCTGGAATGATCATGTTGGCCTCGGAAATTCTTGATGGTCATGACGATCAGTTGTCGTTCGGAGCGATTGATATTTCGGTTCGACGTAACGCGTTCGGGCGTCAGATCGATTCATTCGAAACCGACCTCAGTGTGATCGGACTTCCCGAGTCGCCGGTGCACGCAGTCTTCATCCGGGCCCCAGTGGTTGAACGCGTTGGCCCCGAAGTGGAAATTCTGGCGGCGGTGGAGGAGGGGCAGCCCGTGGCCTGCCGGCAGGGAAATGTGTTGGTGACCTCATTCCATCCCGAATTGTCGCCCGATCTTCGACTCCACGAACTCTTCATCAAGGGGATGGCAGGATGACTGCGCTCCTCACCTTTTCTCACCAGTAAGAGAGGCTCCAATGTCGGGACATTCCAAATGGGCGACGATCAAGCACAAGAAGGGCGCTGCTGATCAAAAGCGCGCCAAGGTGTTCGCCAAACTCATTCGTCAGGTCGAAGTTGCGGCGCGTGAAGGCGGCGGTGATCCTGCGATGAACCCTGCGCTGCGAACGATGTTTCAGAAGGCGCGTGACAGTTCGGTCCCGATCGACACCATCGAACGCGCCATCAAGCGCGGCACCGGTGAACTGGAAGGCGTCACCTACGAGCAGATCACCTATGAGGGTTATGCGCCCCACGGCGTGGCGATCCTCATCGATGTCCTTACCGATAACCGAAATCGCACGGGTAGTGAAGTTCGCACGGCGCTTAAGAAGACCGGCGGATCACTCGCCGAGCCCGGAGCAGTGGCGTGGCAGTTCGAACGCAAGGGCGTCATCATCCTTCCGCGCAGCGCTGAAGAGGACGACATCATGATGGCCGCACTCGACGCCGGCCTTGAAGACCTTGCCGACGAAGGCGACACGTGGAAACTCGTGTGCGCGCCAACCGATCTTCCTTCAGTGCGTGCAGCGCTTGAAGAAGCCGGTATCGCTATCGACTCTGCCGATTCGACAATGGTGTCGACTACGACAGTGATGCTCGACACGGCAGAGGCCGCGAACTCTGTGCTGCGAGTTATCGATGCCTTAGAGGACGATGACGATGTCCAAGACGTCTACGCCAACTTTGATATTCCCGATGAGATCATGGGTTCCATCGACCTCTGATTTTTAATGGGGATTCAACACAAGTGAGACTGTCAATGCCGTGATTGACGGATTCGGCTAGAATAGTGCCGTAAGTGCGAATGTCGCCGTGTGTTAGGAGAAGAGGTTGACTAGATTTCGAAGTCATTGGTTCGACGTCGGGGTTGTGCTTGGTGCCGCCCTTGTTCTTGTATGGCTAATCGCTCGGCCGAACTTTGCTTCCGTGCAACTCATTTTGTGGGTCAGCCTGATCACGCTCTTTCTTCACCAGTTTGAAGAGTGGCGCTGGCCTGGTTGGTTCGCCGGATTTCTGAATATTGGGCTCTTTCGAAGCGATGATCCCACTCGCTACCCGTTGAATCCCACCTCAGCGATGGTTGTCAACGTGGTTGTGGGGTGGAGTGGGTACGTTCTTGCAGCGTTGTGCTGGTCCAACGCACTTTGGTTAGGCGTTGCCACGCTGACCATGTCGATTGGTAATTGTGTGTTTCATTTGGTCTTCATGCCGCTACGACTGAGAATCCCGTACAACCCCGGCATGGCAACGTCATTGTTTTTGTTTCTTCCAACAGTCATTTGGTTCTTCGTTGAAGCTTCGAGCCAAGGACTGATGACTGTAGGAGACCTTCTCATCGGAATTCCACTGGGAATGGTGCTGAACGTGGTTGGTATTATTGGAGTCATTGAGTTGCTCAAGCGACTAGACACCGAGGCGTTCCCTGAGCGGATGATCGAACCGGCGAGGCGGCGGCTACTCGAACGTTGAGTGCACGCAGCGGAAATGGGTAGATGGCTTGGTTGTGCCTGTGCCCACATTTCTGAGGTATCGCCAACGAACTCATGCAGGAACTGGGTTGATCGCAAGCCGCTATCTCTGAATACAGATTGGTGTAACTTTTCGTCTTCATTGAGATCGAGGGTTGGGGAGTCAGAGCAATGGGAAGTCTGAAGCGTCTAATCGGCGGATTAGTAATTGCGGCCGCAGTGTTCGCAGCATCAGCATCGACGGCGGGATCGGCGCAATTCCCTGGAGCGAACGGGAAGTTCCTGTTTGACTCTGGTCTTGACGGGGGATTGTGGACCGCAAATCTTGACGGAACCGGGCTTGTCTCACTCGTACCCGGGAACAACAGCCAGAACGGCGATGCCGCGTGGTCCCCATTCGGCGGTGCAAAGATTGTTTTCAAATCTGATCGGTTTGGCGTCTCTGGGACCTATGGGCCAACGACCGATATTTTCGTAGTGAATGCGGATGGGTCCGGGTTGACCCGATTGACGACAACGACCTCGTACCAAACGCTGCCTTCGTGGTCTCCAGATGGTTCGAAAATTGTGTTCACTTCCTATCGGGATGGCGACGCCAACATCTATGTGATGAATGCGGATGGCAGCGGACAGACGCAACTCACGAGCACAACAGCCCACGATGAGTGGCCGTCATGGTCACCAGACGGATCCAAAATCGTTTTTCGGTCTCTGAGAAATGGCGAGGATGATCTGTATCTGATGGACCCAGACGGACAGAATCAGACAAGATTGACGACCCATTCTTCTACTGAGTTCCAACCAACGTGGTCGCCTGACGGGTTGAAAATTGCTTTCTGCTCTCAGCGCGATGGCAACGAAGAGATCTACATGATCAATGCAGATGGAACCAACGAGTTGCGGATCACAAACAATCCATCTTCCGATCAATCACCTGAATGGTCTGCTGATGGAACTGAGATGGCGTTTGGATCAAGTCGATCCGGTAAATGGTCAATCTGGACGATGAACGTTGACGGCACGAATCAGACGTTGCGAGTTGCTCAAGGGACGAGCAACATCGGCGGCGCGAGTGGCTACTGGCAATCGATCTCATCAGCCCCGACGACGACGACTACGACTACGACCTCGCCAAGTGCTGGTGCAGCGACTGAGGTCGCTCCGACGTTTACGGGCTGAGTCCGCTTGGTTTCTCTCTAGAAGATCCAACGGAAGAGGGCAATTACGGCTACGAGAGGTGCGATGAGGAGTAACAATCCTCCGCCGCACCAAGCGCAGCCCAGCCCGGTGAACCTCAACCAGCCTTTGCTGTGATCTTGCGTGGGTTCACATGGCTTTGCCATGGCTACCTAGCGACGGCTTGAAGGGTGCATCGCTGAATCGCCTCAAATCGATCCGATCAAGGGGAGGGGCGAATCACCTTCAACGTTGCAGGAGCGATCTCGCTCGTGGTGACAAGTCCGGATCCATCGGGTAGGAAAGTGATCGCTTCGCCTTGGGGCTCGGGGAACGGCATCGTGCACCCCGTGGAGGCGAGGGCGGTTATGACGTCGTTGTTGACGACGCGTGCGAGTCGGATGGATCCGTATGTGCGTATCGCTGTTAGGCCATTGTCAGCAGACAAATTGGCGTCGGTGACAAGACCGGGATTATCGGCGAGCGAAGCGATTGGATGGAGAATGGTCCCATCGAGCCGGTAGATCGACGCGATGCCGCTTTGCTTCGTGATGACCAGAATCGAACTGTTAGTTGCAACGACAGATTCCGCGTTGTGCGGGCCGTCAGAGTACGTCGCAATGATTTTTTCGGGCGAAATTGTGGCGTTCGCGAGTGTGGGCTCATCGAACAAGTAAAAGGTGACTGATGCTCTTGCGGAAGGATTATCGCCAACATCGGCAACAACGAGTTGATCGCCGTTCGGGCCTGGGCGGAGAGCAATCGCTTCCCAATCGATGTTTGTCGCTGGGGAAAGAGAGATTGTGGCGAGTACGGTCCCATTAAGTCCGAGTGCGTACACCTTGGCGGGGTTACCGCTGTCTTCGATCGCCCACACAGTGTCTGCATAAGTTCGACTTGCCGCTAAGCCCGAAATCTCCTCCAGTGATGAGGGGAGCGCCGCACTTACCGTGGTAGCGGTGGTCTGTGCGCAGAGTGCGTCGAGGATATTTTTCGTGCCAACTGCGATCGTGGTTGGTGACGTGGTTGGTGACGTGGTTGTTGACGTGGTTGTTGATGGAGCCCGAGTAGTTGTTGTCGGAGCCAGCGTGGTTGTCGTTGTAGGCGCTGGGTCGGGGACCGGGAGGAGTGAACACGCCCCAAGCAGCAGCCCAACCACAAGGGCGAGGGCAAGAATCGCTGGTTTTTTCGGGCGTGAATAGTAGATGCTCATGTTTTTGCAACCGTATTGGCCGTTCGAATTGTTACCCCGGTGGCCTTCGAAACGATTTTGCTGACCGCTTTGTCTTGTTCTTTCCCAACTCGGGCGCTCGGATCGATGCAGGGCTCAATTCCCACCCTGTCGGCGGGGTCGTCGAGGCGGTGCGCTTGCTCGGGGAGCAATCGGTTCGGCTGAGTCGGTTTCGGCATCGAGTCGGCGCCAGGCCTCAACCCGTTCGGCCTTGAGGGTCCCGTCGGCCAATGCGGCGGCGACTGCACAGCCTGGTTGGCCTTCGTGTTGGCAATCAGCGAAGCGACACGTTGAAGCGATTTCATCGACATCAACAAATGTTTCGGCAACGCCGTCGGTATCGGCAATAAGCCCGACTGCTCGGATGCCGGGGGAGTCAATGAGGACGCCGCCGCCGGGGAGCAGATGAAGTTCCCTCGTTGTTGTTGTGTGTCGGCCCTTACTGTCGCTTTCACGAACATCGCCAATCGTGACGACGTCATCGCCGAGCAGTGCGTTCACGATGCTCGACTTTCCTGCGCCCGATTCACCGAGCAGGGTAACGGTGTCATGACCGATGATCGAACGAATTTCCTCGATGCCTATGCCTTCCTTTACTGAAGTCACGATGACATCGATACCGGGGTGCGCAGCGCGGACCTCGTCGGCGGCTTGCTCTGGATCGACTTCGATGTCACCATCTCTCGAAGCTTTGGTGAGGACTACAACTGGTTCTGCCCCAGCATCGCGACTGATCGCGGTGCCGCGCTGGATGCGACCGTCTTTTACGGGGCGGTCGAGACCGCAGACCAGCAGCACCTTGTCGATGTTGGCAGCGAGTTGCTGTTCGCCGTCTCCGTGAGCATTTCGACGACGCAAAAGCGATCGGCGGGGGAGCACTGCAATGATTTCGTCATTTTTCAGTGCCACCCAATCGCCGACGGTGGGCTGAGGGTCGAGGCGAAGTGTGAGCATTACTGTCTCGGTGCGCCCGGGCAGAGCAAGAACTAGAGCGACCCCGTGGTGTTGGAGGACTCGTGCCGGTTCGGCACCTTGCGCAATCGACGCCAATGACTTTGCCCACGTGGGATCCCAGCCGAGTGGGACCAACGAGTCGAGTGACGAACTCACAGGTTCATGATTCCGGAACGTTTCCAGTGGTCACGTAGGTGTCCAGCCGCACGAGCGTCTGTTCCATCGATGCGAGATTCTTTGCGGGGGTGCCCTGCTTTTCAAGGAGCCAAGCCAGAGGGCTTGGTCGCCAGTCGAAGGTTTCGGTGACTTTGGTGCCACCATCAACTGGTTCGAGTTCATAACGCCATACGTGCTGGCCAATATGACGCCAAGCGATCTGTTTGCCCTCATCGAACTCGAGCACCTTGTTGCGCATGGTGGCGTGAAAGCTCATCTTCATCCCGAATTTTGCGCCAGGGTAAAGGCGCGGCGGGTTGCCTTTGGCGCCGACAAGTGTTCCGGAGCCATCGATGATCGGATGTCTCGCGGGATCGGCGAGAACCTCGAAGATCTCTTGCGGGGGTGCTGCGATAACTCGAGAAGTTGAGACGTGACGCTCTGGCTTTGGAGTGCTCATCTCTTCAGTCTCTCAGGCTGCTGCCTTTGATGTGAGTACATCTCGTAATGCCGTGTCGATCGTGGGGTGGGCGAATGAATAGCCACTGGCTTCGAGCGCTCTGGGAACCACGCGAGCGCTGGTGAATAACAGGGCATCAGCGAGTTCAGCCCCCAATAAAAGCTTGGGACCGAAAGATGGCACTGGAGCAAATGTCGGACGATGCATGGCCTCACCGAGAGCTTTGGTGAACTGGCTGTTGGTGACTGGACTCGGTGCGGTGGCATTGACGGGACCACTGACGTCATGGTCAAGCAACCAACGGATCGCTCCGATTTCATCGGCCATTGAAATCCAGCTCCACCACTGCTTGCCCGAGCCCATGCGACCGCCGAGTCCAAAGCGGAAGAGGGGCAGCATCTTGGCGAGTGCTCCACCATCGGTGGTGAGCACGATGCCGGTGCGCAGGAATGGCACGCGGATGCCGGCCTCGGTGGCGGGTGCGGAGGCGGCTTCCCAATCAACGCACACCTTGGCGAGGAAATCATCACCAGCCGGTGCAGTTTCATCGACGGCGGTGTCGCCGGTGTCTCCGTAGAAGCCGATCGCTGATCCGCTAACCATCACCGAGGGGGGAGCGGAGAGCGACGCAAGTGTGCGGGCAAGAAGCTCGGTGCCCTTCGTGCGGCTTTCGAGAATCTCGCGTTTGTAGGAATCGCTCCAGCGCTTGTCGCCGATACCTGCTCCGGCGAGGTGAACCACTCCGTCAACGCCTTCAAATTTGGATGCCTCGACTGTTCCGGCGGCCGGATTCCATTCGATTGCATCGGGTGTTGCCGAATTCGGTCGGCGGACAACAGGGATGACCTGGTGGCCATCTGCGACAAGAGAGGTTGTCAGTGCCCGGCCGATGAGGCCTGAGGCTCCGGTGATAGCGATCTTCACGAGGACTCCTGATGATGAGAGATGGGGAGGTGCACAACCGTTAGGGGTGAGGGTATTCCCGTTGCTGTGGGATCGGGCGGTCGGGCGGTGAGTCTGTGGCCGATACGCTCTTAACCTTATGAGCACCCGGAAACTGATCCTCTTGGCACTCGCTTGTGGCTTGGCGATACTCGCCGCTTCTGCTGCTTCATTATTCCTAGCCCTGTAAGACGGGGCTGAGCATTTGGGTTCAGCCATTGCGCCCGTACCGGTAGGCTCAGGCTCCCCGTAGTCGCGATAGAGGTGGTCCTAATGGCCGAGAACTTCGACGTCGTCATCATTGGCGGCGGTCCCGGTGGTTATGCCGCCGCACTGTATGGAGCATCGGCAGGGCTCAACATTGCGTTGATCGAGAAGAACCGCATGGGTGGCACGTGCCTCAATGTCGGCTGCATCCCCGCAAAGGAATTGCTCGAGACGGCCTCGATTCGTCGAGCGATCGAAAGCGCTGCGGCCTTTGGTCTGACGACGTCAGAACCAGTACTCGATTTCTCGGTCACCCAAGTGCGCAAGCAAGGCGTCATCGACGGTCTTGTTGGCGGACTCACCGGTCTTCTCAAGAAGCGCAAGGTCACCGTCTATGACGGGATTGGCACGTTGCACGCCGGTCATGTCGTCAAGGTTTCTGGTGGTTCTTCAGGTGACGTCGAACTGCACGGCACCAATGTGATCCTCGCTTCCGGTTCGGTGCCGCGCACCATCCCCGGTTTCGATGTCGATGGTGTAACAGTCCTTACGTCTGACGAACTGCTTTCGATTCCGAAATTGCCAGCAACCGCAGTCGTTATTGGTGGCGGCGCGATTGGGTGCGAATTCGCATCGATGATGTCCGACCTGGGTACCGATGTGACCATTCTTGAGGCGCTTCCGCAGATTCTCCCTGGCTGCGATGAAGATGTCACTCGTGTAGTGCTTAAGTCATTCAAGGATCGCAACATCACGGTCCGCACCGGCGTTTCTGTGCAGGGGCACGACCCCAAGTTCGCTGGCGGAACAACCGTGAAGTTCGGTGAGGGCGAATCGGTTGATGTCGACATGGTCGTCGTTTCGGTTGGTCGTCGTCCGCTTTCGGAAAACCTCGGACTCGATGGCACTGCCGTAGCGGTGAGCGATCGCGGCCACGTTGTTGTCGACGAAAATTGTCGTACCAGTGAGCCTGGCGTTTGGGCGGTTGGCGATCTCATCGCCACTCCAGCTCTCGCTCATATCGGCTTTGCTGAGGGCATGCTCGCCATTCGCGACATGCTGAATGAAGACCCGATGCCTCTTGATTATTCAAAGGTTCCGTGGTGCATCTATTGCCACCCCGAAGTCAGTTTCGTCGGACATACCGAAAAGTCCGCCAAAGAAGCGGGCTTCGATGTCATCGTAAGTAAGCACCGCTATTCCGGTAACGGCCGTGCGCTCATCCTCGGCGAAACCGAGGGCATGGTGAAGGTCATCGCCGAGAAGCGTTCCGACGGAACGGGCGGTCGATTGCTTGGCGTTCA
>CAMCTW010000077.1 GCA_945878645.1 Bifidobacterium breve
GGGCTACACGACTTCCGGCTAAAGCGGCACCGCAAGCTGTTGTGCAGGTTGTTCGCCGGTTCAACGACGAGCGAACCGCCGGCGAATCGTTCCGAGGCTGGATCGATCGCTCCGGCGGGATCGCGACGCTCGGCGCAGAGTTGAAGAAACTCGATCATTTCCCAACCCCCGAAGAGGGCCCCGACTTCTTCGTCGATTACGACGAGACCGGCCCATACATTCCTGAAATTGGTGAATCAGAGTGTGCGACATGAGCCTCACAAGCCTCTCGATTCCTGATTTCAGCAACGATGAACTCGCCGAACTCAGTCGCGACTTCGAAACCTGGTCAGCCGAAGAAATCATCGGGTGGGCAGTAGAAACATTCGGCCCCCATCTTGCGCTCACAGCGTCGATGACCGATGCGGTCCTCATCGACCTCGCCATCAAGGTCTACCCCGCCATCGAAGTTGTCTTTATCGACACCGGCTATCACTTCCCCGAAACGCTCGAAACGGTTGAGCGCGTTCGCCAGCACTACGGACTGAATCTTCGAATGATGACCGTCGCTCTGCAAAACGAACCCCTGTGGAAAGCCGATCCTGAGGGTTGCTGTTCTGCCGTGAAGGTTGGGCAACTCGATCGCGCTCTTTCCGGCAAAGCCGCGTGGATGAGCGGTCTCCGTCGCGCCGAAGCTGACTCTCGCGTTACTGCTCCTCTGGTCGCACGAGATCTTCGTGGCTTGATCAAGATCAATCCGATCGCAGCTTGGTCCGACCAACAGGTTGCCGACTACATCGAGAACAACAACGTGATTGTGAATCCACTTCTTCTCGACGGATTCACATCAATCGGCTGTCAACCGTGCACGCAGCGTCCGTCCGATCCCACCGATCAGCGTTCGGGGAGATGGTCAGGGCAATCGAAGACAGAATGTGGTCTTCACCTGATGTGAGGTGATTTCTCGCTGCTATTCCAGGATGTCGACGAACTTCTCGAGCTGACGAAGGTTCCGGCACTCGAAAACGCCATCGGTGTGAGCGCCGTAGTCACTGACGATTGAGTCACCAGTGTCCCAATACGCCTTGGGCTCAGGATTTAACCAATACACATGGCGTGCTTTCTTGCTCATCTCTTTAATGACCCACGACTGCGACGCGTGGTAATTATTCCGAGCGTCGCCCAAGATCAACACGGTGGTTTTCGGGCTAATTTCACGCCCGTACTTTTCCCAGAAGACCTCGAAAGCGTGGCCATAGTCGGAGTGCCCGTCGACCCACACAACATCGGCCTCGGTATTCACGCGGTGAATGGCGACGCTGATGTCTTCGACACCCTCAAAGAATCGAGTGACTTCGTCGATTCCGTCAATGAACACGAATGAACGCACCCGAGAGAACTGTCCCGAAATTGCATAAACGAGTTGCAAGGTAAAGCGAGCGAATGCTGCGACTGATCCGGAAATATCGGCAACGACGAAGATCTCTGGCTTGGAAGGTCGTGGGTAGCGGAAACGCGGATCGGCGGGGACTCCGCCGTAACTCAGCGACTGACGAACAGTGGCGCGAAAATCGAGCGGCCCTTTACGACCGTGTCGACGTTTCCGAGCAAGGCGAACCGCAAGCTTTCTTGTCAGCGGGTACATGGCCTTGCGCAGGCTTACTAACTCTTCGCGGTTGGCGTGCATGAAATCGACATCTTCCGGGAGCGGCTTGCGCAAAGTCTTCGCCATCGCCTCGACGCCCCGGTCAGCAACGAGGCGGCGGCGGATTTCTGCTTCGATTTCCTTCTTCATGCGATCGATACGAGATTCGAATTCATCGCGCTCGAGTCGTTCTTCCAGCTGCGTCAGCGGTGAAGAGCTTTGTTCTTGCGCTTCTTCCATAAGTCGCTCGAGAACACCGTCGAGATCGAGATTTCGCAGCGTGCGATAGAGGTAATAAGTGCCACCGACCGGTCGTCCCGGCTCCATTCCCGCGAAACGCGTGACTGCCTGACGAGCCAGTGCGCGCATCAGACCATCGTCGCCGTTGCGCATTGCTTGAAAGAGCATCTCGGCCATCTGCTCGGGCGACATCGCCTCACCGGCTCCGCCTGCTCCGGCGCCACCAGCATCGGGATTCATGGGTGCTTCGTCGTCTTCGGTGATCTCCGGAAGATCGTCACCTCCGCCGCCAAGCGAATACTCGCTACCCCTCAAAGAGAAATACACCTCGAAGACTGTCTCGAATGCACGCCAATGGGAGTTGTTTTTCACCAGCGTCGCCGCGAGCGCGTATTTGAACGCGCTGCGGTTCTCGATCGGAATATGGGTGATGGCCTCCATAGCGTCGAGGTTCTCGGTGAGACTCACTGGCAAACCCGCAGCGCGGAGTTCAACAATGAATCCAGAGAGGAGTTCGAGCATCGGCGAAGAGGGCACCTCAGTGGAGGTCATAACGATTCGCTGTTACCCATCAACTCGTGCGCGGGACGCCAGGACGCTTCGCTCCGCTATCGCCCTGAAGCTCTTTCGAGGCTTTCGTGATGTCGCTTTGATACTTCAACAGAATATTGAGCGTCTCAATAGCGTCGGCTTCAGTAACGGAGTCGACACCAAGAAGAAGCAACGTTCGTGCCCAATCGAGTGTCTCGGAGACCGACGGCGACTTCTTCAGTTCGAGTTGGCGGATTGAACGCACGATTCGGGCAACTTGGTCGGCCAAGCTCTCGGTGATTTCGGGAATCTTTGTGAGCACGATTTCCTTCTCCCGTTCCATATCGGGATAATCGATATGGAGGAAGAGACAACGACGCTTCAGCGCTTCAGACAATTCGCGGGTGTTGTTTGAGGTGAGGAAAACCATCGGAATTTGGCGAGCCGCAATCGTTCCGAGTTCAGGAATTGAAACTTGATAATCCGAGAGGATTTCAAGGAGCAATGCTTCGGTCTCAACTTCTACTCTGTCGACCTCGTCGATCAAGAGAACGACGGGATCTTCGGCAAGGATCGCTTCAAGAAGGGGCCGGGTCAGAAGAAACTCGTCGGAGAAGATGTCGGTCTCGATATCTTCCCAGCTTGAATCAGAATTGCGTTCCGCTTGAATACGAAGCAACTGCTTTTTGTAGTTCCATTCGTAGAGAGCTTTTGACTCGTCGAGTCCCTCGTAACACTGAAGACGGATAAGTCGAGCGCCGAGAATCTCGGCTACGGACTTCGCCAATTGGGTTTTGCCAGTGCCAGCGGGGCCCTCAACCAAAATTGGTTTGCCGAGCCGATCGGCAAGGAACACGACTCCGGCAATGGCCTCGTCAGAGAGGTAGTCGACGTCGCGCAGCCGGGTGCTGACGTCCGCGGGGGTTTCGAAGCGATAATCCATTTAACGACATTACCGGCCCGCGAACCTCCGACTTGCACCGCAGCCGATCAACCGCGGGTTTGTCCCTGGCCCCGCACGATGAATTTGGCTGTGGTGAGTTCACGGAGCCCCATCGGGCCTCGGGCGTGCAGTTTCTGGGTCGAGATACCAATCTCGGCACCGAATCCGAACTCCTCTCCATCGACAAACCGGGTTGAAGCGTTAACGAGTACGGCGGCTGCATCGACCTCGTGAGTGAAGCGATCCGCGGCTTCAAGCGAACGGGTGATGATGGCCTCGGAGTGCCCGGAGCTATTGCGAGCAATGTGATCGATCGCGGCTTCGAGATCATCGACAACTCCGACAGCCAGCGTGAGGTCGAGGAATTCAGTTGACCAATCTTCTGCGGTTGCCAGAGTCGCTCCTGGAAGGAACTCAAGGGCACGCTTGTCAGCGCGGAGCTCTACACCCGCTAGGGCTGAGGCCGCTCGAGGAAGAAACTCACCAGCAACATCTTGATGCACAAGCAGCGTCTCCGCCGCATTACACACCGACGGGCGTTGCATCTTGGCGTTCACGATGATTTGGATGGCCATTTCAAGATCGGCCTCGGCATCGACGTACACGTGGCAGTTTCCGTCGCCATCGATCACATAGGGAACAGTCGCGTTCTCGAGAATCGAAGCGATCAGCGACGGGCCTCCGCGCGGAATCAGGCAATCGATCGTTTCGCGCTGGCGCATGAACTCAACGGCAGCCTCGCGTGATGTGTCGGCTACAAGAATCACTGAATCAGCGGGTAACGACGCTTCACTAATCGCCGAACGAAGAACAGTCTCTATAGCGATGTTGGAATCGATGGCTCCTGAGGAGCCCCGGAGGAACGCCGCGTTCCCTGATTTCAAACAGAGTCCGGCAGCATCTGAAGTGACGTTGGGACGGTTCTCATAGATGATCGCAACAACACCGAGCGGAACCCTCACGCGAGAGATGCGAAGTCCGTTGGGACGCACCCAACCATCGATAATTTCGCCCACGGGATCAGCCAAGGATGCGACTTGGCGCAGACCACCAGCCATCGAAGCGATTCGCTTCTCGTCGAGTCGAAGGCGATCGACGACAGTCGGACTCACTCCATCGGCTTCGGCGCGGGTCACATCGACAGCATTCGCGCTGAGGACTGCGTCAGAAGAAACAACGAGTCGATCTGCAGCAGCATGCAGTGCGTGATTCTTCTGCTCCGTGGATGCGGTAGCTAACGCCCTTGACGCAGCCTTTGAACGACGACCAAGTTCGGCGATAGGCGTCGTAGCATCATGTGTACTCATCCCATAAAGGCTACTCGCCAAGGCATTCGGGTCAGTAGGGCTCACGTCGGCGAGGAACGGTGGGAACTAGCGTTATCGCCGATGAGCAGCTCTGCCGAGGACGTGACAGCACAGAGAACCCGTCATCTCGTGCGATCAAGCGCCGTGGTCGCTCTTGGCACCGGTCTCAGCCGGCTGACGGGGTTTCTCCGCGTCGGGGTGATGGCCTACGCCATCGGCGCCACCGCACTCGCCGAGGCATACAACCTGGCGAACAACACTCCGAACCTCCTGTACGACCTGGTGCTTGGCGGGATACTTTCCGCAACTCTCGTACCTGTCGTCGTTGCTCACACGGGGCGAGATGACAACCGCGGCATCGACGCGTTAGCAACGGTCATCAGTGTCGTCCTTGTGGTTGCCACTGTTGCGGGCATCGCTCTCTCCCCCATCATTATCCGCCTCTACAACCTTTCCTCTTCAAGCGCAGATGCGGCGACGCAAGTGAAAATTGCAGTCCCGCTTCTGATGATGTTTTCGCCCCAGATACTTTTCTACGGACTCACAAGTCTGGGGACATCGCTACTGAATGCACGGCGCTCTTTCGCCGTTCCCGCATTTGCTCCGGTTCTGAACAATGTGGTCGTCATCTGCCTCTTTCTTGCACTCCCCCACCTTGCAACCGGCAAGGCACTCACTTTCGATGAGGTCAGTCACGACACCGGACTGCTTCTGTTGCTCGGATTTGGAACCACGGCCGGGCTGCTCGCCATGACACTGGTCCTGTGGCCCGCAATGCGGTCGGCCGGAATTCGATTGCACTGGAACTTCGATCTTCGCGACCCTGCCGTACGCGAGGTTGGCCGTCTTTCCGGTTGGACGTTTGGCTATGTCGTCTCGAACCTCGTGGCCTACGGAATCATCCAAACCTTGGCCAATGGCGTCGATGGCGTTTCGATCTACGCCTATGCCTGGCTCTTTTTCCAACTGCCATACGGGCTATGGACCGTCTCCGTCATGACCTCGTATACCCCAGAACTCTCAGCGCTTCATGCTGCCGCCGATGCTTCTGGCCTTCGACGTCGATTCAGTTCTGGCCTCCGACTTGTACTTGTTCTCGCTCTACCGGCCACTATCGGCATGATTCTTCTTGCGGGACCGATCGTTCGACTTGTGCTCGCACACGGCGAGTTCACCCTCTCGAATGCGGATACAACTGCGAATACGTTGATCGCATTCCTGTTTGGCCTCCCGGCCTTCTCTCTTTTCCTTTTTGCTATGCGCGGTTTTTATGCCCAACGCGATACACGGCTTCCCTTCTATATCAACGCGTCGGAAACGATCCTCGCTCTGGTGATTGCCTTTGTAGTCGTCGACCGCTTCGGTGTTGTAGGTCTGGGCGCTAGCGGATCAATCGCCTACTCCGTCTTCGCTGTCGTTGCGCTGTTTCTGCTTCATCACCGCATCGGAAGATTCTTCGATGCGTCCACCATCGTGACAATTGCGAAACTGGTTCTCTCATCGGCAGTGATGGGACTCGCCGTCTGGGCATTTCTCACCTTCACCGATCTCGGCGATCTACCGACCTTTCTCTGTGCAGCGGCCATCGGAATCGGCGTCTACGCCACTTTGCTCGTTCTCCTCAGAGTTGATGAGGCAAAGCTCTTGGTGACACGCCTACTGCGTCGCTAGGAAAGAATCACAAGGTCGTCAACGTCAACGACCTGTGAAGAAGTCTCGGTCGGCAGGTCCGCCGTCGAACTCCTCAATGAGTTCGTGAGCGTCGAGGAACTCTGACGAACAAGACCCTTCGCAAAGACCATGCCGTTTTGGTCGGCGATCTCCACGGCATCGTTGATTTCGAAGTCGCCTTGGACCCCGACCACGCCAACCGCAAGCAGCGAAGCTCCACCGCCTTCGAGAGCCGCTCGGGCTGCCGCATCGACAGAGACCACCCCGGAAGACCGCACCGCAAAGGCAATCCAAAGCTTGCGGGCGGGAAGATCTCGTTGGTGAGCAGCAACGATCGTGCCGACACCGCTGACTCCTTCAACTGCATCGGTAAGCACGGAGGGACGGTGAGCTGCGGCGATCACAGTGCGAACGCCAGACCATGCGGCGATCTTTGCCGCTGAAATTTTTGAGGCCATTCCTCCGCTGCCACCAGGGGTACCGGGACCGCCGGCGATTTCGTCGAGTTGCTGATCGAATTCGATGATCTCTTCGATTAACGACGCATCGGGATCGATTCGGGGATCGGCCGAGAGCAGCCCAGCGGTATCGGTGAGCAGTACAAGAAGTTCAGCGTCGACAAGATGTGAAACAAGGGCTGCGAGTCGATCGTTGTCTCCGAACCGAATCTCGTCGTCGGCAACTGCATCGTTCTCATTCACAATCGGAACCACGCCAAGTTCAAGCAGCCGCGTGAGTGTCCCGCGAGCCTGCAGGTACTGGCGACGGTCGACAAAATCGAGGGGCGCAAGAAGAACTTGGCCACCCACAAGCGAATGTCGATCGAGCGCTTCGCAATAGACGGCCATAAGACGAGATTGACCGACAGCAGAAACCGCTTGAAGCGTCCGCGCATCGGTGGGTCGATTTGCGCCACCTAACCCAAGAGCGGGAAGTCCGGCACCAATTGCTCCTGAAGTGACGATGACAACATTGTGCCCAGCAGCTCGCACTGTGGCGACCTCATCGCACAATTTCACGATGGCGTCTTTTCGGATACTTCCTTCAGAATCGGTGAGCGACGAGGTTCCGATTTTTACGACAACGACCATCACTCCTCCTCGTAATCGAAGGTGAGATTTGCGATTCGCACGGTGTCGCCTTCTTTGGCACCAGCGCGGGCAAGCGCCTTGTCGACTCCGATCTTCTTGAGTCGAGAATGCGCGAAATCGAGAGCTTCGAGGTTGGTGAGATCAGAGAGCGCAACAGCTCGTTCGGCAGAGCGACCGAGGACCCGAAAGGAACCATCGTCTTCGCGCTCAATACGAATTCCCTCGGGAATGGGTCGATGAATAACAAACCCATCAAGTTCAGGTTCGACTGAACGAGCGCCACGAACTTCCTCGGCCATTCGGCCGATGAGACGAGGGAGTCCTGCTCCGGTGATCGCAGAGACCGAAATATCGAGTTGGAGCCCATCGCTGGTCACCGACGGTTTGCCGGTCGATGCAATAGCGAGATCCTCGGGGATCAAATCGGCGCGAGAACCAATAATGATTCTCGGCCGGTCAAGAAGTTCGGGGCGATAGGCCTCGAGTTCGGCGAGAAGCACGCGTGCTTGTTCAGCGGGTCCTTCTGCGGTTGTTCCGTCGAGACCGCCAGCAAGATCGATGAGGATGACCAATACCCGGGCGCGCTCTACGTGGCGCAAGAACCGATGACCGAGACCCTTGCCGTCGGCAGCACCTTCGATGAGACCAGGAATATCGGCGACGACAAATTCAAAATTGTCCTCCACTCGAACCACACCAAGGTTGGGTTCAAGCGTGGTGAAGGGATAATCAGCAATCTTTGGTTTCGCCGCAGAGATCCGCGAAATGAGAGTGGACTTGCCGACATTCGGGAAGCCGACAAGAGCAACATCAGCCATCAATTTAAGTTCGAGGTTCAACCATTGTTCTTCTCCGACCTCGCCCTGTTCGGCAAACGAAGGTGCTCGGCGAATATTGGAAAGGAACTTGGCGTTGCCCTTCCCGCCTCGGCCACCGGCCGCCGCCATCCAGCGATCGCCATGATGAACAAGGTCGGCCAACATCTCGCCCTCGAGATCATGAACGACTGTGCCTTCAGGGACATGGACGATCAGGTCATCGGAGCCAGCTCCGTGCATCTTTTTTCCCTGACCATGGGTACCGCTCGAGGCCCGTCGATGGGGATGGTCCTTGAAAGCGAGAAGTGACGAGATGTTTCGATCGGCAACCATCCACACATCGCCACCTCGGCCGCCGTCTCCACCGTCGGGTCCACCCTTGGCGACGTGGGCCTCACGACGGAACGCGACACAGCCAGCGCCGCCGTCGCCCCCGCGCACATTGAGTTGGCATTCATCGATAAATCCGGACACGACCGGAGAGCCTACGGGTTGGGGGACCCATGTCCGCAGATAGATACTTCTTGTCCCCCCGATGTCTCACCAATAGGGCAGGATTCCTCCATGAAAGAGCAGGCACCATCCTCCCGATCACCACGACACGAGGAATGGGTCGCCACCATGAAGGGCGCCCCAACTGCGGACAACCTTGTACTCGCTCATAGCCAAAGCCCTCCGCCCACAGTTACTGCTCAGAGCGTCCGTCGCGAAGAACGTGAAGCGCATGATCACAAGATCCTCGCTCTGGGGGCTACTCGGGCGTACGGCGCTGGCAACAGAGCCACAGGGGAAGAACCCGACGAGTTTCGAACCTGTTTTGAACGTGACCGCGATCGCATTCTCCACTCACCGGCCTTCCGTCGGCTTTCTGGAAAAACCCAGGTCTTTGTTTTTCCCGACGACCATCAACGCACCCGGCTCACACACGCTCTCGAAGTCGCACAGGTAGCAACGGCGATCTCCCGCGGCCTTGGTCTCAACGTTTCCTTAACTGAAGCGATCGCCCTCGGCCACGATTGTGGCCATGGCCCCGGCGGGCACGCCAGCGAAGACGCCTTCGATGCGTTCATCCCCGGTGGCTATCACCACGCCGTATGGGGCGCCGATGTTGTTCTCGAGCCGTTCAATCTTTGTATTGAAACACTCGATGGCATTCGTAATCATTCGTGGTCTCGCCCCACGCCCATGACCCCCGAGGGCGTTGTCGTGAGTTGGGCCGATCGATGTGCCTATAGCGCTCACGATCTTGAAGACGCCGTCAGTACCGGCATCGTTAACCCGTCCGACCTCCCAATCGAAGTAATCGAGGTTCTCGGTGCCACCCGACGCCAACAACTGCACACGCTTATTGGAGCTGTCATTCGCGCGGCGGCCGAGACCGGCATCGTCGGGATGGATACAACCTCCGCTTCAGCACTGAGTGCGCTTCGTTCGTTCAACTACGAGCGCATTTACAACCGGCCCGAGTCAATCCAGCAAGGCCAAGCAGTCATCGATGTTCTCACCGCCCTGGTGGAACACTTCATCACAG
>CAMCTW010000078.1 GCA_945878645.1 Bifidobacterium breve
AGTATCTGCCTGCATGGCTTCAATGGTGTTCGAGTCAGTCCTCGGGCTGCCACATCGTGACTGCGCGCGGCGGAAACTGGAGAGCAATGTCGCGCACGGCCTTTCGATGCCCGATGCGCCAACCGTCCGATGTCCGGACGAACTGATCGATGTAGCGGAGTGCGCTTGTGGGCCTGGTCCCGTCGTCGACAGCGTCGTCGAGGTACTCGTGGATGGCCAGACAATAGGTCTCGACCGCCGCTCGGTCGCCATCGATGATGCATTCATGATTTCCCATGAAGTGTTGCGTATTGCTGTAGAGGCCACTCATCGCAGAATCGATCATTGCTGCGACCTCGACGATCGGAGTGCCTGACGACACGGGCAGTAGCTCGCTGTAGTCGACCAGCGTGCCGGGAACGAAACAGTCGACCAATGAAACAAAGTCCCGCCGATCGGCGCTGATGAAATAGCGGGTGACCACGTCGCGGATCTCTTGACGGTCGAGGAGAAAGCGGATTTTCTTGTTCATTGCGCAACGGTATGTCCTGCAACCGATTCGTGCTCCCGGGAACGGCTCGACGTTGCGCTGAGTCGAGGTCGTTAAGTCGATTTCGCCTAGAACTGACCCGTTAGATTCCGGAATCAGATCGATGTCGACTCCAGAAGATCCCGAAGAACTGTTCGACCAGATGGTGCCGCAACTCTCGCAGCAACTCGTCGATCGATACCGCCAGAACGACCGCCAAAGTTTTCTTCATATCAATAGTGAAGAAGACCAATAAGGCCAGCACCGATCAGGGTTCGATGCTGGCCATCTCAGAGTTGGTTTGAGGCGATTCCTCGCAAACCCTCGGAGTCGTACTACTTGTCTTTCGACTATTTACCCGGTGAATGCTGGTGTGACTAGATCTGCCGTCGTGGTTGTTGTTGTCGGGGTTGTCGGGGTGACAGCAACAACTGAAGGGTCAGAGATGCCAACGGCATTGGTTGCGGTGACCGATACGTAATAGGTCGTTCCGTTGGTCAGGCCGCTAATCGTGCACGAGGTGGCAGTTGTTGTCGTACAGCTCGGGCCCCCTACGGAAGCCGTAGCGGTGTATCCGGTGATGGGGCTGCCGCCTGTGTTGGTTGGTGCAGTCCAAGAAATAGTTGCCTGGGCATTGCCTGGCGTGGCCGTGAAGTTGGCGGGAGGTTGCGGCGGGAAAATAATACGCGAGACAGTGCCATCGTTAAGGTTTGTCACCCACACACTCGATCCATCAGGACTCACAGCAACCTCAAAGGGAGCAGAGCCCACAGTGATTGGGGTGACGGCATTGGTGGTGGTGTTAATACGCGAAACGGTGCCATCGTTAAGGTTTGTCACCCACACACTTGATCCGTCCGGACTCACCACAACGCCGAAGGGTTTAGTGCCAACAGTGATTGAGGCGGTGACGGCATTGGTGGCGGTGTTAATCCGCGAGACAGTGTCGCTGTCAGTGTTTGTCACCCACACACTTGATCCGTCAGGACTCACCACAACGCCGAAGGGTTTAGTGCCAACAGTGATTGAGGTGACGTTATTGGTGGTGGTGTTAATACGCGAAACAGTGCCGCTGCCCTGGTTTGTCACCCACACACTCGATCCGTCAGGACTCACCACAACGCCCGCGGGGTAAGCGCCAACAGTGATTGGGGTGACGGCATTGGTGGTGGTGTTAATACGCGAAACGGTGTTGCTGCCATTGTTGGTCACCCACACACTTGATCCGTCAGGACTCACAACAACGCCGTAGGGGATATTGCCAACAGTGATTGAAGTCACAATATTGGTGGTGGTGTTAATACGCGAGACAGTGCCGCTGACATAGTTCGTCACCCACACACTTGATCCGTCAGGACTCACAACAACGCCACGGGGGCTAGTGCCAACAGTGATTGAGGTGACGGCATTGGTGGTGGTGTTAATACGCGAAACAGTGCTGGAGATGCCATTGTTGACAGAGTTTGTCACCCACACACTTGATCCGTCAGGACTCACAGCAACGGCGTAGGGGTAAGTGCCGACAGTGATTGAAGTCACGACATTGGTGGCGGTGTTGATACGCGAAACAGTGGTCCCGATAGAGTTCGCCACCCACACACTTGATCCGTCAGGACTCACAGCAACGCCCCAGGGGTTATCGCCAACAGTGATTGGGGTGACGGCGGTTGTCGAAGGTGTGATTGCATCGGCAAGTCCCGGCAACGTCATCACACAGAGAATGGCAAACGCTGTGGCTATTACTGCGAGCTTTGCGAGAACTGATCTGCGGACCATATGAGAACCCCCGACTAAAAGTCGAGAGACCCTTTGCCGGTCGACACATTGAGCCTAGGTCCTACGCGACCATCGGCGCCGGGGCACGAGAACACCCTGCGCGGATTGGGAGTCTGGCGTGCACGCTGTCCATCTTGGAGAGAAGAGCGGTGCCTGATTGCTCACGAATCCGGGACGAACGTGGGACGAGTTCAATTTTCCATGACTCGAATGCAAGAAGGGACTGGCGAGATGCCGGTCCCTTCTTGTGTTTTCGGGTGGGCGATACTGGACTCGAACCAGCGACCCCTGCCGTGTGAAGGCAGTGCTCTAGCCAACTGAGCTAATCGCCCTAAGGGACGAGATGGTAGCCGAACCGTTCCATGGGTCCACAGCCCGGATTCTGTCTCGGCGTGCCATTGCGTGGCTCTAAAGTTCGAACTCCACGCGCCGGACGGAGCGGGTTGGTTTGACTAAGGGGAGCACTAATGCCGATTCCTGCCGATGAGTTTCCGCTGCATCAAGCCCCGTACTCACTTGCTCACGCCGCGTCGAGCGATCGCAACTTCTATGACCGTTCGTATTGGAACGCGCACGATCGTTCTGGTGAGGTGTTCCTCATTACCGGTCTCGGTCAATATCCGAACCTCGGAGTGACCGACGCTTTCGCGTGTATCCGTCGCGGCGATCTGCAGCACACCATCCGCATGTCTGATGTCCTTGGTTCTGATCGCATGAATCAGCAGGTTGGCCCGTATCGCATCGAGGTCATCGATCCTCTAAACGAACTTCGGATTACGTGTGACTGCAAGGACCAAGAATTCGAACTTGATCTGCACTGGCGGGGATCATTTCCTGCTGTTGATGAATCTCCACACGTTTCGCGCAACGGCGCCAAGATCATGCTCGACGCGCAACGCTTCGCGCAGGTCGGAACTTGGGAAGGATTCATTCGAGTCAAGGGTGAAGAGATCATCGTTGACCCCGCCACATGGGTCGGCACTCGCGACCGTTCATGGGGTATTCGACCAGTTGGTGAACCTGAACCAGCAGGCCGCTGGGTTGCTGAACCGAAAGCCGATGGTGGCTTCTACTGGATCTACGTGCCGCTTCGCTTTGACGATTTCGCTCTGGTGTTTATTGCACAAGAAGATGGCGATGGTTTGCGCACGTTGAACGACGCGCTTCGCATTTGGCCCGACGGACGCGTTGAGCCCCTCGGCTATCCGAAGTACGACATCAACTATCGGTCAGGCACGCGTATTCCTGAATCGGCAACCATCACTGCTCAGGCTGCTGACGGATCACCACTCGTTGTCGAGGTTGAATGCCTTGGCCATGTCGCACTTTCCGCTGGTTGCGGTTACGGACCCGACCCGCAGTGGACACACGGTGTGTGGCGCGGTCGCGACTGGATCGAAACCGCGACCTACGACCTTACGAATCAGTCAGATCCCGGCATCATGATTGCAACTCAGTACAGCATCCTTGATCACGTCGGTAAGGCAACGCTCGACGGCAAGGTCGGCTATGGATTGTTTGAACACTCCTGCGCCGGACGCCATACGCCATCAGGTTTCGCCAACGGCGGATCGATGGCTCCCTGAGAACCACGTTTCCGTCGCGTTTAGAGCGGCGGTAACAGACCGATATTTGTTCGGGCCCGTTCAAGGACGGGCCCGGCAATCGCTCGTGCCTTTTCGGCACCGGCCGCGAGAATCGATGCAGTTCCAGCCGGGTCAGCGGCGAGTTCTGCGAAACGAGCCTGAATCGGTCGCAATGTTTCGACGACGGCCTCGGCGACCGCAGTTTTGAGATCCCCGTAGCGAGTGAAGGAATCGGCAAGTTCTTCTGGTGCGGTCCCTGTGCATGCACTCAGAATCGAGAGAAGATTGGAAACGCCCGGCTTTCCAACGACATCGAACCGAACGTCGGTATCGGTGTCAGTCACAGCCCGCTTGATCTTCTTTGCGACCGCATCGAGGTCCTCGAGTACAAGGATCGTTCCCTGGGGTGAGTCTTCGGACTTCGACATTTTCTTGTTCGGATGCTGAAGGTCCATGACCCGAGCCCCGACCTTCGCGATCGCTGCCTCGGGAACAATGAACGTGTCGCCGTACCTGCTGTTGAATCGAATAGCGAGGTCTCGTGCCAATTCGAGGTGCTGGCGCTGATCATCTCCGACAGGAACACGATCGGTGTCGTAAAGAAGAATGTCGGCGGCCATGAGAGCCGGATAGGTAAAGAGACCAGCCGAGATGAACTCGGAATTGTCGCTTTTGTCCTTGAACTGAGTCATGCGCCGTAGTTCTCCGAATGCAGCAGTGCATTCCATGAGCCAGGAAAGTTCAGCATGTTCGGGAACATGGCTTTGTACGAAAAGAGTGGTTCGGGCGGGATCGATCCCGCAAGCAATGAGTAACTGCGCGAGTTCGAGGGTCCGAGTTCGCAGCTCAACCGGGTCTTGGGGAACGGTCAGAGCGTGCAGATCAACGACGCAGAAAATCGCGTCGGCCTCGTCCTGATCGGTGACCCAGTGGCGAAGCGCTCCGAGGAGGTTGCCAAGCTGGACCGGACCGGTGGGTTTGATGCCCGAGAAGACACGCGTCATGGGGGCTGATGCTAGAGGTCCGGGGCCTTCTGCCGTGACTTAGATGCACTTTGACACCTTCAGACCCCTCTAACGTGGGTATGTGCCATACGAGGTCCAGACTTCTGTCTTTGAGGGTCCCTTCGACCTGCTGCTTCACCTCATTCTGCGCGAGCAGGTTGACCTCTACGAGATCTCGCTTGCACGTATCGTCGATGCCTACCTCGTCGAGATCGAGAAGATGGAGCGCGTTGATCTCGAGATCACGACTGAGTTTCTGCTCATTGCGGCCACGCTGGTCGAACTCAAGTGCAAGCGTTTGCTGCCGGACGACACCGACTTCGATCTCGATGACGAGTTCTCGTTGTGGGAGGAGCGAGACCTTCTTATTGCACGTTTGCTCGACTGCAAAACTTTCAAAGATGCGGCCCACGTCCTATCCGACCTTTTCGATAACGCCGCGTTGTGTGTTCCTCGACGTGCGGGCCTTGATGAGCGCTACCTCGAACTCGCACCCGACCTACTCGAGGGCGTTGATATCGACGATGTCAGGGCCGCCTATATCCGAGCGATGACTCCCAAGCTCGTGCCGACCGTCAGCATTGAACATATTCATAGTGTTCGGGTCAGTGTTGGCGAAGCAGTCGAGGAACTGATCGACGAACTTCCACGCTTTGGGCGCGTGTCGTTCCGACGACTCACTGAATCACTTGTGGAGCGGCTGGAAATCGTTGTGCGGTTCTTGGCGGTGCTCGAACTGTTTAAGCAGGGCTTTATCGAGCTCGATCAGCCGGCAGCATTCGGTGATATCGAAATCATCTGGGTCGGATCTCCGGCCCTCGGTGTGGCGGACCTCGCCGGCATCGACACCTACGACGGCTAAAGGGTTCACCATGTCTGCCGACAACAAGCGAGCACTCGAAGCGATCATCATGGTCGCGGATATACCTGTGCCTACCGAGATGCTTTCGCAGTTAACTAGTCTCCCCGGAGATCGTGTCGATGCGTTGTTAGCGGAACTTGCTGGTGAGTACACCGGCGAGCAACGAGGTTTTCAGTTGGTGAGAGTGGCTGGTGGATGGCGCTACCAAAGTCACCCCGATCAAGCCCCGTACATCGAGCAATTTGTACTCGAAGGTCAATCGGCGAAACTTTCTGCCGCTGCACTTGAGACGCTGGCGATTGTTGCCTACAAACAACCCATCAGTCGCGCTCAGATCGCTTCGATTCGAGGAGTGAGTGTCGACAGTGTTGTGCGCACTTTGGAACAACGCGGTTATATCGGCGAGGTTGCTCGTGATCCAGGGCCCGGCCAAGCGGTGATGTTCGGTACCACTCCAGAGTTCCTGATGAAGATGGGTCTCGATTCTCTTTCGCAGCTTCCCTCAATCGCCGATTTCGTGCCCGGTGCCGATGTTGTCGAAGCGTTAGAGATCGGGCTCCGAGTGGACTCAGCCGAAGCCGAACTCAGATTCGCTGAAGAAGCGTTGGCCGAAGGCATGCAAAGTGTCCGACCTTCGTTGGGCGACTTGCTCGACGGGGACGGACGAGGGTGAGCGACGAGGATCGAACGGGGGAGCGTCTGCAAAAGGTTCTCGCTCGTATAGGTATCGGAAGCCGAAGGATCTGTGAGGACCTGATCGCCGAAGGCGCCATCACTGTTAATGGCGAGGTTGCGGTACTTGGGCGTCGTGTCGATGCCGATAATGATGTGGTTGCTATCAACGGCGTCATCATCGGGGTCCGACCAGGGCTCGTGCATCTCCTGCTGAATAAGCCGGTTGGCGTGATCACAACCGCCGACGATCCGCACGGCCGTCCGACTGTTCTTGAACTTGTTCCTGAGGAACCGCGCGTGTTTCCCGTAGGCCGCCTTGACATGGATACAGAAGGTCTCTTGCTGCTCACCAATGATGGAGATCTCGCCCACCGACTGACTCACCCGTCGTTCGGTGTCGAGAAGGAATACATCGCCCATGTTGAGGGTGAGCCGACTCGCGGCGAACTTCGCATACTTCGGGAGGGCGTGGAACTCGAAGATGGGCTCACTGCACCGGCCAAGGCTGCACTGGTTGGCCCCGGAATTCTCCGCCTCACGATCCATGAGGGCCGTAACCGTCAGATCCGAAGAATGTGCGATGCGGTTGGGCATCCGGTGCTCCGTCTCATTCGTACAAGGATCGGACCATTGGCCGATAGGAAGTTGAAACCAGGCGAATGGCGACCCCTGACGGGTCCTGAGCTTCGCTCATTGGAAAAGGCGGCCGTTCCCCGCTCGAAGGAAACACCTTCAGCGAAGTGACATCACCCCTCTAGGATCAGATCGTGACTTCTGCAGTTCGGGCGCTTCGTGGCGCAACAACAATTGAGAGCGACACCACCGATCAGATTCGGACGCGAACAATTGAACTTCTCGAGCAGATGCTCGAGCGCAACGGTGTGGACCATGACGACATCATTAGTGTCCTGTTCACGGCCACCGACGACATTCATTCGATGTTCCCTGCCTCGGCGGCTCGTGACATTGGTTTCGGAGATATCCCGCTGATCTGTGCTCGAGAGCTCGATATTGATGGCGCAACGCCGCTCTGTATCCGAGTCCTGATGCATCTGAATACCACCGTGTCTCGCTCAGACCTGCGTCATGTGTACCTCGAAGGCGCAAGCGGTCTACGCGACGACCTCCCGGAGTGACGTCGTGAGCCCAACTACAGCAAAGCAATCCGCCCTGATCGTCGGTGTTGGGCTCATCGGCGGTTCGATTGGTCAGAGACTCCGGGAATCAGGTTGGCTCGTCGTCGGGCGGGATCGTTCCCCTGAATGCCTTGAACGCGCTCTTTTAGTAGGGGCTATCGACTCCATAGCCCCTGATGGTTTTGTCGCTGATATTGATCTCACTTTCGTGGCGACCCCAGTTGGGGCCATCGCTGAAGAGGTCGCGCTTGCCCTCCAAGACACAGACGGCTTGGTCACCGATGTCGGGAGCGTAAAGACGCCCTTGCTTTCGCTTATGAGTAATCCACGGTTTATCGGCGGTCACCCGATGGCAGGATCAGAGCAAGAAGGCGTCGACGGCGCACGCGTGGATCTTTTTGAAGGACGCACATGGGTCCTCACGCCGGTCGATACGACTGATGACGATGCGTTGGCGACGGTTCGTGCAGTTGTTTCTGGTTTCGGAGCGGAGGTGGTTTCACTGCCGCCCGAACGACACGACTCAATGGTCGCGATTGTTTCGCATGTTCCCCATCTCACTGCGGCAAGCCTTATGGGCCTTGCCGACGAACGTTCAAGTGAACACCGCGGTCTGTTGCGTTTGGCTGCCGGAGGCTTCCGAGATATGACTCGTATCGCCGCCAGTCATCCAGGCATTTGGCCAGATATCTGCGCCGAAAATCGCGAGGCGATCGTGGCTGAACTCGATCGGTTGTTGTCAACGCTCTCAACGGTTCGCGAGATTGTCGAAAACGGGGATCGCGAAGCGCTGGTTAATGTGCTTGAACGTGCTCGCAGCGCCCGCCTCGCGCTTCCGGCACGGTTTGCCCGAGCGGAAGACCTCGCTGAGCTGCGGATCCCCGTGGCCGATCAAAAGGGTGCTCTGGCCGGAATCACCATGATTGCCACCGAGCTTGATATCAGCATTGCCGACATCGAGATTGCTCATTCAGTGGAGGGCGACGAAGGGGTTGTCATCCTTTTGGTCGAAGCAGCGAACGGAACGATGCTGCGTGATGGACTCACAGAACGTGGTTACAAAGCGGTGCTGCGGTCTCTTGATGGGGCCGAAGAACGCTGATGTCTGATGTTCTGAACATTGTCCCCTTCGATGGTCCCATTGGCGCGACGGTAACTCCACCCGGTTCGAAAAGCATTACGAACCGGGCATTGCTTGTTGCGGCGCTGGCCTTTGGGGAGAGCGTTCTGCGCGGAGCGTTGCTCGCCGAAGACACCAATGCGATGATTGATTGCGTAAAAGCACTTGGTGCGCGGGTCGAACAGAACACTGACGGTTCGGTGATCACGATCACCGGGATCGGGGGCGACCTTTCAAATGCCGGTCGATATTTTTTCGCTCGCCAGTCAGGCACAACCGCAAGATTCATGGCTGCAGTTCTGGCCCTCGGAGACCAAACACTTCTCCTCGATGCCGACGAGGCCATGCGACGTCGACCTATGGCCGACGCACTCAGAGCGCTTCAGAATCTCGGTGCCGTGGTCACCTCCGTAGGCGAAACCGGTTTCCTTCCCGTTGAAATTTGTGGCCCGCCGACACTCTGCGGCTCTACGCCGACTGCGATTCTCGATAGCTCAACCTCGAGCCAATTCGCTTCGGGTCTTTTGCTGGCTGCCCCGTGCATGCCAGAAGGACTTCGGATCGAGCTTCTCGGCGATGTTGTCTCGCGCCCGTATCTCGATATGACGGCTTCGGTGATGAGCGCTTTCGGTGCTGAAGTGCTTATGCCTGACGACCGAACTTTTGTCGTTGCTCCTAGTGGCTACCGATCAGTTGACTATCGGGTGGAACCTGACGCCTCCGCCGCATCCTATTTCTTTGCTCTCGCAGCGATTTGTGGCGGAACGGTTCGTGTTGAGGGTCTCAGTGCAAACTCCCTTCAGGGCGATGTTGGTTTTGTGAATGTGCTCCAAAGCATGGGCGCGGTCGTTCTCTTTGAAAGCGATGCGATAACTGTGACGGGAGCTCCACTGCACGGTGTGACGGTCGACTTCAGCCAAATCTCGGATACAGCCCAAACCATTGCGGCAGTGGCTGTTTTCGCTGACGGTCCTACAACGGTGACAGGGATTGACTTCATTCGACGCAAGGAGACCGATCGGATATC
>CAMCTW010000079.1 GCA_945878645.1 Bifidobacterium breve
AGAGAGCGTCGATCAATCCGGTACATTTTCCTTCGAAGGTCTCATACGCGTCACTCCAAACGACAAAGACTGTGTGAGTCGATCCGGCTTGGCTGAGAACGCGTCCCGCAAAGGCTGCGGGGTCCGAGGCTTTATTTCGATCGCCGTAGTCCACCCAATCGACGACTTGACCATTTTCATAGGCCGGATAGGAAATAAATGTAAGCCCCGCTGGCATCACCCGAACTCCTGCAGGTCCCAACTGGTCGGGACAGAAAACGACAATGTCGCCAGCCTTCGCTGTTGTTGTCAGCTCCGCGCCGAGTTCCTTTAGTTGTGTGCGGCTGTAGAAGACGTTCCAGACCGCGCCAACGGACAGGACCAGACACATCGCCGCAACGACGCCGAATCGAATCCATCTCGATGCGAAGCAGGAGATGCCTGCGGCGGTGATGACTGCCAAAAAAGGGAAAATTACGGCGGTATAACGACCGGCGAATGCATTGTTGGCAACGAACGAAATCGACGTGCCGATGAAAAAGGTGAATGCAGCAATCCACGCCGCTCCCCGGAACTGTCGTTGCGTCCGGAGGTCGAGAACTGTCGTTCTGCGATCCACTGCGAAGCCGAAGACTCCCAACACGAGCGCCATTGCGATCAGAACCGCTCCCAACCCGCGTTCCCCGTAATTTCCGCCGCCGTTGTCGGCCAACGTCCATGCCAAGGCCGTGGTTGGCCTCGTGGCGGGCGCCCATGGAGTTCCGGTGTGTGCTGCCTGGTAGAGCATTGTTGGAAGCCAAGGAACGAACGCTATTCCTGCGGCTACCAGTGCCAGAACAAGACTTAGCCACGGTCGGCGGGCTGCGCTGTCAGGGGCCCTCCACACCTTCCAAAGAGCCGTGAGACCAACCGCACCGAGCAGCCATAGGCTCCAATAGTGGGTGTAGAGGAGCACTGCTCCAACAACGGCGATTCCGAAAAAGCGAGGAAGGGTCGCCTTGCCTCGATCAATCACATCATCAATCAGCAACCAGCCAATGGCCACAAGGAGCATTACGAGCGAATACATCCTCGCTTCGTTCGAATAGCGCACCGCAAAGGGTGAAACTGCGACGACAGCGACCGCAACCCAACCCAAGGTGGGACCGCCCTTGCGTCGACCGATTACCAACACCAGCGGGAGGGTAAGGAGTCCGAACAACCCAGAGAGACCGCGAACCGAAAGATCTCCGGAACCGAAGACGCCTGTCCACCAGTGAAGCAGGAGGTAATAAAACGGCGGATGACCGTCATGTTTGAGGTGCTCAAAAAGCTGACCGAGCGGGGCACTGGCGATATTTACCGAAAGTGCTTCATCAAGCCATAGAGAAGAACGAGTCACGAAACGGGTAAAGATGCCCACGGCTATAGCGACAGCGGCGAGAGCGATGATCTCAGGCCGCGCCCGATTCTCTTTAGTCACCACTGATTGGCCATATTCCTCGTCGTGCATGCCCCCGCAGAGTACCGCCGTACTCTGCCTCGGACAGCCACCCGGATCATCACTAGTCAATGATGGCTTCACTACACTCATTCCCGTCCCTCATTGCGAAAGTGGTCTGATGACGTCTCCCCCCGAAGCCAGCAATCCAACGCACCCAACGGTCGTGATTATCGGCGCCGGGCCCGCAGGACTCACCGCTGCGTTCGAACTCTCGAAGGCTGGCCGATTGAGCACCGTGCTTGAGGCGACCGACATGGTCGGAGGCATTTCTCGCACCGTCGAACGCGATGGCTGGCGTTTTGATCTCGGCGGCCACCGGTTCTTCACCAAGGTTCAACCAGTCGAGGACCTCTGGCATGAAATTCTTCCCGACGAGGATTTCCTCATGCGTCCCCGCATGAGCCGCATCTTTTACGACGGCAAGTACTTCGACTATCCGCTTAAAGCGTCGAACGCCCTCAAGAACCTCGGGATTCTCGAAGCCGTTCGTTGCGTCGCGTCCTACTTTTGGGCCCGGGCGAAGGTGAGCCTCTCAAAACTTCTTGGTCGCCATAAGCCAGAGACAAGTCTCCAAGACTGGATCACGAACCGCTTCGGGAAGCGCCTGTTCGACCACTTCTTCAAGACCTATAACGAAAAAGTATGGGGAGTTCCGGCGAGCGCCCTGCAGGCCGACTGGGCTGCGCAACGCATCAAGAACATGTCTCTTTGGAATGCCGGTATGAACGCCATCCTCGAGACAATCCCCAGTTGGGTCCCATTTGTCCACGCTGGAAAATCAACCGACATCACCTCACTGATCGAGGAATTTCAGTACCCCAAATACGGTCCTGGGATGATGTGGGAAGCCGCACGAGACAAAGTCGTCGCCGCAGGCTCAACCGTTCTGATGGAACAGAAGGTCACGCGCATCGAACATCGTGAGGGTCGAGCTATTTCGGTCACGACAACGAGTGCGAGCGGAACGAAAACGTTCGAGTGCGACGAGGTCATCTCGTCGATGCCGATGTCGTCGCTTCTGAAAGCGATGGATCCGCCACCACCTGCCGACGTACTATTCGCGGCAAACGATCTGCGTTATCGAGATTTCCTCACCGTTGCTCTCGTTGTCCCCGAGAGCGTTGGGTTTCCCGATAACTGGATCTACATCCACTCACCAGCGGTGATCGTCGGCCGAATTCAGAACTTTGGGTCTTGGTCTCCATACATGGTGAAAGAAGGCCGAACCTGTCTCGGCCTCGAATACTTTGTTTTCGAAGGCGACAAGATTTGGAACACCTCGGACGAAGAACTTGTCGCGCTGGCCACTCGCGAACTCGAATCAATTGGACTCATTGAGTCCGGTCGGGTCGAGGCTGGCTATGTCGTGCGCGTCCCTAAGGCCTATCCGTTCTACGACGAGCGGTACAAGGCCAATGTTGAGAAACTTCGAGAGTGGATTAACGAATGCGCTCCGAACGTGCGCCCCGTTGGTCGAAACGGCATGCATCGCTACAACAACCAGGACCATTCGATGTACACGGCAATGCTTACAGTTGAAAACATCGTGAATGACTCTTCCCATGACGTTTGGGAGGTCAATGTCGACGAGGAATATCACGAGGAGAAGGCTCCCGCCTCCGGTGCCGGTACTGGTAGAGATGCTCCAGTCATCGAGCGAGACGCGTTCGAGCGCGATCACCCCGTCCATCAATCGCCGTCCTAAGCCTCAAATGAGCTCCGCAGTTTCGGTCGACGACATCACTGCACTTGCACTCGCTGCAGGAATTCAGCGAGTGCAAGTTCTTGCATAGCGTGACCTTGTCGATATTGAAGCGGGCGGTTCTGAGTTGCATGCAGCGAGAGTGCTCTCGCTTTGGTCAGAAGCCGGCCTTGAGGTGTCTATGCGCACCTCCTATGCACAAGGCCATCCCTACGAAGGCACTCGCGATGGATACCGGATCGTTCGCAAGCACGGCCGTTTCATGGTCTTTCCGACGACGGTCATCAGCGAGATTCTTGGCAGCCTTGGGCCTCGAGATGCAATTGTCGAGATCTGGAACGGTGTCCCTTTCCTTCACGCCCCTCTGGGCGCGCGGGCCCCGATCGACATGGATTCATCACGTGCACCGCGACATGTGGGAAATCGTCCTCGAGCCCGGCTTAGCGAAGGCTGGCAAATTCTTCGAACATCGACTGGCGCCTCCGCTTTACCGTCGCACGTCCATCGTCACGCTTTCTGAATCAAGCCGGTCAGAGATCGTTGAGTATCTGAGACTCCCCGCAGCCAACGTACGTGTCGTTCCTCCTGGCATCGACGGGCAGTTTCACCCCAGCGGTGAAAAATCCCCAACTCCACTCGTTGTTTCGGTTGGACGATTTATGCCTTCGAAGCGGTTCGACGATCTCATCGAATCCATGGTCGAAGTACGACGGTCGGTGCCCAACGTTGAGCTTGTTATCGTTGGTGATGGTTACGAGCGTCCCGCGCTGGAGGCCCAGATTTCTTCACTTGGCGCAAAGTCTTGGATCCGTCTCGCAGGACGAGTTTCCGACGAGGAACTTCTTTCGCTCTATCGACGCGCATGGGTTGTCGCTAGTGCGTCGATCGCTGAAGGGTGGGGAATGACCCTCACTGAGGCCGCCGGCTGCGGCACACCCTCTGTGGCTACCGATATTGCCGGGCATCGCGACTCGGTGGCACCGAATTTGTCGGGTCTCCTCGCGCGTTCTTCACGCGAGTTCGCCGAGTCTCTGGTCGCCGTACTCACCGACCAAACATTGCGTGATCGACTCTCAGCAGGAGCGCTCCAACACGCAGCAACCCTTACCTGGACAGCCACCGCACTAGGAACGTTCACTCCCCTTGCAGAAGACGCCCTTCGCCGCCACAAAGGGCACTCATAGTGGCGCCACCAGTCGTCCTCGTGCCTGGCTTTGCGACGTCTGCTTCGAGAACTTGGGGAGACAACGGTTGGATCGATCTGCTCGCTGACATCGGCCGTACCGCGTTCGCTCTTGACGTTCTTGGTTCAGGCTCCTGCGAGAAGCCGCATGATCCTGCAGCGTATGCAATGTTTGAACAACACCTACTCGACCGTTTCCCGTCTGAGCCAGTCGACGCGATCGGATTCTCGCTTGGTGCTCGAACGCTCCTCACTTTGGCTGCCCTGCATCCCGATCGATTCAACTCACTTATCGTTGCCGGCGTAGGCCGCAACCTGTTCGAACGCGATGCGACAGGCGAATCGATCGCATCAGCCATCGACGGGACCGGCGACAGCAACGACCCAACTGTTCGCTATTTCGTGCAACTGGCAGAGGCGCCCGACCAAGATCCCTTGGCCCTCGCTGCGTTCATGCGCAGGCCTTCAGCCGTTCCGATGACTCCCGAGCTTTTAGGTGCGATCACCTGCCCTGTCCTTGTGGTTTTAGGCGACAAAGACTTCGCCGGCCCGGCCGATCCGCTCATGGACGCTCTACCCGGATCTCGCCTGGTCACGCTCCGAAACGTCGACCACTTCGCCACGCCCAAGGATTTCGGCTTCATAGACGCTGCTCTCAGCTTCCTCTCAACTCAGGACTGAGTGCTCGCTCGTCAATAGCCGAGGCCAGATTTCATCGCGGCCACCCAATTCCCGAAGTGCGGTGATATTCGCACTAACTTGTTAAAGCGGAAGTAATATTTCGTAGGCACGGGAACTTTCACCCGGGCTCACCCAACATAAGGAGCGTCCATGAGTGACACATCCCAGGGTCCGGGCTGGTGGCAAGCCTCGGACGGCAAGTGGTATCCCCCGGAGCAAGCCCCCGGTGCAACACCTCAGCCGGCTGGCGTTCGACTTGATATCGGAGCGGCTCTCTCATACGGATGGGGGAAATTCGTTGCCAACCTGAGCACGATGATCCTCATCGTCGCCATCTTCTTCGGCGTGCAGTTTGTCTTCAACATCGCCATTCAGTTCCTCAAACCTAACGGCCTCATCGCTGGCCTGTTCGTCGGCGGTGTCCTGATCGCGATTGCCGTCTTTGTCGGTCTCATGATCGAAGCTGGGCTCATCCGTGCAGCACTGGCAGTCACTGAAGGTCGCCCTCCAGAAGCAAGCATGATGTTCTCCACAGAACGACTTGTTCCATTCGCAATCGGAGCAGTCATCGTTGCTCTCTTGTCGTTCGTTGGCTTTCTGGTGTGCTGTATCGGTTACGTAGTGGTTCGATTGTTCCTTCTGTTCTGGGGCTTTTACGTTCTCGACCCCAAACGCAATGACGAAGCGGTCGACGCGATCAAGAATTCATACAGCCTTGTTAGCAAGAACGCTGGAGATGTTCTTGTCTTTGCAATCGTCGTCGTTGTCATCAATATCGTGACGTGCGGTCTGGCAATCGGTGTTACCGAAATCGCTATTGGCTATGCGTATAAGCAGCTCAACGGCGATCCCATCGCTGCTTGATTGAGCTCTTTCTTTACAAAGGGCCCCTGTCTCTGACAGGGGCCCTTTCGCGTGTGGCAAAAAGTTGTAGTTAACGCAATGGAACAGCAAAGGTGTCGATCGGAGCCGGAAGCGTTGTACTCCCAGTCAGCCAAGTGTCCACAGATGCTGCGACCGAACGCCCTTCGGCGATTGCCCAGACGATGAGGCTTTGTCCTCTGCCCATATCGCCAGCGACGAAAACGCCGTCGACGTTAGTGGCCCAATTGTCGTCACGAGCGACGTTGCCACGTTGATCGATGGCGACACCGAGCTGGTCCAACAGGCCGCCTTGTTCGGGTCCAACAAAGCCCATAGACAGGAACACAAGTTCACAGGGAAGCTCGAATTCTGAGCCGTCTACGGCTTCGAACGACGGACTTCCATCGACAATTGTCGAAACCACTTCGACAGCGCGTAGACCGCGCAGGTTGCCCTGATCATCGCCAAGGAATTCGAGCGTGTTGACTGCATAGACCCGATCGCCTCCCTCTTCGTGCGCTGACGATGTTCGATAGACAATCGGCCACGTCGGCCATGGGTTTTCGCTGGGTCGGGAATCGCCCGGTCGAGACATGATCTCAAACTGATGCACAGAGGCGGCACCCTGGCGGTGAGAGGTGCCAAGACAATCGGCACCAGTGTCGCCACCACCAATGATGACAACTCGTTTCCCTTCGGCATGGATTGGGCTGCGATCAAGATCGCCTTGTTGCACACGATTAGCCAAGGGGAGAAATTCCATTGCCTGGTGAATACCGTTGAACTCCCTTCCCGGAATTGCAAGATCTCGCGCCGCCGTAGCTCCTCCGGCGAGCACCAAGGCATCGAATTCGGCTCGGAGCTGTTCACCCGTGATGTCGACGCCGACGTTGCTATTGCAACGGAACTCGACGCCTTCCGCCTCGAGCTGAGCCAGCCGACGATCGAGATGGCTTTTTTCCATCTTAAATTCCGGGATGCCATAACGCAGCAGCCCACCGGGACGGTCTGCACGTTCGAAAACCACTACGTCGTGTCCGGCCCGAGCCAATTGCTGAGCCACTGTTAGACCAGCGGGGCCGGACCCAATGACTGCGACTCGTTGGCCGGTGCGCACTGTTGGAAGTTGAGGCTCAATCCATCCCTCGGACCAAGCTCGATCGATGATCTCGACCTCAACCTGCTTGATGGTTACGGGGTCCTGATTGATGCCAACAACACAAGCGGCTTCACAAGGGGCAGGACACAGTCGCCCGGTGAACTCGGGAAAGTTGTTGGTTGCGTGAAGTCGATCAATGGCGTCTCGCCAGCGATCGTGGAAAACGAGATCGTTCCAATCGGGAATCAGATTTCCCAGAGGGCAGCCGTTATTGCAGAACGGGATTCCGCAATCCATGCATCGGCTTGCCTGTTCACGAACCTTTGCGATCGGGAAATCCTCGTAGACCTCGCGCCAGTCTCGAAGGCGCACCGGTACCTCTCGCCGCGAAGGAAGTTCACGATCATGTTTCAGAAAGCCACTTGAATCACCCATGTCGATCCCTCCTTATCCTCTCGCCGCGGCCATGACCGCATCAATTGGGTCGGTGCCATCGGCGAGTGCTTTGCGTTCAGCCTCCAGCACGCGCTTGAAATCTTTCGGAATTACTTTTACGAACTTCGTTGCGACGTCTGACCATGAATCCAACATCTTTTCGGCGACCACGGAGCCCGTCTCGTGACGATGACTCTCAATGCGGTCTCGTAACCATTCGAGATCATCGGCGTCGAGTTGATCGATATCGATCATCTCAGGATTGACTCGGAGGAGGAAGGTGCTGTCTGGGTCGTAGACAAACGCGAGACCACCAGACATACCGGCACCGAAGTTTCGACCGGTAGGACCTAGAACGACGACCTTTCCGCCGGTCATATATTCACAGCCGTGGTCACCTACTCCTTCGACGACAGCAACAGCTCCGCTATTTCGAACGCAGAACCGTTCGCCCACAATTCCTCGAAGGAACATCTCGCCTTGGGTCGCACCATAGAGAACAACGTTGCCAGCGATGATGTTGTCCTCAGCGGCAAACGTCGCACTCTTCGAGGGACGAACGATGATCCGACCACCAGAAAGACCTTTGCCGGTGTAATCGTTGGCATCGCCTTCGAGTCTCAGCGTTATACCCTTTGGTAAAAACGCACCAAAGCTTTGACCGGCTGAGCCCTCGAATGCGATTGTGATCGTGTTGTCGGGAAGTCCTTCACCGCCAAAGCGACGCGTGAGTTCAGCACCCAACATCGTGCCGACAGTCCGATTGACGTTGCGGATAGGCGAGGCAATCTCGACCCGTTCGCGTCGATCGAGCGCCGGGGCAGCCTGCCGGATCAATTCGTTATCAAGAGCAAGATCAAGACCATGGTCTTGGGCCGTCGTACAACGTCGGCTCGCTCCCTTGGCGATCTCAGGAAGGTAGAAAATTGGCGAAAGATCGAGCCCGGATGCTTTCCAATGCTCCACGGCCTGGACTGCGTCGATCAGTTCCACCTGGCCGATCGCTTCGTCGAGCGTCCCAAAACCAAGTTCCGCAAGGAGTTCCCTAACCTCTTCAGCGATGAACTCGAAGAAATTCACCACGAATTCCGGCTTACCGCTGAATCGAGCGCGCAACTCGGGATTTTGGGTGGCGACACCAACAGGACATGTATCGAGGTGGCAAACACGCATCATGATGCACCCGGACACGACCAGAGGAGCTGTTGCGAATCCAAACTCTTCGGCGCCGAGGAGCGCGGCCACGATGACGTCGCGACCCGTTTTGAGCTGCCCATCGACCTGCACAACGATTCTGTCGCGAAGATTATTCAGCAACAGGGTCTGCTGGGTTTCTGCGAGTCCGAGTTCCCACGGTCCGCCAGCATGTTTCAGTGAAGTAAGCGGCGAAGCACCGGTGCCACCGTCGTGTCCGGAAATGAGCACCACGTCAGCATGAGCCTTAGAAACGCCGGCGGCGACGGTTCCAACGCCCACCTCGGACACGAGTTTTACGTGAACACGTGCCTCGTTATTCGCGTTCTTAAGGTCGTGAATGAGCTGCGCCAAATCCTCGATTGAATAGATGTCATGGTGCGGCGGAGGTGAGATCAGCCCGACGCCTGGGGTTGAATGACGAGTTTTCGCCACCCACGGGTACACCTTGTGCCCCGGAAGTTGGCCGCCTTCGCCCGGCTTTGCACCCTGAGCCATTTTGATCTGAAGATCATCGGCATTGACGAGGTACTCGCTCGTCACACCAAATCGACCCGAAGCGACCTGCTTGATAGCCGAACGCTTTGAATCGCCGTTAGCCAGTGGAGTGAAACGTTCGGCGTCTTCTCCACCTTCGCCTGTGTTGGACTTTCCGCCGATTCGGTTCATGGCGATCGCCAAATTCTCGTGGGCTTCAGCAGAGATCGAACCGTAGGACATAGCCCCGGTAGAGAATCGCTTCACAATTTCGGAAACTGATTCAACTTCGTCGATGGGTACCGAGGGCCGCGCATTGACGTTGAGCTCAAAAAGTCCACGCAGAGTCGAGAGATTCTTTGACTGGTCGTTGACTAGCGCGGTGTATTCCTTGAAAATGTCGTAGCGACCAGAACGGGTTGAGTGCTGGAGTTTGTAAACGGTTTCGGGATTGAAGAGGTGGTATTCACCTTCGCGAC
>CAMCTW010000080.1 GCA_945878645.1 Bifidobacterium breve
TCCCGACATCGTCGATTGCATTGTCGATATCACTGAAACCGGGAATGCGCTTCGTGCCGCCGGCTTGAAAATCATCGACACGATTTTGGTCTCGTATACCGAATTGATCGCGAATCCGAATTCGTACGCCGATCCGGCGAAGGCACACGCAATGCGTCAAATCCGCACATTGCTCGAGGGAGTGCTCGATGCCCGCGGCAAGGTGCTCGTAAAACTCAATGTTCCGACCGATCGTCTTGAATCGGTGATCGCCGTGCTTCCGTCAATGAAATCGCCAACAGTCAACGAACTTTTTGGCGGTGCGGGTTACGCGGTTGAGTCCGTTGTCGAGAAAAGCGGAATCAACGTGCTTATCCCGGCACTCTCCGATGCGGGGGCGACCGACATTCTCGAACTCCCGATCTCCAAGATCGTCCCGTAACCATGGCGAACTCTCCACAGACCGTGCCGTTGAGCGATGGCAGGGGAGTGGTCGCGTCGTTCGATGATCCTCGCGGACTCGGCCTAGTGCGCAGGGAAGACGGTACCGAATACCCATTCCATTGCACGGCAATTGTCGATGGGACGCGAACGGTCAATGTTGGGACAGCTGTTTGGTTCTCGGTCGCTCCGGGCAGGATGGGCCGATGGGAAGCAGTAGCGATCTCCGCTGTCGCCCAGTAGCTCCAGTCAGATTTAGGACTTCGTTGCGTTGACCCGCTGCACATAGACCGTCTGAAGAACGGTGAGGGCCTGACGAAGTTCGGAACCGCTTTCGCCGAGACGGTCTTCGGTGGCATCGAGCATCGAGGTCATCGCATCAATCGCAAGACGCACCTCTTCGTACTTTGGCTCGGCTTGATCGAGATGCACGGCCGCCAGTTCGTAGAGGCCCATGAGGTGGTTGGCCACGAAGACCGACGCTGGGTGCGACATCAATTGGCGCTGCACCTCGGCCATCTGGGCAATCATTTGCTCGGCCTGGGCTCGTTCCTCCGGGGAGAGGTCGTCGAGATTGGGGCCTCCGAGCATTTCTGAGGCGCTCGTGGCCGGTCGTTCCTTGGCGCCGGATCGATCGACCGGCACCTCGCCATCTGGGGTCCACAGGCTCATCGGGGGCTCTCTTTCGTACCGGTCAGGCCCCATCGCAGGAGCCGCGGTTGGCTCGTATTGCGCTGGGGTGGGGTGGAACCGGTATCGTAGGCGTCTCACAACTGAACGGAAGCGGGGCTTCGGCTCCCACCCGGCCACCTCAGAGCAGTTGCATAACTCTGAACCGTGCGCCCGGGTCGCAACATTCTCCTCTCTTTCTGGGGTGTCATGCTCTTGCATGGCTGTCTCGAAAGGTCTCTCCGGTGTGTACCGGAGGGTCTCGGTGGGTGTCGGCTTCCGCCCGGCGCCTGCCGTTCTTCGTTTTTGGGTCCGCCCAGAAGCGAAACACAACTGGCGCCACGTCCCAATCACAATGCACAGGGAGGACCTGGCACGAATGAGGAGTGATCGGCCATAGTCACGGCCGCAAACACCGAGCCCCGGATCAACGATCGCATTCGCTCACGCGAAGTGCGGCTCGTCGGACCCGATGGCGCCCAGATCGGAATTACGCCGCTACCCGAAGCACTTCGGATGGCTCAAGAGCTTGAACTCGATCTCGTCGAGGTGGCCGATAAGGCCAACCCTCCTGTTTGTCGAATCATGGATTACGGCAAATACAAGTACGAGGCCGCACAGAAGGCGAAGGAGTCACGCAAGAAGAGCACCAACGTCGTGGTCAAGGAAATGAAGTACCGACCCAAGATCGGCGTCGGCGACTTCGATACCAAGACCAAGAAGGTGGAGCAGTTCCTTACCGAAGGGCACAAGGTCAAGGTCACGATCATGTTCCGAGGCCGCGAGATGCAGCATCCGGAATTGGGTCGCAAGATCCTTGACCAGGTTGCTGAAGCGGTTACCGCGGTTGCCAAGATCGAGGCCTACCCCAGGCTCGATGGTCGCAACATGACGATGGTCCTCGGACCCGACAAGAAGGCGCAGGCTGCTGCTGAAAAGCGACGCAGTGCCGACGATTCAGGAACACCGGTGGCCTCCACTCCAATGACACCAGAAGCAACTGCACCAGAAGCAGCGCAACCAGCTCCGGCTGAACCAATCGTTGCCGAAGCAGTTGTCACCGAACCTATTGCAGCTCCAGTCGAAGCGACCGAACCCGTCGCTACCGAAGAAGCCTGATACCCACCCGCCTCGAGCGGATCACAGCAGGAGGCAGTTATGCCGAAGATGAAAACCCACAGCGGTGCCAAGAAGCGTTTCAAGATCACTGGCTCCGGAAAGATCACCCGCCGCAAGGCAGGTCTGAATCACATCCTTGAAAAGAAGACACCGAAGCAGAAGCGTCACCTTGAGGGTGACTTTGTGCTCGCCCCTGGTGACGCCGCCCGCGTGCGACGCCAGCTCGGTATCTGAAACCGTTTCTTCCAATTACTTACTGAATCTCTCACTGAATAGGAGACACCGATGGCAAGAGTCAAGCGCGCTGTCGCCAGCAAGAAGCACCGTAAACAGACGCTCGAACGTGCGAAGGGGTACTACGGCAACAAGAGCCGTTCGTATCGCGCCGCCAACGAGCAGGTCATGCACTCGCTCCAGTATGCGTTTCGCGATCGTCGCGCTCGTAAGGGCGACTTCCGTCAGCTCTGGATTCAGCGCATCAATGCGGCGTGTCGTCTTAACGGCACGACCTACAGCCGGTTCATCAACGGGCTGAAGGAAGCTGGCATTGAGGTCGATCGCAAGGTCCTTGCCGATCTTGCGGTAACTGATCCGGCGGCCTTCACCGCTCTGGTCCAGGCAGCCTCTGCTGCTGCGGCCAGCGCCTGAAAAATCTTTCGCCCGGTGGTCGTCGAACCGACGCCGCTTTCGGCGAATAATCCACGAATCGCTTCCTTACGGCGCCTCTCGGGGCGCCGTAAGGCGCGTCTCGATGCTGGTCGTTTCGTGATCGAAGGTCCGGTCCCAATCGGCGAGTTGCTCGCTGCTGGTGCCGAACTCGATGAGCTTTACGTCGATCTCGATCAGTGGTCTTCAGTCGACGATCGATCACCCTTACGCGAGGTCGTGCGTGACGCCGAAGCAGCGGGGATCCCAGTCTGGGGTCTGCCCTCGTCGGTGTTCGCCTCGGTGAGCGATACGAATTCACCGCAAGGTGCGCTTGCGAGCGCGGTTCGTTCCGTCTCCACAATTCCCGAACTCCTTGCTGTCGACGGGCCTGTCCTGGTCCTCGTTGATCTTTCTGATCCAGGAAACGCCGGAACGCTCGTGCGTGCTGCCGAGGCCGCTGGATGTGTCGGCGTGATCTTTGCGGGTTCGTCTACCGATGCGTTTGGTCCGAAAGCGGTTCGCGCTGCTGCTGGGTCAATCATTCGGCTGCCAATTGCCGAGTCCGGCGACATTACCGAGGTCATTGCGGAACTCCGGTCGAGTGGACGAGTTCTGGCAGCCACGGTGGTCGACGGGGGAGCAGCACCCGAAACGATCGACCTTTCCGGTTCTGTGGCGATTCTCATCGGATCAGAGGCGCATGGGCTGCCGGTAGAGGTCGTCGATCAGTGTTCTCTGTCAGTCACCATCCCGATGAAGTCTGCCGTCGAGTCCATAAACGCTGCAGTGGCCGGTGCCGTCGTACTCTTCGAGTGTGCCCGTCAACGTCGTCTCTCCCAATGAGTCGCAAAATGAATTGGACCGACCCCTCCGTGGCTAGAAGGCTCACCCTCCGATGATCGACGACATCACCCGAATCGCAGCCGCGGCTCCCGCTCTGATCGCCGGCGCAAACTCTGTTGACGAGTTGCGCGCCGTCGAAGCTGACCTGCTCGGCAAGAAGGGTGAGCTCACCCTCCTCAAGAAGGGTATGGGTGGTCTTGATCCCGAAGGCCGAAAGGTTGCGGGGTCTGCGCTGAACGATGCGCGCGACTCCATCGAGGCCGTGCTCGCTGTTCGCCGAAGCGATCTTGAGAGCGCCGAGCGAGCGTCAATGGTTGCCACTGAGCAACTCGATCTCACTGAACTTCTCGGAACCCCCGAGCGCGGATCGCTACATCTGGTGACACAAACATGGGACCGGCTCGTCGATGTTTTCATCGGTATGGGGTTCACCGTCGCCGAAGGTCCAGAGGTCGAGACCGATTGGTACAACTTTGAAGCGCTGAATATTCCGGCAGCGCACCCCGCGCGCGGAATGTGGGACACGCTTTATGTCGATCTCGGCGATCCCGAAACTGTTCTTCTTCGAACTCATACTTCGCCAGTGCAGATCCGTGTGATGACCGACGGCGAACCGCCGATTTACGCCGTCATGCCTGGTCGCGTGTATCGACGCGACACCGCCGACGCCTCGCATATGCCCGTCTTTCATCAGATCGAAGGGCTTGTCGTCGATCGCAACATCTCGTTTGCCGATCTCGCTGGAACTCTCGAGGCATTCACGAGTGCGTATTTCGGTGGCTCGATCCATTCGCGCTTGCGTCCTTCCTATTTCCCATTCACCGAACCTTCCGCTGAATACGACATCAATTGTGTTTTCTGTGAAGGAAACGGTTGCCGCACATGCGGACAAACCGGTTGGCTCGAACTTGGTGGTTGCGGAATGGTGCACCCAACGGTGCTCAGTAACGTCGGCCTCGATCCCGAGGAATGGTCCGGATTCGCATTCGGGTTCGGTCTCGATCGTCTGGCGCTGATGCGTCACGGTGTCGATGACATTCGCGAGATGTATACCGGCGATGTCCGATTCTTGGAGCAGTTCCCATCATGAAGGTGCTGCTGTCGTGGTTGCAGGAGTTCGCTCCCTTCCCGGGCGACGATCCCGTCGCGCTCGGCGACGTCATGAGCGATCTGGGTATGGCGGTTGAATCCATTGAGCGCATCGGTGAAGGCCTCGATGGCATCGTCACGGTGAAGGTTCTTGAACTTCGCACGCATCCCGATGCCGACAAGATTCAACTCGTCGACGTCGATATTGGCGATGGTGAAGCCCTTCAGATTTGTTGCGGTGCAACCAACCTCACCGTTGGTGATGTTGTTCCGTTAGCCACCCTCGGGACCACGATGCCCGATGGCATGGAAATCGCTCGTCGCAAAATGCGCGGTGAATGGTCCAACGGAATGTTGTGCTCAGGGCGCGAACTCGCTCTTGGTGAAGACCATTCCGGTATTTACATTCTCGATCCTTCGTTCGCGCTAGGCCTGCCCATTGTCGAAGCGCTTGGCATCACGCCCGATGTTCTGTTTGATCTCGAGATCAATCCCAATCGTCCCGATGCAATGTCGGTTGCCGGCGTTGCGCGCGACCTTGCGGCGCGACTCGGTCTGCCGTTCGCAATTCCGGCACCCAACGTTGATGAACTCGCTGGCGACGCAAGCTCGATCACGTCAGTGGACATCATCGACCCCGATCTCTGTGGCCTTTTCCACATTCGAGTTATCGACGGCATCAAGATCGAACCTTCTCCGCGCTGGATCGCCGATCGCCTCAGCGCCTTGGGTATGCGCCCCATTAACAACGTGGTCGATGCATCGAACTACGTGATGCTTGAACTTGGACAGCCCAATCACACCTACGACCTCGCAAAGATGCCGGGTGGAGCGCTCCGAGTCCGCTGGGCACGCGATGGCGAAACCATCACCACCCTCGATGGCGTCGAACGCAATCTCACCGGCGGTCGCGATGGCGTTATTGCCGATGCAAGCGATTCTGCAATTGGGATCGCAGGCGTTATGGGAGGGGCCTCGACCGAAATTTCTGAGACCACCACAACTGTGCTGCTCGAATGCGCGTGGTGGCAGCCGATGGCGATTGCCCGCTCATCAAAGTTTATGGGCCTTCGTTCCGAAGCGTCTGCTCGTTTCGAACGGGGCGTTGATCCTGCCATCGTTGATCTCGCTGCTCGCCGGCTTGCTGAATTGCTCGCCCCGTCTGGAGCGCGTCTTGTTGAGGGTTCCGTCACCGTCAACGGCGAACTTGCACCAACTCCAGCGGTTCGTGTGCGGACCTCACGCGTCAATCAACTTCTCGGAACAGATATTTCAACCGAGCAGATCATCTCCCTTCTCACTCCGCTCGGATTCGTCTGTGAACTTGGGGGAGAGGACGATGTTCTCTCTGTGACTGTTCCCACGTTCCGCCCCGATACAACGAACGAAACCGACGTCATCGAAGAGATTGCTCGCCATTACGGCTACAGCAAGATCGTCGGGCGCGCGCCGACCTCTGCTCATACGGGTTCCTTGACCCCGATTCAACGCGATCGCCGCAGCATCCGACAGATCCTTGTTGGGCTCGGAATTCATGAGGCAATGCCGCTTCCGTTCCTCGCTCCAGGTGATCTCGCTCGTTGTGGGCTTCCGCCCGAAGCGGTCACGGTCACGAATCCGCTCGCGGCTGAAGAAAGCGTCCTACGTACGTCGCTTCGTCCTGGATTGTTGCGGGCCATTGCCTACAACGAATCGCATCGGACCGATGGCGTTGCTTTATTCGAACTTGGCAAAGTTTTCGCGCTTCCTGTGTCTGGCGAGACTCTTCCCGATGAGCGTGAGCATCTCGCGTTTGCTCTCGCTGGTCGTGATGCAACGGCTGCTGCGAATGTTTGGGTGCTGCTCGCTCAAACGCTCGGACTCGAGGATGTCGTTATCGATCAATCGGCGCCTCCGGCTGGCCTTCATCCGGGACGCAGTGGCGTACTGCGTCGTGGGGGAGAGCAACTCGGAGAGATTGGCGAGATCGACCCAGGTGTCCTCGATGCCCTCGGACTTCGTGAGCGCGTCGCTTGGTTGCAGCTCGATCTCGGTGTCGCCCTCGCCGCGCCTCATGGCGAACACCGCTATCACCACATCAGCCGCTATCCCTCGAGTGACCTCGATCTGGCCTTCGAGGTCGACAATGCTTTGCCTGCGGCCTCGATCGAAGCGGCGGTCCGGTCGGCTGCGGGCCCGTTGCTGGTGACCGTGAGCCTCTTTGATGTCTTCCGAGGCAACCCGGTCCCCGATGGGAGACGCAGTCTGGCCTACCGTTTGCGTCTTCAGGCACCCGATCGGACCCTGACCGATGAAGACATCGGCGGCGTTCAGCGCTCAGTCGTCGAGGCCCTCATCCCCCTGGGAGCAACGCTCCGAGGGTGAGGAAGGAGTTCGGTCCTGCCTCTTTTGCATAATCTTGCATTGTCATGCATCACCATGTAAGGTGTGGAGGTGACTTCTGTCGGCATTCTCGGCGCTTCGGGCTTTACCGGTGCGGAACTTCTTCGGCTTCTCGCCAACCATCCTGAGTTCGACCTCGCGTTCGCGACGGGCGAGAGTCAGGCGGGGGTAGCAGTTGGCGATCTCTACCCAAGTCTTTCGGCGGCCTATGCCCACGTGGAGTTCAAACTTTTCGATCCATCACTGCTCGACGGTGTCGATCTGGTGTTCTGCGGATTACCGCATGGCGCGTCGCAAGCACTTATGCCGACACTTGTTCAGAAGGTGAAGTGGGTCGTTGATCTCGCTGCCGATTTTCGACTGCAAGATGCATCGCTCTACCCGCAGTGGTACGGCGAATCTCATCCGTGCCCCGAACTTCTGCCTCAGTTCGCCTACGGATTGCCCGAGTTGTACCGGTCGCACATCGCAACCGCGTCAGCGGTTGCCGTTCCGGGGTGTTATCCCACGTGCACGACCTTGGCGATTGCGCCACTCGTTGTGAATGGACTTGTCCACCTCGACGGAATCGTGGTCGATGCTGCAAGCGGAGTTTCTGGTGCTGGTCGGCCGCCGAAACCGAATACAACGTTCTGCACCGTCGACGAGGACTACACCGCTTACGGCTTGTTGAACCACAGGCATACGCCTGAGATTGAACAGAACATCGCAACTTTGGCGTCAGCGACGAGTTCCAGCGTGTCTGTACTTTTCACACCACATCTCGCACCGATGAATCGGGGGATGCTCGCCACCTGCTACTTGAAGCCGACTGGTTCGCAGAGTACTGAGCAGTTGCTCGAGATCTACGAAGATTTTTATGCCGACGAACAATTCGTTGTCGTTACCGACGGTTCACCTTCGACAAAAGCCTGTTTGGGTTCCAACACAGCGCATGTAACGGTGAGAGCCGACGAACGGACAGGCCACATCGTTGCGATCGGAGCAATCGACAACCTCACCAAAGGTGCTTCCGGCCAGGCCGTGCAGTGCGCCAACATCCTTACTGGCATTCCTGAAGCAACCGGTCTTTCTTCGATTGGGGTCTACCCATGAGCGTCACCGCTGCAGCCGGATTCGTTGCGGCCGGCGTTGCTGCAGGAATTAAGGCATCGGGCAATCGCGACCTTTCTCTCGTGGCAACCGCCGACGGACTTCCGGTCTCTGCGGCAGGAGTGTTCACGCGTAACAAGATGACTGCCGCACCGGTAATCACCACGCGGACCCATCTCAAAGCCACTGCCGGTCATGCCGTTGCTGTTGTCCTTAACAGCGGCAACGCGAACGCGGCCACTGGGCAACAAGGTCTTGATGATGCCGAAGCGATGTGCGCTGCGGTTGCATCGGTACTCGGCGTCGAGCCCCAGCAGGTACTGGTGTGTTCTACCGGGCTTATTGGTATTCCCATGCCGATTGATGTCATCACCGCCGGCATCCCGTCGGTCGTGGCAGCCCGGTCTGCGGATGGCGGGCAGGCGGCCGCAACCGCCATCATGACCACTGACACTGTGGCCAAGCAGGTTGTTGTGGAAGGCGATGGGTTTGTCGTCGGCGGAATGGCCAAGGGAGCGGCGATGCTCTCGCCGAACATGGCCACGATGCTCGCAGTACTTACGACCGATGCTGCTGCCACGCCCGAGCAACTTAAAGCAGCACTTGTTTACGGAGTTGCGGATTCGTTCAATGCCCTCGATGTCGATGGTTGCACTTCAACGAACGACACAGTTCTACTGCTTGCCAGCGGACTAGCTGGTCCTGTTGACGAGAACGCCCTCAATTTCGCTGTCGCCGAGGCGTGCGCGAGTCTCGCTGCACAGATGTGTGCCGACGCCGAAGGTGCCACGAAAGTGGTTCGGATGACCGTCACCGGTGCAGCATCTGACGCTGAAGCGCTTATCGGTGCCCGGTACGTGTCTAGAAGCAATCTGGTGAAGTGCTCCTGGTACGGATGTGATCCGTATTGGGGTCGTATCGCCAGTGATCTCGGCTCCTGCGGTATCGACTTCGATCCTTCAACCTTCTCGGTTTCCTACGGCGGAATCACGGTGTGTCGTGGTGCCATCGATGCCGATCACGACATCGCCGCTGTCGCTGAACACATGTCGGGACGCAACCTAGAAATCGTTGCCAATCTCGGTCTTGGCACGGGCACAGCAACAATTCTCACCAACGATCTTTCACACGCATACATCGACGAAAACATGGGCACCTCATGAGCGCGAACAACGCAAAGAAGCCAGGAGCATCGGCTCCCTCATCACATGCTGGCCCGGCAATGGCCACGGCTGAAGTTCTCATCGAAGCACTGCCATTCATTCGTGAGTTCTGGGGAAAAACCATCGTTGT
>CAMCTW010000081.1 GCA_945878645.1 Bifidobacterium breve
TTCAGCCTTCACTCAATGTGTGGCCAAGACGATTCGCTACAACCGCCACCGCTGAAAGCGCTTGGTCGTAATGCATACGCGTTGGGCCCAGAACTCCGATGGAACCAGCGGTCTCGCCGTCGACAATGTATGGCGCGACAACAATCGAACAATCGGCGAGTGCTTCGTTACCCGTCTCGCGTCCGATGGCAACAGAAAGTCCACGGTCGAGCACGTCTTCGAGGAGACTTACAACGACGAGTTGCTGTTCGAGGATGCGAAGAATCTCACTCACCGTTCGAACGGCGTCGAACGAGGCCGCCATATCGGATGTGCCCCCGATGAATACCTGGTCGTCGTGACGATGGCCTCCGCGCAATTCAGTGAGCGCCGTTCGGATAATGAGCGACACGTCTTCGGGTTCACCTAGGACTGCGGCGTTGAGATCAACAGAACCAACACCAGCGAGAGTCTGACCAACAACGAGTGACGACAGGCGCAAATCAGCAGAATTGATCACGAGGTCTTCGGTGTCAGCGCCCAACTCAAGAGTGTGCTTCTCAATAGAGCCATTCGAAAGGACGACCACTACGAGAACAATTCGCGCCGAGAGCGACACAAGCTGTATCGACTTGATCGTTGCGACCTCGAGTTGTGGTCCAACTACGACGGCTGCGTAGTGAGTCAGAGAGGACAACAGCCGACTCGTATCGGAAAGCATCTGCTCCATCTCGCCATGAGTGCGCGAGAAGAACGAACGAACTTGCTGTGACTCGGTCGCACCGAGCTTGCCCGGACCACCCAATTGATCGACAAAGAACCGATAGCCCTTTTCGGTTGGGATTCGCCCAGCACTCGTATGCGGCTGGGCGAGATATCCCTCGGCTTCAAGGGTGGCCATGTCGTTACGAACAGTGGCTGAGGACACGTTGATCTCGGACGATGACGCAACGTGACCTGAGCCGACGGGCTGGGCGGTCTCGATGTATTCAGTGACCACCGCCCGGAGGATCGTGGCCTTGCGTTCGTCAAGCATGTGGACCTCGGAAATCAGGGCGCCGAACGAGCGACGCATACCGCAATGCTACCCGGCGCCCCGCTTCGCAAGCAGTCGAAGGACGAGAGTGCCAGCGGGCTTTGACTCAATCTTCGAGGCGGAGAGCAGACACGAACGCTTCTTGGGGAACTTCCACACGACCGATGTTCTTCATTCGCTTCTTGCCCTCCTTCTGCTTCTCGAGAAGTTTTCGCTTTCGGCTGATATCGCCGCCGTAACACTTGGCAAGAACATCTTTTCGCTTGGCCTTGACTGTCTCGCGAGCGATGATCCGACCGCCGATCGCGGCCTGGATCGGGACATCGAACAATTGCCGAGGGATGAGTTCCTTCAACTTCTCGGTCATCCGAAGTCCGTAGCTGTAGGACTTCTCCTTGTGCACAATCATGCTGAACGCGTCGACCGCAATCGCATTTAGAAGAATGTCGACTTTCACAAGGTCGGATACTCGATAGCCCGCTGGTTCGTAATCGAGACTTGCGTATCCCTGTGTGCGACTCTTCATCTGATCGAAAAAGTCAGTAACCACTTCGGCGAGCGGAAGCTCATAAACAAGTTCCATACGTTCCGGCGAAAGGTATTCGAGTTTGATCATCTCGCCGCGACGTCCTTGGCAAAGCTCCATGAGCGTGCCGGTGTAGTCAGTAGGGGTGAGAATCGTTGCACGAAGGAATGGTTCTTCGACGTGATCAACTTCAACAGCAGGCGGAAGTTCGCTTGGATTGTCGATCGTCATGGTCTCGCCATTTGTGCGGTGCACGATGTACTGCACTGACGGGGCCGTAGCGATCAGAGAAAGGTTGAACTCTCGTTCAAGACGCTCCCGGATGATTTCCATATGCAGGAGTCCGAGGAATCCGCAACGGAATCCGAACCCGAGCGCACCCGAACTCTCAGGTGCGTAGGTATAACTCGAATCATTAAGACGAAGTTTCTCGAGAGCTTCGCGCAGTGACGTGAACTCATCGCCGTCAACGGGATAGAGACCACAGAAGACCATTGGTCGTGGTTCGGCGTATCCCTCGAGTGCAGGAGCAGGCTGTGAAAGATTCGTGATGGTCTCGCCAGAACGCGCCTCGCCTACATCTTTGATGCCTGCGATCAAGTAGCCAACCTCACCCGCTCCAAGTGAAGCGATGGGGGTTGGGTCCGGACGACGCGTGCCGACCTCTTCCGCGTTGTACACCGCTCCCGCTTGAACGAACTTCAGTCGAGCGCCGGTAGTGAGCGTTCCTTGCATGATCCGAACGGAAGAAACAACACCGCGGTACTGGTCAAAATGTGAATCGAAGATGAGGCCCTGCAACGGCGCATCAGGATCACCGACGGGAGGAGGGATGCGGTCGATCACCGCATCGAGAAGTTCCGCAACCCCTTCGCCAGTTTTGGCGCTTACGCGAAGGATCTCATCGGCGGGAATGCCGAGGACTTTTTCAATTTCGGCGGCGTAGCGATCGGGATCGGCTGCAGGAAGATCAATTTTGTTAAGCGCCGCCACAATCTCAAGATTGTTTTCAAGAGCGAGATAGCAATTGGCAAGGGTTTGCGCCTCGATGCCTTGGGCGGCGTCGACGAGAAGAATGGCGCCCTCGCAAGCGGCCAGTGAGCGACTGACTTCGTAACCAAAGTCGACATGGCCAGGGGTGTCGATGAGGTGGATGCGGTGATCTCGATAGTTGAGGTGAACGCTCTGGAGCTTGATCGTGATGCCCCGCTCACGCTCAATATCCATAGAGTCGAGGTACTGCGCTCGCATCTCACGAGGATCGACCGCGCCACACAACTCGAGCAGGCGATCCGCGAGTGTGGACTTGCCGTGATCGATGTGGGCGATGATGCAGAGGTTTCGAATGCTGTCGAGGGGGGCCACGAAGGCAGTTGTCCTTAGGGCGAGGGGCCTCAAGAGCCTAGACGGCCACGGCCGGAATTCCCGCTCTTGTGACTATGAGCCCTCTGCCCGCTATGCTTTCCGATCCGTGTACGGGGCCGGTCTTTTGACCTCCACCCCATCCCCCGAATCACATCAAATCTTCAACAACAGAGGACCCCAGTGGCCAACATTAAGAGCCAAATCAAGCGAAACCGTCAGAGCGAGAAGGCCCGCCTTCGCAACAAGGCTGTGCGTTCCGAAATGAAGACACGCACCAAGCGTGTACTTGCCGCCGCCGATGAAGGCAGCGCCGATATCGCCGAGCAGGCCCGTCTCGCGATCCAACGCATCGATACTGCCGCTTCCAAGGGCGTCATCCACAAGAACCAGGCAGCACGCCGCAAAAGCCGCCTCATGGCTCGCGTCAACGCCGCCACCAAGTAACTGAAGCGCCGAGTGGCGTAAGAACGATCACGAACCGGAGCATTGCTCCGGTTCTTTTCGTTTTGCACGGCGGTGAATGCCTACTGATTCGATCAGCGCCGACTACGACCTGAAGCAGAACGGTTTCGACCAGCAAGGCGAGCGACCAAGACTTCGACCACAAGTTCGGGGGGCCAAGCCTTCGCACCGTGGAGATCAAGATCGGCTTGAGCCAACAACGAGGCGAACTCCGCTAGGCGGTCGCTACCGAGCCGACGAGCCCCATCGAGAGCCTTCTTCGCGGGGAACGTGCTGCCTTTGATTCCGAGAACCTCAGCCGCTTCTTTGTCACCACGGATTTCCGGATCATCAAGTCGAATCATTCGCAGGTAGTGGTTTGAGAGCGTTGCCAGGATCTGGAGTGGATGACGGCTACCCCCAACCATCATTCGGCTCAGTACATCGAGCGAGCCGCTGACGTCGCCGCCATCGATCGCATCAGTCAGATCCCACGGAGCGACGTCGCCAGACATCCCGAGGTAGGGCTCGATGTCGGGTGCGGAGACTTTTGTGCCCGCCCCGTAGACCGATTCAAGCATTTCGAGCAGCGCCGGTAAGCGGCCGACATCGCTTCCGAGATGATCAACAAGTGTGCGCCTGGCCGCAGGATCGAATTTGAGGCTCGAATCAGAGATGCGCTCGTCGAGCCAACCGCTCTGCGCCTTCCCTGTGCCTGGTGAAGAGTCCACAACGACTCCCCCGGCGCTCGTAATTGCCTCGAGAAGCGTCTTTGGGACGGCAGGGGTTTTTGTTTGCTTGTTTGGTCTCGGATCTTTCTCCCACACGAGCACAAGCGATGTGGTCGCAAGTGGATCGCTCAAGTAATGAACAAGTGGCGCACATGCATCTTTCGTCGAAAACACCGCGGCATTTCGCACAAGGACGATGCGCCGATCACCAAAGAACGGGAACGTCTGCGAGGCATCGACCACCGGACCGATGGTGTAGCCGCCGTCTTCGAGCGCATGGTCAGTGACCGAGAGTTCGGCAAGAAGCAGTGTTCGATCGTCGTCGCCGAGGAGTTGCGAAATAAGTGCCGATACCTCGTCGCCAAGAATGACGTCGTCACTGCCCTTCACCAAAAACACCGGCGAGGAAAGGTTGACGTTCATGCAACTTCCAAAATGGCGGCCATCGAATCGGCAACACGTCGTCCATTGCGAACATCGTGTGACCGCAGGACGCGACAACCAAGAGCGATCCCAAGTGAATGCGCGGCCATCGTCCCGTCTCCCGCCGAGCTGCGCTCGACATCGAGGAGTGTCCAAAGAAAGCGTTTATTCGAAGCAGAAAGGAAGACTGGATACCCCAGAGAAGTCAACGCGTCTGAAGATCGAAGGAGAATTTTCGATTGCAGCTCAGATTTTCCGAGGTCGAGTCCGGCGTCGACCATGATCCGTTCGCGTGGGATTCCTGCGGTCCGGGCTCGTGCAGCACGATCAGCGAGGAACTCACAGACAGAGAGCACCACATCGTCGTACTGGGGATCGGGATCAGGAACTCTCGGCGCTAGGCGAATATGTGTCGCAACCACAGACGCTCCTGCAGCGGAACAAACATCAAGGTAATCAGGATCGGCGAAGCCGCTGATGTCGTTGCCAATGCACGCGCCACTCTCGAAGCAGGCCTTGGCCACCGAAGCTCGCCACGTATCGACCGAAAGCGGGAGGTCGAATCTCGAACGCAACGCTTCGATAGCGGGGACGACGCGATCGAGTTCTTCTTGCTCGCCAACATCCTCGCCGGGACCAGCCTTCACTCCGCCAACGTCGAGGAAATCAGCGCCATCAGCAACCAATTGCTCGGCTTTGCGAAGGAAATCCTCAAACTCAAAGTACGAACCTTGATCGTAAAACGAGTCGGGTGTTCGATTGAGAATTCCCATGACGACGGCGCGGTAGGTGATGTCGAAACGGGTGGTGCCGAGGTCTAAGAACACGTCGTGACCCTAACCGGCGGGGGGCCTTTGGCGATGTTCCAACGATCGGGTTCTCCCGCCGTAGCGCCACTGAAAGAGTAGGAAACCGAATCCGAACAATCCTGTGATGGCAACCAAATTGAGACGAGGCAAGGACAAGGCTGCGCACCAAGAGGCGATGTTCAGGATCCACCACAACCCTGCTCGCACGGGCAGGAGCAGGATGGTCGCGGGCCCGTTTCCCACGAGTCCGGCCAACAGTCCGACTGAACTCCCCCACATCATCACAAATCCTGCAATCGGTCCGGCAAGGACGTTCGCTGGTAGTGAAGCCAGAGGCATTGGTCCGAAGGTCGGAACGATAAGAGGTGCGACTGCCATTTGAGCGGCCACCGTCACAGAAAACACCTGCCGAAACCACACGGGACCACGAATGGCCCTCATAATTGCTCGACTGAAGCAGGTGATTCCCCCAGTTGCTGCGATCGACAACTGGAAGCCGAGCGATTCAACGAGCAGTGGATCGATCAGCAGAAGTATCGACACGGCTGCTGCCAACCTCTCGCGCGCGTCGATCGGTCGGCCGCTCCCCACACCGAGCAGCGCGATCAGTGCCATCGCTGTCGCTCGCAAGATCGATGGTTCGAAGCGCGTGACGGCGGCAAACAGCACGAGAACCACAATTGTGACTCCGACTCGAGTCCGACGCGGCAGCCGGACCAAGAGCGGAGTTGCGACGGCAATGACAAAAACGAGGTTCTCTCCGGAAACGACGAGCAGATGAGTAAGCCCCGCCTCTTCGAAAGATTCGACAACTGCCGTTTCACTTCCTCGATCATCTCCAATCACAAAACCGTTGTACACGGGTCGCTGCTCAATCGGCAGAGCCTCCGACCCCTTGCGAATCAGTTGCCGCACCGTCTCGACCGGAATACGCCAAAGTGTCCCTCCGTCCCGAGGTTCCACTTTTGTTGCTACAAGGGACATCCGAACATGCCGGCTCAGAAATCGTTCCTGATTGGCCAACGGCCTTAGCGACCCTGTGACCGTGAACTCAGACCACGCCGCGGCTTGACGAAGATCCCTGGCCACCGAACTGGCTGCGGTCACCTGCACTCGGCCGAGATCGGTATCCGCAATGACCACAACACGGCCCGGGAAGGCTTGCGGATCGTTTACGAGAGTGATGGTTCCCGACCATGCCTGCGAAGTGACCGGCGCGAGCCCGGCAATGGCGTTGAACGAGAACATCGAACTTGCGAGGAAACCCATAGCGAGCGCAAACAACATCCGACGACTCAACAGGCCGAGAATCAAAACTGCGACGCCAGTCCACATTGGAAGAGCGACCGGAACCAGTGCCCCGCTCCAACATGCACACGCGAGGAACACCACGAAGTGCCGACGCAGGAATTGACGAAATTGTATGGACGGGTTTGCGAGCCTCACTCTTTGCAGAGCCGTGAGCGCATCACCGAACAACGACACTGTTGCGAATCGCGTCGAGTTTCGTTGGCCCTATTCCTTTGACAGTCAGCAAGTCATCGACAGAGCGAAACCGACCCGCAGCTTTGCGCGTGTCAATAATCGCCTTCGCCGTCGCTGGACCGATACCCGGCAGTTCGTTGAGTTGCTCAGCGGTTGCGGTGTTCAGATCGAGCGGAGCTGTCGACTGCAGGCCCCCTTGGCCTCCGACACCTTGTGAGGCAGGCCCAATAGCGACGCCTTCGAGTGACTCGCCCCTTCGAGGTAACCAGACCCGCTCACCATCAACCAGCGGAGCCGCGAGGTTGAGGCGGGTCGTATCAATGTCTTCTGCTGGGCCACCGGCACGCTCGAGCGCATCAACGACTCTGGAACCGAGAGCCAAGCGATAGACCCCAGGCGAACGAACTGCGCCCCCGATATCAACAACTACTGAGGGACCAGTCGTTGTCGTTGTACTTGCCCCCTCCACTTGGGAATTGTCCGCCGGCGAACTACCGAGCACCGACTGCGTAGAAGATGCGGAGGACCTCACGAACACAACAGCACCGATGAGCGAGATGAAAAGAACTGCAGTGACCCCAAGTACAAGCCGCTGCATCGATGCTGACACCCAGTGAACAACGCCGTTGGCGATTTCGCGGAAATCGCTGGACCGACTTGACCGATCGTCAACGCCACCCTCGACACGTAGGCGATCGAGTGCCCGGCGTGCTTGCTCGTCTTCACTACCGCCGCCGGCGCTAACGCCTCCCCGGTGGGCCTGATTTGTCATGTGCTCTCCTCCACAGCCCAGACGCCAATAGCGAAAAGACCACGATCATTGGAGAAAGCAAATGCAACCTACCGGCATTGGCGCCTTCCGAAAAGAGCGATACGAACTAATTGACGCTCAGAAAAGCGTGTTGGTGAGCTTCTTTCGCCAAGCGCCAGTTCGGGGATCGGCAGGGCCTAAGAGTTCGAGAAGATCGATGAACTCTTGACGTGCCTTGTCGTCGGACTTGACTTCGGCAAGAAGAATCGAAAGGCGATTCTCAATCTGCTCGTCAGACGCCATTCCGGTTCCGCTTCGCACATAAGCAGCGATACGACGAGTTTCGGCAGTCTCTGCGATTTTTGAGAGAAGTTCGAGTGCTTCGTCGCCGCGATCATCGCCAGCGAGAAGCTCGGCAAGATCCACGATCACATCGGCGTTGTCGGGCTCAAGTTCAAGTGCCTTTCGCAGAGAGACCTCGTCACCTTGCTCGCGCAGGAGATCAATTTCAGTGGGCTCACCGGCCGAGAGCAGACCATTCACGAACTCATCGATTTTCTCCTGTGGTTGCGCACCGACAAAAGAGTTGACGATTGTGCCGCCGGCAAAAGCGAAAACAGCCGGGATGCTCTGAACCTGGAACGCCTGTTGAGAAAGTGGGTTCTCGTCCACGTTGATCTTGGCGAGAACTACCTGACCGCCTGTGGCGTCAACTGCCGCCTCGATCATTGGACCGAGGGTCTTACAAGGGCCGCACCACGGGGCCCAGAGATCAACAACCACGGGGGTCGTGAGAGACCGATTTACGACCTCGGCTTCAAGGGTTGCGTCAGTTACGTCGATGATCACAATCAAAAGGATACGGCCCCCAGCCAGGAAGCGGAGCACGAAGAGACACCGGTAGCGTGTGGAGATCCTGAGTTCGGAGTTGAAGTGGCACCATCAAGCGACGTCGCTGGCATTGACGCCAAAAATCTCACTGCATGGATGCTCGATCGAGTCCCTGATCTCGTCGAGCCGATCCGGTTCGATCCGATCGCTGGTGGACTCTCAAACCTCACATACACCGTCACCGATTCAGTCGGTCGTCGCTGGGTCCTTCGCCGTCCTCCTCTCGGTCATGTTCTCGCTACTGCACATGACATGAGTCGAGAGTTTCGAATCATCAACGCACTGAGCTCTACAGATGTTCCTGTCGCTCCCGTCGTCGGCTTTTGCGAAGATGAAACCGTGAACGGCGCTCCGTTCTATGTAATGGAATTTGTCGACGGAATTATCGCTCGCGACGCCGCCGCTGGTTCCGAGCTGACGATTGCCGCAAGAACGAACGCCGGACGCTCGCTCATCGACAATCTGATCAAGATCCACGCGGTCGATGTCGATGCAGTTGGTCTCGGAGATCTCGGCCGAAAAGAGTCCTACGTCGAGCGGCAACTGTCGCGTTGGCAGCGTCAGTGGGAAGCTACGAAAGACGACGCAATCGTTGAGATGACAGAACTTCACCAACGACTTTCGCAAGCAATTCCCCAACAGGGTCATGCAACGATCGTCCACGGCGATTATCGGCTTGATAATTGCATTGTCGATCAGAGCGGTTCGGTCGTCGCAGTACTCGACTGGGAACTCTGCACGCTCGGAGATCCGCTCGCCGACCTCGGACTCATGTTCGTCTATTGGGCCCAAGCAGATGATCCTTTCTCCGCTCTCGACGGCTCAGCAACAGCCCTTGAAGGCTTTGCGACGCGGTCAGATCTTCTGGCGATGTACCAGGCACAGTCGGACAGGGACC
>CAMCTW010000082.1 GCA_945878645.1 Bifidobacterium breve
GAACTCGAAGTGCCGGAACTTGTGAGCGCTATGTCGACACTGGCCGAGATTCAGGATCGACTTGGTCGAGCGGGTTCGTGGGTGTCGCTGCGATTCTCGGTCGATACGTCAGACCCAGCGCGTGGCGCAGCCATGCAGAAGTTTCAAGAGCAAGCGACGGAATTGTCGACTCGATTGATCTTTCTTGAATTGGAATGGGCTGAGGTCCCCGAACAACGGGCTTCAGTACTGCTTGAGTCAGAGGACCTTGCGTTCTGTCGCTACTACCTCGAGTCGGCTCGTCGCTATCGGCCACATTTGCTGACTGAGCCCGAAGAGAAGATTCTCGCCGAGAAAGACGTAACGAGTTCATCGGCATGGAGTCGGCTTTTTGATGAACTGAGTTCCGCCATCGTCATCGAACTCCCCGAAGGGCCTACAAGTCTTGAACAGGGACTGTCGCGTTTGGGTTCGCCAGATCGTGATGACCGCCGTATCGCTGCTGACGCAATCACCATCGCACTTGAACCCGGATTACGAACGCGTGCCTATGTGTTCAACACGCTGATGTCTGATAAGACTACAGACGATCGACTCCGCTCGTACTCGTCGTGGGTCGCGAGCCGAAACCTAGCTAATCAAGCGAGTGATTCCTCGGTGCAAGCACTCGTCGATGCGGTCGTCGATCGCTACGACATCCCTCAGCGTTGGTACCGGTTGAAGGCGCAACTTCTTGGCGTCGATCGCATCGCCGACTACGACCGCAACGCTTCGATCGCGTCGGTCGAAGAGAAGTTCTCGTGGTCAGAGGCCACCGACATCGTCCTCGATTCCTATGGCTCGTTCTCGAGTGAGTTAGCCGGGATTGTGGACACGTTCATCAACGAGAACTGGATCGATGCGCCTGTGCGACCGGGCAAACGGCCAGGCGCCTTCTGCGCTTATACCGTCCCGAGCGCGCATCCATTTCTTTTGCTGAATTGGACCAGTCGCCGTCGCGACGTTCTCACCCTTGCCCATGAACTCGGGCATGGTCTCCACGCCTATCTCGCTCGCGAACAAGGCGTCTTTCACCAATCGACACCGCTCACGCTGGCCGAGACCGCATCGGTGTTCGGTGAAACAGTCACCTTTGGTCGACTCCTCGCCGACACAACAGATCCGAACGCCCGCCTCGCTCTTCTCGCAGAGAGTCTTGAAGGTCAGATCGCAACAGTGTTCCGCCAAATCGCCATGAACCGTTTTGAGAACACCGTGCATACTCACCGCCGGGAGGTAGGCGAATTATCAACCGAAGACTTCGCCGACGCGTGGGAGAGTACTCAACGCGCCATGCTCGGCGACGCGGTGGAACTCACTCCGGGTTATCGCTCGTGGTGGAGTTACATCCCTCACTTCATTGGCTCACCTGGGTACGTCTACGCCTATGCCTACGGGCAATTGCTCGCATTAGCGGTCTATGCGCGATACGAGGCCGAGGGCGAGGCATTCGTCCCGGCCTATCTCGATATGTTGCGCGCCGGTGGTTCGAAATCACCCGAAGACCTGGGTCGCATCGTCGGTGTTGATCTTGCTGATCCGCGTTTTTGGGATGGCGGGCTCGCCATTATTGATGCGCAACTGTCAGCGGCCGAACAAGCAGCGAGGGATGCCGGACGACTCTGAGTACGACGAGTGGGTGGTGTTACTTGCGCCCGGTTTCGAATGGAGTCAGGTCGGGGTTCGCCACAGAATCTCGGTAGTGATACATCGAGTACGGATACTGCGTAACGATTTTTCCTGACGCGCTCTCGTAGTAATGCCCGCAACCTGCGTGCCACACGTCGACGCCAGCAATGGCCTGTTGTAGTTCAGCGTTGTACGCATCCATTGCTTCACGTTGGGGATCGATCCAGTCGATTCCGTCGCTGTCCATTTGGGAGAGCAACTCGAGGACGTAGCCGACCTCATATTCCGCCATTTGAATGAGTGAACCGGCATTGTTGTTTGGTCCGTACAACATGAACAGATTCGGGAAGCCGGTAGTGGTCACACCCAGATAGGCCTCGGGGCCATCGATCCACTCGTCGTCAAGGCTTCGACCATTACGACCGGTAAAGGGAATGCGTGAGGCGAACTTGTCGACTACGTATCCGGTGGCACACACAATGACGTCGACCTCTCTTTCAACTCCGTCGGTGGTCACGATTCCGTTTGGAGTGATGCGATCGATGGCATCGGTGATGAGCTCGACATTCGGCCGATTAAAGGCCGGGTAGTAATCGTTCGAAAACAATGGGCGGAAGCAGCCCCACGGAACGTGTGGGGTGAGCCCCTGACGGGTCTTTTCATCGTCGATCACTGAGATGGCGACGGCGCCAGCCCATTCGGCTCCACCGAGAATTTCCTTATTGCTAAACGGTGCATTCGGGCCGATGTAGTCCATGATCGCGTTGCGGTAGCCCTGAAGCGCTTCCGGATTGGTTCGAAACTCTTCGATCTGTTCTGAAGGAATCGGAAATTCTTCTTTGGGAAGCACCCATTGAGGCGACCGCTGGAAGGAATACAGGGTGTCTGCAAGCTTGGCGATTTCGGGAATGCTTTGCACCGCACTTGCAGCACTGCCAATGACGGCGACGCGCTTGCCCGTTATGTCGAGATCGTGAGGCCATTCGCCGGTGTGAATCAATGTTCCGGAGAATGAATCGCGTCCAGCGATGTCGGGCCATTTTATTTCGCCGAACATTCCTTGGGCGCTGATGACGATGTCGGCGACAAGCGTTTCGCCATTCGATGTCGTGACGACCCATTCGGCAGTTTTATCGTTCCATGTCGCGCTGGACACGCCAGTGTTCAAGTGGATCATCGGCCAAAGTTCGAGAGCGTCGACGGAGTCGCGCATGTACTCGAGAATCTCAGGCTGTGACGCGTACGAACGAGGCCATGCTGGATTGAGGTTGAACGAAAACGAATAGGCATGGATCATGACGTCGCAGGAAAGCCCTGGGTAGCGACTGCGCTGCCACGTGCCACCGACGTCACCATCTCGTTCAAGAACCTTGACGTCGGTGTAACCCGCTTCACGGAACTGGTAGGCGGAGATGATGCCGCCCGGGCCTGCGCCGATTACAAGAATGCGGCGGTTTTTTCCGATCATTGAAGAAGCTCCTGCGGACGGGGTGATGAATGAGGTCAACATCCTGCCTTGTCCGGCACATCAACGTGTCCGATTCTCGACCTGATCAGCCGGTTGGCGAGATGGGGGGGTCGCTGGGCTAGATTGACGACTCGCAAACCGGTCGCTTCGGCGCATCCGGGGGGCCACGTCGGAGTGGCGGAATTGGCATACGCGCTAGACTAAGGATCTAGTGCCCGCAAGGGCGTGGGGGTTCAAGTCCCCCCTCCGACACCATCTGGTGGGAATCTTTCCAGGTTGAAGCGGAAGGCTTCGGCCACTGCTTCGGGAAAAGTTGAGCACAATCGCCGGTTGATTGAAGGTTTCCGGATCCGCCCGAGAACTTCAATTGTTAAGCGGATTTATCACCGGCAGATCGCTTTGAGTCTTGTGACAAGGCAGCCTTTGTGGTGCCGAAATTGAGCCCGTCTGCGACCGATCGATGCCAGAGACCTATACATTGCTATCCTATACATGATAAGAAATCATGTATGAGTTCCGGGATGTGATCTCGGGGATAGGCAAGGAATCTGCGTGGCCGAGCTTGAGACCTCAACTGTCGATTGGGAGGCAGCGATCGAGCGCATCCCTCCGATCATTGATGTTGATGCTCATCTCGTCGAGCCAGCTGACATCTGGACTTCGCGTCTGCCCCTGGCGCTGCGCGAAGTTGGCCCGCGGGTCGAATACCTTCCCGCCGGAACACCGATTCTCGACGGAGGCGGATACATCGAAGCGCCGGGGACCGAAGGCGAGCCGGTGGCTTGGTGGCATTACGAGGACAGTTTCTATTCGGTGAAGCGACTCATCGCAGCAGCGGGATATCCGGCGGACGAGATCACGCTTGATGGCATCACTTTCGAACAAATGCGTCCGGGGTGCTGGCAGCAGGGGGCACGGCTCGACGACATGACGCTGAACGGTGTCGAGGCCCAGATGTGTTTTCCGAACTATCCACGTTTCGCTGGGCAGATCTTCCTCCGTGGGACCGACAAGGATCTGGCCTTACTGTGCGTCAAGGCCTACAACGACTGGATGGTCGATGAGTGGTGCGCTGATACAGGTGGTCGACTGATTCCATTGTGCCTTGTCCCGTTATGGGACCCCGAACTTGCTGCCGCGGAAGTGCGGAGAAATGCGGCCCGCGGGGTGAGGGCGGTTGCCTTCAGTGAAATTCCGGCATACCTCGGATTGCCAAGTCTCTACACCTCACATTGGGACCCGTTTTTCCAGGCTTGTGAGGAGACCGGGACCGTTTTGTGTATCCATATCGGATCAGGAACGAAGACCCCGCAAACATCGCCGGATGCCAGCGACGCGGTGGCGGCGACCATCATTTTTTGCAACTCGATCGCGAGCATGACGGACTACATGCTTTCCGGTGTTCTTGCTCGATATCCGAGAATGAAAATGATGTACGCCGAATGTCAGATCGGTTGGATTCCGTATCTCCTCGAGCGCATCGATGATGTCTGGGACACCCATCGTGGATGGAGCCATAGCCAGGTTCTGTGCCCGGAGCCTCCCTCGACCTACTACCACCAGTCGATCTACAGCTGCTTCTTCAAAGACAACGTTGGGGTGCAATTGATCGACAAGATCGGCCAGGACAAGGTGATGTTCGAAACCGATTACCCCCACCAAGACGGCACCTTTCCGCACTCGCGCCGATCCGCAGCGGAACAGTTCGGCCATCTTGAACAAAACCTGATCAAGAAGATTGCACGAGGAAACGCCATTTCGCTGTTTGGCCTCGACCTGGCTCCGTGAGGGGCTGAGGGCGAGAACGATTTCCATCATGACGAGTGATGGGGGCACTCCCTTCCCACTGTTCGGGAAACCCCTGACGAACGGTGCGGAAGGGGGTGTAATTCGACGAGAATCAACGGTACCGAAAGGAACGGCATGGATACACGATTCGAAATCAGTCAAGAGGCCGGTTCACTCGGAGCGATTATCACTGGAATCGACCTGCGCGATGAGGTAGACGACGTGCTGTTCGAGCAACTCCACAGCGCGTCGCTCGAACATTTGGTTATCTGCATCCGCGGTCAGCAGGAGTTGACTCCGGATCAGCAGATCGAGTTCGCCCGGCTTTGGGGAGTCATCGAACCCCACCCGTATGTTGATCCCATCGAGGGGTATCCGGAGATGATCAGGATCTACGATCCCAATCCGCTCACGGAGACATGGCATACCGATTTCAGTTACGCGAAAGCACCACCGGCACTCAGTTTCCTTCTGGCTCGAACGGTTCCTCCCTACGGAGGCGACACGTTGTTCTCGAGTTCGTACAGAGTTTTCGAAGATTTGAGTGAGGGGCTGAAGACGACCTTGCGCAGCCTGAGTGCGCTCCACGAGGGCACGGCGCTGGCGTTGTCGAAAGGTCTTGAAATCGATGACATTCGCTCGGTACATCCAATGGTGGCGGTCCACTCAGAGACCGGGCGTGAGTTACTCAACGTCAATTCCTGTTATGTGAAGAACATCGACGGCTGGACAGTCGAAGAGGGGGCACCATTGCTGACATACCTGTACTCACTCTTCGAACGCGTCGAATACACCTACCGTCATCGCTGGCACGACGGGGACCTGCTCATCTGGGACAACCGTTGTCTCCAGCACCGGGTGGTGGGTGACACCGACGGACAGAAGCGGGATCTTCACCGGGTCACGGTTGCGGTGGAGACCTGATCGGACCCTTGACAAAAAACGCTCGTTGAGAATTTTGGACGACGCCTGTTTGTGAGTTCTTAGGCGCCCAGTCGGTTGAGAGTTTCGTGGTGCGCAACTGCACTGCCGAGGCGTTTGAAGAACATGTTGCGAATCGGAACCTCAACTCGGTGTGTGATGCTCCACATGTAGAACCCATACGCCAGGGCGTTACGGTACATATCCCAGGCGTCATCAATCGAGGGCATATCGTCGCCCATCGATGTGCGGTTCGATAGATAGTCGTTGAGAAGACTGCGTTCGTTCCGTTCGCGATCTTCGACATCGAGAACCGCGGCAACGTGGTAGGCAACGTCGAGAACCCAGGGGCCGAGTTGGAGTACCTGCCAGTCGATGAGCCCTGGTTTGCCGGATGGAGTCAGGTACAAATTTCCGGCGTGGGCGTCGCCGTGAATGACTGAGTCAGGGTTCTTTGAAGCCCATTTAGCAAGCGTCGAAAACGCCGACCGGATCCTGCCCGCGTCGACAATTTCGGGTGGGAGGTCAGCAGCCCGGCCATCATCGAGCAGTTCCTGCAGGCGTTCCTGTGACATGACTCCGAGGTATCCGTCGAGGCGCGGTGCAAGCCAGTCTGTTCCCGAGAGATTCGAAGTCGGGTCGGAATGGTGGAGCTTCGCGAGTTCGCCCAGGGTCTGTGACACTTGATCGACGCTGTAGGCGCTCATGGCGGTGAGAAAGGTGCAGTCGGCTTCGACCAAGTCGCGCATGATGATCATGCCGTGACCCGTATCGGCATCGATCGCGGCGTGAACGCATAAGGGCACCTCGACATCAACAAGAGGGGCGAGGTCACGGTAGAAGAGGACCTCGAGTTGCCCGAGGTTGCACCACGAAGCGCTCTCGGGGAGGAAGTAACCCTTTACGCAGAATGCATCGAGACCGTCAGTTCTTCCCGCCCCTTGAAAAGCGACACTGAACCGCACTTTCGAGGCAAGGTTGTCGATACGTTCGGTGATCGCGACTTCGGCAACTGGCGCACCAAGAGCAGAAGTCAGCCATTCGGGTGACAACACGACGTCGAGTTCGAGCGGGGCGGAGGAATGGTTCATGGTCCTGTCCTGAGATCGGCCATCTGGCACGCGCGAGCAAGAGTGGGATTGCTCTCGACCTTTAGCGCGTTGGGGTCGTGTACGAGCAGCAAGCTCCGGATCGAAAGAATCGCAACCTTGTAGGCGGCAAAGATTTCGTACCAAGTGGTATCGCCGGCTAACTGGCCGACGTTGTCCTCCCAGTACGAGATTGTCTCGGCGCGAGAACCTAGGCCTTCGAGCCGCACATGGCCGCGTCCTTCGCTATGGAAATGGTCGAAGAACAGCCACCAGCCGAGGTCCTGATGGATGCCGCCGATGTTGGCCTGCTCCCAGTCGAAGACTCCGACGCAGTCAAACGTGTCATCGAAGGCCATGTTCCCAATTCGAGCGTCCCCCCACGCGAATCCATTGACTGCCTGGGGTGGGATGTTGGATCGGAGCCATTCATCGAGCTGGTGGACCTCATCGGGAACCTCACCATTGCAGTACCAGCCGAGGCCCTGTTTCCAGTACTCAAGTTGCTGAACCAGACCGGATTCGCCGAACCGGGGCTCATCGAGAATGGTGAACTGGGCGACCGGGACCTTCGCCACCCGGCACAGTTGGTCCATGGCGGTCTCCCATGCGACCCGTCTCTGTGCCGGTGTCGCTTCAAAGAGGAATCCCGCGGAGTTGTATGGGGGCGAACTAACAGGAACTCGGCCGTGAACCTGTCCCATGACGTAGAAAGGGAGTCCGAGGACCGCGGTGTCACTCTCGAAATAGAGTGGTTCTGGTACTGCCACCGAACCTTCTTGATAAAGAATATCGAGCACTCGGTACTGGTTTTCGAAGACCGGTTCGAAGAATAATTGGAACGAGTCGGGAGCGATCCTGAAAGCGATGTCGCGCGACTGCGAACGACCATCGGAGGTCCACCGTGCAGTGGCCAGAACCGTTTCGCTCGAAGTTCCGGCTCCTAGTGGTGTGCGCGGATCAAGGAGTTGAAGGTCCTCTGATTCGAAACGATCGGCAATCCATGTCCGGAGGAGTGCAACGAGCTCTTCACGCGACCGTCGTCGACCGGCGGACGCACTGTTGAAGATCTCTTGCTCATAACTTGCGGCAGGGATGGACGTTTCGCTCACCGATCCCACCTGACGGGAACCGATGAATATCCCCGTTCGTACATGCCCGTGATCTGCGGGATCGGGGTATCTGGGTCGAGTCGTAGCCCCGGCAGACGATCGATGAGCGCGTCGATGGCGGTCGAGATCTCTGCACGAGCGACGTGCATTCCAATGCAGATGTGTGGACCTCCACCGAACCCCAGATGGCTTTGGAGGGGACGGGATGGATCGAACTCGTCGGGGCGTTCCCAGCGGGCCGGGTCGCGGTTGGCCTCGGCAAAGCAGACGTGCAGGACGGCTCCGGCGGGGATGTCGACACCGCCGAGAGTGACGTCGTTGACCACGTAGCGGGCGAAGACCGGATCGGTCGGCATCCAGCGGAGTCCCTCCTCGATCACGCTCCGCAGCAGCGAGCGATCCTCCCGGACCCGTTCGAGCCACTCGGGATGCTGCAGCAGAGCCATCATCGTGATTCCCATTTGTTTCCAAGTGGTTCCCGAACCGGCGGCGAGCAGCAGGAACGCGAAACCGAGAACCTCGTTGTCGGTCAGAACCTGTCGCGTGCCGTCCTCATGGGTGACTTCGGCTTCGACGAGGACACTGATCAGATCATCGGCCGGCTCGGCACGACGCGCCGCAATGAGGGGATGGACGATCTGCATGAACCGATCGATACCGAGACCGTCCGAGGTGACCGCCTGCCGGATGTCGAGGGCCTCGGGGATGGTGACCCCGAAACTGCCGCAGATGGTCAGAAGCGGGATGGGAGCGAAGAACTCGATGTTGAGATCCGCGGCACCGGCGTCAGAGATGCTGTCGATGAGCGAGTCGACCGTCACCTGTACCCAGTTCTGTATCCACCATTGGGCCTTTTTGGGAACGAACGACGGTTGTACCAGGGTGCGATAGCGATGGTGACGCTCGCCGTCCATGTTCAGAATCGATGCCTCGTGCAGAGCTTCTTCGGATCCCGGCACATGTGACGATGACGAGAAGTTGACGCTGTCGCGGACGACGGCGTCGCAGGTCGCGAAGTCGAAGGCGGAGTAATGCGGACGGTCAGGCTCGGGCAATCCCTGGAATACGGCGGCACCATGGAAACCGACGAGTGGACCCGGGATGCCTTCGTGAACCGGACCCGTTTCGCGTAACCGGGCAAAGGGTGGATAGATGTCCTCCTCGAAGGCGCCGCCACGCGTTGCGTAGACGTTGCCCTTAAGGTCGAACAACTCGCGCAGGCGTGCCGGGTCGAGATGGGTCTTGATTG
>CAMCTW010000083.1 GCA_945878645.1 Bifidobacterium breve
CCGGAGGCTTAGGAGTCACTGGTCTCGACGATCTCCTTTCGCTCCCAAAAATGGCTGGTCATGCCAGCGCCCAGAAACTTCGACTCACCGACTCGTTACCCCGATCACCTGGCGTCTACCTCTTTCGCAACTCGCAAGGCGATGTTCTGTACATCGGGAAAGCCACCAATCTTCGGGCACGAGTGCGTTCGTACTTCTCCGGCGATGACCGTCGAAAGATCGGTTCGTTGCTCCGAGAAACCACCCAGATCGACCACGTGAAGCATCCCCATCCGCTCTCGGCGGCAGTCCATGAAATCCGTCTGATCCACGAACACAAGCCCGGCTACAACCGACAACTCAAAGACTGGGGTCGATATGTCTATGTGAAGCTCACGCTGTCAGAGATCTTCCCACGCTTGTCGATTGTGAAAGCTGCACGCGACGACGGCGCTCTCTATCTCGGCCCACTTTCTTCACGTTCATCGGCCCAACGCGTTGTCGATGCCATTCACACCTCGGTTCCGCTTCGCCGCTGTGCAGGAAGGGTCGGCAAGCGCGCGCTTCGTGACGCACCGTGCACCGCTGCCCAACTTGGCGTGTCGATGTGTCCGTGTGCTGGCGGAGTCGAGCCCGCCGACTACGAACTCGTTGTCGAACGAGCGGTTCGTGGTCTCACTCTTGAGCCCAATCTTCTCCTTGCGCCGCTCGCCGACCGCATTACCGCCCTTGCTCGGGAAGAGCGTTTCGAAGAAGCCGCCGATGTTCGCGACCGCGCCAACGCTTTGGCCGGCGCCATCCGCCGACAACGGAAATTCGACCAACTCCGTCGGGCCGGACACATACATATCGATCTCGGGCCACTCGGTGGCGTTGCTCTCGATCACGGACGCCTGCAATCAGCCTGGGGCGAGGGCGAACTACCGAATCTCGGTCTTTCGCCCACCTCCGGCGATCCAACGTTGCCGTCTGACTCGCCACTGGTCCCCCTCGACCGTGAACTCGCCGATGAACTCGGTTGCATCGCGTCGTGGCTTGATCAGTCCGCGCCCGATCTCACGCTCGACCACTGCGACGGCGTACTCGTCTCGACACTGCCAGCCTTGCCGTCGTTTTCTCCCCGCAAGGGACTAGCGGTTGATGACAGCGAGTTTGTTAGTTCGCTACGTCGTTCGCGGCGCTAATCAATCGTTGAAGAACTGCAGCAGCAGTTCCGCTATCGATTGACTCCTGCGCTTTCTCAACACCGCTCGCAAGATCGTCGACGATCCCAGCCACGAACAGGCCCGCAGCGGCATTCAAACAAACGATGTCTCGATAGGCCCCGGATTCACCAGCGAAAACTCGCCCGGCGATATCGGCGTTGACCTCAGGCCCACCACCGGCGATTGCGTCAGGCGAAACGAACGCAATACCAACATCACGGGGATCGAATGTTGTGGTGTTGACGGCGCCATCACGCAATTCATGAACGGTGCTGGTTGTCGTCGTTGTGAATTCGTCCATGCCATCGTCGCCCGAAACAACTAGGGCTCGTGGTGCTCCGCGCTGTTGCAGTACCCCGACCACAATCGGAGCAATGCGCTGATCACTTACACCAATCACTTGGCGTTGTACTCGGGCTGGGTGTGAAAGCGGGCCAAGGAAGTTAAAAACCGTGGGCACTCCAAGTTGCGTACGAACTGGTCCGGCATGACGCATTGCCGGATGAAACGATCGGGCGAAACAGAAAGCAATTCCCGCTTCAGAAACACAATGCGCAATACCTGGTCCATCGAGTTCAATCGGGATGCCGAGCGCTTCGAGAAGATCAAACGAACCCGAGGTCGACGAGGCTTTGCGATTTCCATGCTTCACCACACGGGCGCCAGCCCCCGCAGCCACGAAACTGGCCATGGTCGAAACATTCAAGGCGTGGGCGCGTCGACTCGGAGCTCCGCCGGTGCCCACAATGTCAATGGCGTCTGGTCCTGGCGGAAGTTCGATCGGCGCTGCCGACTCGAGCATCGCATCGACCATCGCCGAGACTTCCCCAATCGTCTCGCCCTTCATACGAAGCGCGATCAAGAACGCGGCAATCTGAGCGTCGGTGGCATCGCCCGCGAGGATTTCGTGCAGCGCGTCGCCCGCCTGCTCCGATGTCAGATCAGAGCCGGCGACAAGCGTCGAGATCAGAGCCGGCCATTCCATGTTCAGGCCGTCCGACGGCGTTGACGAATCATTCGTCGTCGTTCCCGTTCCGTGGCCCCACCCCAGATGCCATCTTTCTCTCGCACAGCAAGAGCATGCTCCAGACAGGCCTCCCGCACATGGCATTCAGCACATACGAGCTTGGCCGTAAGGGCATCAGAATCGTCCTCGGGGTCGGGAAAGAAGATCTCGGGATCGATTCCCATGCAGGCGGCCAGGGAGTGCCAAGTGTTTGTCATTGGAACAGAACGGCTCCTGCGGAGCGGGCGAATAGGGAAAGAGGAGTATTGACTCCCCCGGCCCGGCGACACAAACCGAATACGCGTCTCCCTTAAATGAGAGTTTCCGCAGGTCAGGCGATCAGGCGCTCCAGACCAGCCCGTTCTAGGCTCAGCCGCATGAACTCCGCTGCCTTTAATCGCTCCGACGCCTTACAGCGCTTGGAAAGCACCAACTTCGACGTTGTTGTCATCGGTGGCGGGATCACCGGGGTTGGATGTGCCCTCGACGCAGTATCACGAGGCCTTCGCGTTGCCCTCGTTGAGCGTAACGATTTCGCCAGCGGAACCTCATCGAAGTCCTCAAAGCTGGTTCATGGCGGAATCCGTTATCTCCAACAGGGCGATATTCGACTCGTGTACGAAGCACTTGCCGAACGCCAGATTCTTCGCCGTAATGCACCCCACCTCGTGAAGGTGCTGCCGTTCCTCATTCCCATTTTGTCATCGAAGGGTGTTGTCAATCGCAAACTGGCGAGGGCGATGGGTAGCGCTATGTGGATGTATGACCTCACTGGCGGTCTTCGCATCGGCAAGATGCACAAGCGGGTTTCAAAGAAGCGCGCACTTGAGTTATTCCCAACACTCCCCGCGGAAAAATTGATGCCCTCCTATCTCTACTACGACGCGGAAGCCGACGATGCGCGCCTAGTGGTGAGCGTTGCACGCACTGCAGCTCTTCGATTTGGGGCAACGATCGTCAACCGCACAGACGTCGTGAGCCTTCATAAAGATGTCAACGGGAAAGTCAACGGCGTGGTCGTCACTGCCGACGGACGCACGTTCACCGTTGCAGCCAAGGCTGTCGTCAACGCGGCGGGTGTTTGGTCAGACGACGTTCGCGCGCTCGACGAAGCCGAACATCCACATTCGATTCGACCGGCCAAGGGCGTCCACATAACGGTCCCATGGTCGAAGGTGCGCAATACCGTCGCCGCCGTCATCCCTGTCCCCGGCGATAAGCGTTCCGTCTTTGTCGTTCCGTGGGGACAATTCACCTTCGTTGGTACCACCGACACCGATTACAACGGTCCCGTCGACGATCCACAGTGCAACGAGGAAGACGTTGAGTATTTGTTGCGTGCACTCAACGGCGCAATCACTGAAACCGTCAGCACCGACGACATTCTCGGAACTTGGGCAGGCCTGCGTCCACTCGTTGCCGACCCCGAGGCATCTGGCCGCACCGCCGATCTTTCTCGGCGCCACAACGTACGCCGTTCCGATTCCGGCGTCGTCACCATTACCGGCGGCAAGTTGACGACCTATCGCAAGATGGCCGCCGACACGATCGACAAAGTGCTCGCTGAAGTTCTCGATGCCGATCGCGTCACCCGACTTCGCCAGCGCAGCAAGACCAAAAATCTGAAAATCCATGGCGCAAACGGATACGAAGAGTTGATGGCCTCGGCCGACTCGCTCTCACCCCTCGGTGGTGACGAAGTTCGTCGTCTCGCCGATCGATACGGATCAGATGCAACGACCGTGCTCGCAATTGCTGAGTCCGATCCCTCGATGGCCGAACTTCTTGTGCCTGGTTTGCCCTACTTGCGAGCCGAAGCCATCTTTGCCGTTCGTTATGAAATGGCCACCACGGTCGATGACATTCTCAGTCGCCGCACACGAGCCCGACTCGAAGTTCGCGATGCTTCGGCCGATGCCGCATTTGCGGTCGCCGCGCTACTTGCTCCCGAGCTCGGTTGGGACGAAGCAGAACAAGCTCGACAGGTCGCCGATTATCGGGCCCGCATCGACGAAGAACTCGCAGCTATCGTCGCCTGATGCCAGATCATCCGACACCTCCCATTGCTCTTGATGCTGCAAATGGTCAGGCCCATTTCGCCACAACTCGGGTCGATGTCTCAGAGGACGTGATCGCTCAGTTACGCGCAACCGGAGCGACACTTTCGCTCGATCATTCAACTCTCGTTGAGGCCAGTCGCGACTGGTGGCCGCTCATCATGACTCGCGCTAGTAGCGCTGAAGTCGGCCAGATCGCTTCAGTGGTCATATCGCCCACCACGACTGAGCAGGTCTCGACAATTTTGCGACTGTGCAATGACAACCACATTCCCGTCACCGCTGCCGCCGGTCGTAGCGGTGTCGTGGGTGGTTCCATTCCATTGTTTGGTGGCGTCGTCCTTGATCTGTGTGGATTGACAGGCATTCGATCTGTTGATCTGACTTCTGAAATCGTCGACGTTGGCGCGGGGATGTTCGGCGATGTCTTCGAAGATCTACTGCAAGCCGAGTACGGCCTCACCGTCGGCCACTGGCCTCAGTCAATTGCCCTTTCCACGGTGGGCGGCTGGCTCGCCTGTCGCGGTGCCGGACAACTTTCCAATCGTTACGGAAAGATCGAAGACATCGTGATCGGCCTCGATGTCGTTCTCGCCGACGGAACAATCGTCCACACCGGTGGCCATGCCCGCCAGTCGGCTGGTCCCGACCTCACTCAATTGTTCGTGGGTTCCGAAGGAACGCTCGGCATCATCACCGGAGCGCGCTTACGTGCTCGCTCGATAGCAACTGCAAACCACAGCAGTGCATGGGCCTACCCAACTTTTGAAGCGGGTGCCGACGCTTGTCGCCGAATTATCCAGCGCGGACTTGCCCCTGCCGCTCTTCGCCTCTACGACGCCGCCGAAGCCGACCGCAATTGGAAAACCGGCGACGTTGCCGTTTTGTTGGCATTCGATGAAGGCGACCAGGCAACCGTCGATGCCACCACAACCATTACCGCCGAAGAATGCGCCGATGCGAAACCACTCGACGTTGAACTCGTCGCCAAGTGGTTTGGACACCGCAACGATGTGAGCGCGTTAGAAGCGCTCATCTCGCGCGGCTACATGGTTGACACTATGGAACTCACCGTTTCGTGGACTGACCTGCCAACCCTCTACCCGGCCGTACGCGACGCCATTGCTTCTACGCCAGGAGTGATCTCCTCTACCGCTCACCTCTCTCATTCCTATTCCGATGGCGCGTGTTTGTATTTCACCTTTGCTGGCAAAGCAGCAACCGAAGGACCAGATGCGATTGAACCCATGTACCTCGGCGCATGGAATGCAGGAACAACCTCGGCACTTGCTCACGGCGGCTCTCTCAGCCATCACCACGGCATCGGGCTCAACCGCGGACGGTTCATGGCCCAAGCCCTTGGCGAAGGTGCAACTTCTGTATTGCACACAATGAAACGTTCGCTCGATCCCAACGGCATTCTCAATCCCGGAAAGCTCGGCATGCCCACCAACTTCGGCACTGCCCCCACTGGATTTGGTGAACCCGCCTGATGGGAATGTTCGATCGTCGCGTGATTCTCATTGGTGCATTCAACGGACTCTGCTTCGCATTACCAGCAGCAATCCTTCAGCGCACGGTGTTCTCTGGGACTGCGCTTGCTGGCTTGATGTTGGCAATCATCTTTTTCGCAGGGGCATTGGCGGGTTATGCCGCTGGTCGGCCACTTCCGCCACATGCACTCCCCCACGGGGCAGCCGCCGGCGTCGTCACATTCCTCGGCGCAGAGGTTGTGTACCTCATCGCCACTCGGGAATTTTCCGACCCAGCCGTCTTGCTCTTAGGCATCGTTCTCTTCGCCCTTGTCTTTGCGTCACTCGGCACGATTGGTGCGATGGTCGCGGTTTCACGAGGGGCTCGCACGCAATGAGCATCCTTGTTGTTGATATCGGCACCTCGGGTGTTCGCTCGGCAATCGTGCGCCCCGACGCTTCTATCGCGGTCGAGTTTCGCGAAGAGGTTCTCCCTGACACCCCGGCACCAGGACTCGTCGAGTTCGACGCGACGCGTATGGCCGCTGCAGCACTGGCAACCGCTCGAGCCGCACTTGCCGATAGTGGCCCGGTTGATGCAGTTGGAATCGCCAACCAGAGAGCGTCCACCATCGTGTGGGACCGCGTAACGGGCCAACCAGTCGCACCCGGCCTTGGCTGGCAGGACCTCAGAACGTTGGGCGATTGCCTCGTTTTTCAGGCCGAGGGATTGCGGTTCGCTCCGAATCAGTCGGCGACAAAGATCAAGCATCTTCTCGACAACGCCGATCCAGACCGCAGCCGCAACCTTTGTGTCGGAACCGTCGACTCTTGGATCGTCTGGACACTCACCGAAGGCGCTGCTCACGTCACCGACGCATCAAACGCCGCTGTTACTGGGCTGTATTCGGTCGAGACGCTTGATTGGGATGATGCGCTTCTCGCGAAACTCAACATCCCTCGCTCGACACTGCCCACCATTGTCGATTCAAGCGGACCGATCGCTCCCGCATCTGCCCTAGCTGGCGCTCCAATGATCTGTGGCATCGCCGGCGACCAACAAGCCTCGCTTATCGGTCAGGGATGCGTGCGTCCCGGCCCGGCAAAGATCACGTTCGGCACTGGCGGAATGCTTGACCTCGTGGTCGGCCCCAACCGTCCGACATCAGCAGCGCGCGGCAACGCAGGGACATTCCCAATCGTCGCGTGGCAGCGCGGCGACGAAACCATGTGGGGCACTGAAGCCATCATGCTTTCAGCCGGCACCAACATTGAATGGTTGCGTGACGACCTCGGCATTATCGATTCGGCCGCCGACTCGCACCTCGTTGCACAACAATGCGGTGACACCGATGGCGTCGTGTACGTGCCTGCACTACTCGGACTCGGAACCCCGAATTGGGACTACGGCGCTCGCGGAACATTGTTAGGCATCACCCGCGGAACCGGTCGCGCCCACATTGTTCGCGCCGTACTCGAAGGTGTCGCTCAGCGCGGCGCCGATCTGGTTGATGCAGTCGAGGCCGATACCGGACTCGCTATTTCGGCAGTGCGTGTCGATGGCGGAATGAGCGCGAACCCAACCTTCACCCAAGCGCTCGCCAACGCGACGCAACACACCGTTGAGATCTCACCCATCCTCGAAGCCACAACACTGGGGGCGGCGTTTCTCGCTGGCCTCGCCGTAGGCACATGGGCCGGATGGGACGACATCGAATCCACATGGCGACCCTCTCGTGTCGTCGAACCCTCCGGTGCCGCAAACCGCGAACGTTGGGCGTCAGCAATTGAACGCGCCAGCGGATGGCACGCCGACCTTTCCTCTTTCGATTTCTGAATTGGTGAACTGAGCATTCGATGAAACGCCGCATCCTGCTTCTGCTTGCAGCGATCCTCGCAGTAGCAACGATCGTGATCGCGTCCACTGCGTGCAGTTCGACAACGACTACGGCCTCAGAAGAGGACGCTCCCGCAATCGCGATGACAGTTCACGTCAAAGATGGCGAGTTCGATCCTCGCGAGATAGAGATCGAAGCGGGCGGAACTGTCATGTGGATCAACGATGACGTTGCGTCACACGATCTCCATTTTCTTGCTCCCAAGAAGCTTTATTCCGGAGTCGTCAAGCCGGAAAAGGCATGGATCCATACCTTCGCGACGGCGGGAACCTACGACTATTACTGCGATTTCCATAACACCATGAAAGGCGTTGTGGTCGTTCGCCCTGCTCCGTGACAGACTGTTGGGGCGATGGTGAGCCGGTTGGGTGACCGCGGGCCGGCTTGACCGGTTCGAGGAAAGTCGGGGCTCCAAAGGGCAAGGTGCTGGCGAATAACCAGTCGGAGTGATCCGCAGGAAAGTGCAACAGAAAGCAAACCGCCGATGGCCCGGGCAACCGGGCACAGGCAAGGGTGAAACGGTGCGGTAAGAGCGCACCAGCATTCGAAGCGATTCGGATGGCTCTGTAAACCCCACCTGGAGCAAGGCCGAGCGTCGGGATTGACTGCCCGTCAGTTGTTTCGAAAGAAGCAACACCCGCTGGTAGGCCGCACAGATGGATGGTCACACAGGCGCCGGGAGGCGCTGGACAAAACCCCGCTTACAGACCGACTCACCATCGCACCCAAAGCAGGTAGGGGATCGCAGGTTCTCAGGATCCCTTGGCCCTCAATTGGCCCGCCAAAGCAGAACCGACACAGGTTCGGTTTTTCTGGTTACTCACAACCTCAGCACCTGACGATTCCGTTGTGTTGCGCCGCGAAACTCCCAATCCGCGCAGGGTGTTCTCGTGCCCCGGCGCCGATGGTCGCGTAGGACCTAGGCTGAATGTGTCGACCGGCAAAGGGTCTCTCGACTTTTAGTCGGGGGTTCTCATATGGTCCGCAGATCAGTTCTCGCAAAGCTCGCAGTAATAGCCACAGCGTTTGCCATTCTCAGTGTGATGACGTCGCCCGAACTTGCCGATGCAATCACACCTTCGACAACCGCCGTCACCCCAATCACGGTTGGCACTAACCCCAACGGCGTTGCTGTGAGTCCTGACGGATCGAGTGTGTGGGTGACAAACATTGCCAGCGACACCGTTTCGCGGATTAACACCACCAACAATAACGTCACCTCAATAAATGTTGGCGATTACCCGTTCAACGTTGCTGTGAGTCCGGACGGATCAAGTGTGTGGGTGACAAACGTGGTTAGCGACACTGTTTCGCGTATTAACACCACCACCAATATCGTGACCTCAATCACTGTTGGCGATGGCCCCTACGGCGTTGTTGTGAGTCCTGACGGATCGAGTGTGTGGGTGACAAACCAAGGAGACAACACCGTTTCGCGTATTAACACCACCACCAATAACGTGACCTCAATAAATGTTGGTAGCGTCCCCCAGACCTTGGCTGTGAGTCCTGACGGATCGAGTGTGTGGGTGACAAACAATGCCAGCGCCAGCGTCTCGCG
>CAMCTW010000084.1 GCA_945878645.1 Bifidobacterium breve
CGGATCGCCCGGCGATTTCAAACCTTCATCGGTGCGAACTGGTCCGGTACCGACAAGAACAACACGGGCGTCGCGATCGAGTGCCCATTCAAGTTCGGCCACTGCATTGTCAACGTCGGACAGCACGATGTACGGGGTTGAGAAAATTCGGTTTTCGTACGCAAAGCCCCAGTCCTCTTCAAGCCAACGGTTGAAAGCGCGGAATGCAGCTTGTACAGCAGGGAGATCATCGCCAAGTGCTTGCTCCATGCCAACGGCGAGCGTTGGGAAGAACAATGCGCCATCGACGCTCAAGCTGTCCATGGTCTTCAAACGGATTTCACGGTCGCGATAGGCCGGATCGCATGGAAGAAGTTCGCCAAAGAGATCTTTAACGCTGTCGCCCTTTGGATTGCGACCACGGAAGTACTGCTCGAGGCTCCCTGGCGCCGAAAGCATGTCGAACGTCGGGTTCGGAATGAACCGGTTGATCTTGCCGCCAACAAGCAACATTTGGCGGCCATTCACTTCAGCCCACATCATGCAGCGACGTTTGAACTCGGGCTCGATATAACGGGTGAACGCGTCAAGCGCTTCGTAATAGTGATTGTCAGCGTCGAACACGGTCGTGATCTCGGTCATGATTCCCCCTGGTCAGGTCAACCCCGATTCCCCCGGGGCCACTCGCCTACGGTAGCGAACCTCAACCCACTCTCACACCTGAGGTGTGCCGTGACCGTGCCCACGAACATTCCCGCCGCTCTACCCACCGATGAGGTCGCAGAGATCGACCCCACGTGGCTCGCTGCAGCCCTCGGCGCAGAGGCAACCAGCGTCACCGCCCTAAAGGTGGGAACCGGGCAGATGGGCCAATCGTGGCGACTCACGATCGACTGGGCCGATCCGAACTGCCCGCTCCCCAAAACGCTCGTGGCCAAGATGGCCGGCGGCGATCCGGCGACCCGAACCCTCATCGCCGATGGCTATCGGAACGAGTTTCTCTTCTATACGGCCATTCAATCCAGCGTCTCGGTGAAGTCACCAAAGTGTTGGTACGCCACCATCACCGAAGACAACACATCGTTCGTTCTTCTTCTCGATGATTTGGCACCCGCCATTCCTGGCGTGCAAGCCAATGGAGTGAGTATCGAAGAAGCTCTGATCGCCGTTCGCAATCTCGCTGGCCTGCACGGACCGCGCTGGGCAGACCAAACACTTACTGAACTCGATGGCATCGCCTTACCAACTCCAGAGGGTGCGGACTTTCACTCGCAAATCTTGGCCGGAGCCATTCCGATCTTTGTCGAACATTTCGCGTCGTTCCTTACACCCGAAGACGAAGCAACTATCGCGACCGTGCCCCCGAGATTGGTCGAGTGGATTACCGCGCGCCTTGATCGGTTCACGCTCATTCATGGCGACTACCGACCAGACAACCTGATGTTCATGCCCGACGGTTCGGACGTGACCACGCTTGATTGGCAAACCCTCGGTCTTGGTCTTGCTGGACGAGATATCGGGTACTTCCTCGCAACCAGTTTGGAACCCGCCACGCGTCGCGCTCACGAACATGAACTTGTCTCGGCCTACTACGACACTCTCCTCAGTTACGGCGTCACCGGCATGACTCTCGAAGAATGCTTCGAGGATTATCGCCTCGGCGTGGCGCAAGGTCCCCTCATCACCATTCTTGGCTCCGTCTACGCCACCGCTGAACCGAGCGCAGAGTCCGACGCTATGTTTGCCGCGATGATCACGCGCAGCTGCGCCGCAATCCGAGATCTCGATCCGTTCTCGTTGCTCTAAACCAGTATTCGCAAACATTTATGTGAAAACGATGAAGGGCGACCCGAGGGTCGCCCTTCATTCGATTCACTGCAGTGATCTTATGCCTGCAAGAAATTGATACCTGTCGGGGCGATCTGGAAGACCTCAGAAGCAAAGCGTCCGCCGAGTTTGGTGGCATCCCACTTCTTGTTGTTGTTATCGATCGTGACTTTTTCACGCCAACCCTGCATCCAGATGATCTTGTCGTAGAGCGAACGAATGACCTGACCATTGACGTAGGCAGCTTGATCACTAGCAAGCCATGCAACAAGCGGTGACGAGTTGCCCGGATCCATCGGATGAAAATCATCGTCAGCAATTGCATCGGGTTCGAATGCTTCGCCGGCGCCGGGCATTGTCGCAGTGATACGAGTAAGTCCGGCCGGACCAATGCAGTTCACTGTGGTTCCGATTCCGCCGAGTTCAAGCGCAAGCGTAAGCGTAAGTCCTGCAATTGCCATTTTTGCTGTGGCGTAGTTCGTCTGTCCGAAGTTGCCACCAAGGCCAGCACCCGATGTGGTGTTGATAATGCGGCCGGAGCGCGCAGTGCCCGCCTTTGACTGATCACGGAAATACTTCGCTGCAAAATGCGAGGTTGACCATGTGCCGCGCACATGAACTGCCATGACGGCATCCCAGTCTTCAACCGGCATGTTCCAGATGGCAGCGTCGCGAACGATGCCTGCATTATTCACAACGATGTCGAGGCCACCGAAGACATCGATCGCCTGCTGCACCATTTCGCCGCAAGCTTCGTGATCGGTGACATTGCCGTAGTTCGAGACAGCAACGCCGCCGCGCTCTTCGATGAGAGCGACAGTTTCGTCTGCAGCCTTGCCTGCACCTTCACCAGAAACACTGCCGCCGAGGTCGTTCACAACAACCTTGGCGCCGTGCTTGGCCAGTTCCATAGCGTGACCGCGGCCGATGCCGTGTCCCGAGCCAGTGACGATGGCGATCTTGCCGTCAAGCATGCCCATTGAAAGCGTTCCTTCGTAGTCGATCGGATCATCACCCGACTAGGCGATGAAGTTCCTCGCCAGCATGGACCGTGGCCCGGGCGAGAGCCCTGTTTTTCTAGCAGGACCAGCCCGAAAGACCCGAATGCCGATCAGGAAAGCGGCGCCGCTAACGGATCAGGCGCAGCGTTGATTGATTCCGTGAGCACTCCAAGGGCTCGGGCGAGGTCGGCCCGTTCTCTTTCACTAAGACCGAGCGATTCCTCCCAGGCATGAAGATCGGCATTCACACGCTTCGCTAGATCGATGCCCGCCTCGGTCACTTCGACAACAACCCGGCGGCGATCGCCCGGGTCTGGGAGCCGTCGGATCAATCCAGCGCCCTCGAGTCGATCGAGGGTCAGCGACATGCCACCGGTCGTCCGTCCAAGCACTTCGCAAATGGCGGTCGGCGCGGAGCGCTGGTCAGGTGAACGTCGGACCACGCCGAGCACCAAATAGTCAGATACAGAAATTGATGATGCTCCGGCGATTTCACCCAGCACGCGATCGACCGCCACGTTCAGGCGGACGACGTGTCCGAGCAAACCGTCGGTTCCCCAAAGTTCCTCGGCCACTAGGGCTTCACACCGAAACGATCGAGGCCGTAGGCCTTCACCGCGTTCGAACGTAAGACCATTCGGCATTCTTCGGCGTTCATCCCGGCTGCGGTGAACAGCTCATGCGCGACTTTGCGCGAGTGCGGGAATGTGCCATCGGAATGCGGATAGTCGGTCTCCCACAAGATGTGATCGGTGCCGATCGCATCGCGATTAATAAGTCCGTGGAGATCATCGAACACGCAGCCATACACGCGACCCTTCACCTGTTCGCTCGGCAGTGTCTTGACATGATCGACATCTGCTCGACCGTCGCGCCAAACTGCATCCATTCGTTCGAGTTGGAACGGCATCCAACCGACCTGGCTCTCGGCATAGGCAATGGTGATATCGGGGAATCGTTCAAGCGATCCTGAGAACACCCAATCGCATAACGATCCTTGTGCGTTTTGCGCATACATCGACATTGATGTTGCAAGCGGCGCATCATCAGAAGTTGTCGGCATTGATGATGACGAGCCGATGTGCATGGAAACGCTGGTGTCTGTTTCCTGGCATACGTCCCAAAGAACATCCCATTTGCCTGTGTACAGCGAGGGCTGACCGAGTTTGGCAACATTCTCACTGAACGCGATTGCGAAGCTGCCCTTCGCAGCGCAACGACGAACTTCTTCTGCAGCAAGTTCTGGATCCCAGAGCGGAACAAGCGTGAGCGGAATCAAACGACCCTTGCCCGCACCGGCACACCAGTCGTCAATCATCCAATCGTTGTAAATACGCAGACACGTGAGCGCGAGGTCTTTATCGGCACGATCAAGAAATCCCTGACCGGCAAATCTCGGGAAGATGTTTGGATAGTTGATGGCAGCATCGACGTGGTTCAGATCCATGTCGGCAAGACGCGCTGTTTGATCCCACGTGCCATCGCGGAAGTCTTCGTAGACAGCGGGGATGTTGCGTTGTTCATCACGCGGTACGCCTGCGGGAGCATGCAGCAGACCGGTGGGCATAACGAGATCATCGAACAACCACACATCGCACCAAACGCCGTCTTCGACGTTGCGCTCGAAGCCGTAGTGGCCTCCCTTGAATGAAAGCTTGACCTTCTCGCGAACGGTGCGCGGACCCCGTTCACGAAGCGAAGCCGGAAGTTGCTGTTGCCACAACTCTTTTGGTTCCATGACGTGATCGTCGACCGAAATCATGTTGGGCAGATCGTTCTCGGCCGGAGTGAGCTCGGCGTTGGCAGTGGCCGTTTGCGTCGGGGTCATGGCGTTCCTCCTGCGGGCCCTTCTGGGCATAGTGCGGACCCCGACATATTGCTTTGCTGAAAGTTACTTTGTCAAGAGGTACTTTTCGGGAGTTGGCAACCGGCCGCCAGCCCCAAGCGGGCCGATAGCCGGGCCCGGTTCGCTGCTACCCATCGATAGACCAGCCCTGCCAAAGCATGAACCCCTGGCAATCGGAGACCAAAGGCCCCCCCACGACCCAACCAGCCCGACCGATCGAGAATCGTGGCCACCGCCGCGATCGCCGTCCATGACTCGCCTCCGGCCGTGACAACGAGGGCATCAGCCGATGCGCTTCGAAGAGCGTCGTCGTCGAGTTCTCGGTTGGGTCGGAAAATGACCGAGGAATCAGTGCGCTTCATCAGCCAACGAACTGAGGCTGAACACACGCCGCAATCATCGTCGAACCAGACCGTGACAGAGCCTCGGGCTCGGCGCTGCGGAAGAAGCTTTGGGAGCCCAACACGAACGTGCACGGCAGGGGCGTGATGCACTATCGGATCACCTTGCACATCGAAACCTGCAACCGATGCGAGGCCCGTTTCGGCCCCAATAAAACGAGCAGATGAAAGTGGCCAGGGTTCGTGTTCAACCGGTGCAGTGACTAAACGTCCACCACGTGTTTTGGCATACAAACGCCATCGAGATGTAAGGAACGTTGCAAGTGCATCCTCGCAAACAGGCGCCACATCCTCAGCTTCGACTGAGACGGCAAGGCTCCCCTGCGCGCGCTCGGGCCATGTTCGATCAACCGTCCACACAATGCGCGAACGCTCATGACTCACGTCGACTGCACCTTTGTCGTACGGAAGTGCGAATCCGATTCGCGCAACTAAAGCAGGAAGCCACTGCCCAACATCGAGCGAGCAGAACCACACACCCGGCCCTTCGGAACCAATGACATAGGTACGAACATTGAACTCAAGGAAACGATGCGTGGTCGGAATCGCAGGGAGCCCGCGCAGCCGCAGCGCGTCCATCTCAAAACCAACGAGCGATACCCAAGCCTGACCCTGATGCGTATCAACCTCGAGGCCGGAAGGCAGGAGCGCCTCCACATCGGCAATCGGCACCGCCCAATGCGCAAACGTGACGTCGCGCCAGACCTGTGTCATCACGGGCCTCTTGATGGCATGCGGACAGATCGGGCTGCGGGGCTTCTCACCCATTGGTTCACCGTCACTTGTCATGGCTCTGACGGTACCGGCATCAGCAAGATTCGCTCCGACCCAAGGAAAGAAGAAGGCCCTGCTGGTCTCGTACCGTGTAGAACAACGCGATGAATCACGTCGAAACTCTCCGAATCGAAGGCACCCGACTTTCCGCAGCTGCGCGAGCTGCTGGCCTTGACGCACCAGTCGAACACTGCCCCGGCTGGACCGTCGGCCGCCTAGTTGGTCATACCGGCAAAGTGCTGCAACGCACCAACCTCTGCGTCGCCGAGGGAATGATGGCACCGCCCGCTGAGGACGCGTTCGTGAGCCTTCCGCGTGATGAGGCACTTTTCGATGCCTTCGACGAGATCCTCGCCATTATTTGCCAGACGCTCGATACGTGCGACCCCAATGGACCGTCATGGAATTTCAGCGGCGAGAACTTCGTCAATTCGTTTTGGATGCGACGTATGGCTCACGAAATCGAGATCCACCGCTGGGACGCCCAGAATGCTGCTGGTGTAGAAACCGACAAGTTCGACCACACCTCGGCCGTCGACGGAATCGATGAATTACTCACTGTGCTTATGCCGATTTTGTCGGCGGTTAAGAACCCCGAACTCTCATCGAGCTTTCACCTTCACTCCACCGACGCACCAGGTGAATGGCTTACGACGTTCATCAACGGACAACCCGTCACGATTCGCGAACACGCCAAAGGGGATCTGGCCGTGCGCGGCCCTGCATCGGGTTTGTATGCATGGGCGTGGAACCGCGGTCCGATCCTCGCCAACGGGCTCGACACTGCGGGTGACGATTTACTCCTCGACGCCTGGGCCAGCATCGTTCCCTGAATCCGTAACGCGTGCGTCAGCGGAAAAAGGTCCACCAAAGGCTAGAAGCGACGGTAACGACGCTCACGATGAGGCCACCGATCACAACAGGCTTCGACACTTTGCCATCGGCATCTGCGGGCAGACGCTTACGGACATTTTCAAGAAGTTTTCGGGCGAACGGAACATCGGATGCGAGTAACGCAAGGCCGGCAGCGATCGTAAGCATTCCCGGACCTGGAAGCGGCAACATCAATAAGCCCGCGATCACGACAATGGTCCCAAGAAAAACGCGTCCAATACGAATGAGGATGTGCCGTTTTGCTTCGGCGATCGACTCCTCTCGACGACCCGTTTCGAATTCCGCCTCGATTGCGGCCTTTTCGAATTCCTCGAATCGTTCGCGGCGGCCATGGTGTGAGGAATCAGTCATCGCTTGATTCCATTTTCATCGAGCGAGCAACGCCATTGCGGACAACCAACTTCCAGAGTTCCACCGCTACAAGCAGCAACAGCGGCGGCACGAGACACAGTCCCCATTGAGTGGCGGTAAGCGACGAAGTATCGAAAAGATTTTTCATCGGCTCGAAGACTGTCAGCAAGATTTGCAAGAAGAACACGATGACAACTGACGCACCGAGTTTCCAGTTCGTCAGCGTGTACCGCGAAAAGAGTGAGGAGGACTCAGAACGAGCGTTATAGACGTTCACTAACTGTGCGAACACAAATGCAGTAAACGCCATCGTCGTTGCGACGACGGGTACCTCACCCTTTGCGACATCGGGTTCGTATTCATTGATGGCGAAGAGGTAAACAGCGAGCACCCCGATGGCGGTAACCAAACCTTGAAACATGACCTGGCTCAGACGGCGTCGACTGAGAATCGTTGCGTCAGCGGGAACCGGCTTGCGGTTCATTAGTCCCGGGGCAGGAGCGTCGACACCAAGCGAAACCGCGGTGGGTCCATCTGCAATCAAGTTGACCCAAAGCACTTGAATTGGCGAGAACGGCACATGCTGCCCGAACGCTGAGGCTCCAAGAATTGTGAGAATTGCACCGAATGCGGTCGCTACTTGGAATCGAACAAACTTGAGGATGTTGTCGTAGACGGCTCGGCCGCCACGCACGGCTTCAACAATTGTGGCGAAATTGTCGTCGGCGAGAATCATGTCGCCGGCTTCTTTGGTGACTTCCGTGCCAGTAATTCCCATGGCCACGCCGATATCGGCGCGTCGCAAGGCAGCGGCATCGTTCACGCCGTCGCCGGTCATTGCAACAATTTCGCCGTTCGAACGGAGTGCTTCGACGACTCGCACCTTGTGCTCTGGTGACACGCGGGCGCATACCGCGATTGCGCCGATCCGAGCCGACAATTCCTTGTCAGACATCGCGTCGAGATCGTCGCCGGTGACAACCTCGCCCTGAATGCCCAACTGAGCAGCGATAGCAGCGGCCGTCACCGCGTGATCGCCAGTGATCATCTTGACGTCGATTCCAGCACGATGGCACAACGCAATCGCATCGCGGGCTTCGGTTCGAGCCGGGTCGACAATGCCAACAAGAAGTTCGAGCCGAAGGTCGCTGATCCAGCTTTCAGGATTGGTCACAGAGCCGTTGGCGTCGATGATCTGCGAAGCGGGAACGCGGCGTGTGGCGAGAGCAAGAACCCGCATGCCTTGGGAGGCGATCTTGTCGTTATCGGAGCGACGGAATCCTCGCTCTGCGGCGTCGAGCGCTTGTTCCGAACCATCGGGTTCAGAGAAGGTGGTCGACATTCCAAGGACAACATCGGGTGCGCCCTTCACGCAGATCAGTACATCGCCGTTCGGCGAGTTTGGATCGGCCAGGTGGAACGTGGCCATGAACTTGGTGGCCGAATCGAATGGGACCTCGGCGAGACGCGGGCGGAGCGCGCGTTCCGTTGGCGCATCGAGGCCAGCCTTTGCTGCCATGACAACAAGAGCTGCTTCGGTTGGATCACCGATGATTCCCGGACCATCGGGTGCATGCGGCACAAGAACGGCGTCGGAACACAATGCTGCCGGCAGAAGTGCATCGGTGGAAAATTCCGGAGCGACAACACGACCACCCGAAGAGGTGATGGTTCCTTCGGTGCCGTATCCCCCACCATCTACCAACCAGACCTCGCCGCCACGAAACGCTTCGCGGGCGGTCATCTGATTCAGCGTGAGTGTGCCGGTTTTGTCAGAACAGATAACCGATGTTGATCCGAGTGTCTCGACTGAGTGCAAACGCTTCACGATGGCGTTCTCTTTTGCCATCTTCGAGATACCAATTGCCAGGGTCACCGTAACGACGGCAGGAAGACCTTCAGGAATGGCTGC
>CAMCTW010000085.1 GCA_945878645.1 Bifidobacterium breve
TCGCCCAGGAGCCGCCGCAGCGAAATCATCAAGAAGCCAATCGTTATAGGACTTTATGCACGCGATCGCCACCTCTCGATCCGTTTCGACGTACATGTGAATCACATTGGCCGGATACACGACGCTGACATCGATTCCGTCGCGATCCATGTCCGCGGCATGAGCAACACCATCGAAGTTTCCCGGAAGGATTTCATCAAAGCGAAGACCACTAGCTTTCCCGTTCGCCTGCCCAGCCATCGCCTCCACGCCCAATGTCCGCTTGGGCGGTTTGCCGTCAAAACTCCAGCCTTCCCCACCATCGGCACCGGTCATCACTTTCGGAACCCGGTCTCGCAATGATTTTGGGACTCGATCAAAGACTGAAGGAGGCTCAGTCACATGGCAGTCTGCCGATATCACTCTTTCAATCATGCTTGTGCTCCAGTCGCCAATGTCGCCGGTGCTTCAACGAACGTCTCTGGCAGATACGAGGGTGGGAACCGATAGAGATCAACTGCGTTGTCCCAAAGAATCTTGCGTTTCGATTCTTCGGAAATCTCGCTTGGCAAGAGATCAAAGAAATGATCGGTGGCGTGAGGGTACTTAGAATCAGGATGGGGAAAATCGGTTTCAAAGACAATGTGGTCATCGCCCAACCAGCGGATCACGTCAGCAACAAATGGATCATCACATTCTGTTGAGATCCAACAATTACGCCGAAAATAGTCAGTGGCGCTCATGGACAGGTCGGGGAACTCTTGAGCTCCTGCTAGTTCCAAATGTTCATCGATGCGGTGCAGCCAAGACGGAAGCCAGCCGCAACCCGCTTCCATGTACGCGCACCGCAGTTTTGGATAGCGCTCGAACACGCCGTTGACGATCATGGACAACGACGCGTACTGGGCCTCGTGTGCGTGCACCACGGTGTGCCATTCGGTGAAGGTGGTGAACCTGTCCGAGCCGGCTGTCGTTGCATTGAGACCCATGTACTCATGGGTTGCGAAGGCACAGTCCAGTTCCTCGAGAAGTTCATATACCGGGTCGTAATAACGGTCGCCAAGATTGCGATGGTTGAACTGATTCGGTCGTGCCCAGAAGCAACGAACACCCAATTCGTCATACGCGTACTGGATCTCCTCAACCGCTCGTCCGACGTCGTTTAACGGGACGGGACCCGATGTCAGGACCTTTCCGCCCGAGATTTCGCGCATCTCCGCGCCCCAACGGTTGTAGGCACGGGCCATCGCAGCCTGCAGCTCCGGATCAATCCCATCGAGCCACATGTCATATTCGGGCCCGTAAATGACCATGACATCGACACCCTCCACCTCGAGTGCCTTCGCCACACGATCTCCGGTGAATCCCTCGATCACCATGTCGCCGTATTGGGCGACCATGTCCTCAGTGGTCCAGTTGATCGCCTTCTGGAAGTTTCCGTAGACACTCGTCGAATGCTGCGACCATCGACCATCGACCGTCACCGGGTTGTAGTGATCGAATCCAGGAGGCGCCTTGCGGCCGATTCGGTCACGGTATTTCTGGTCCAGATACCGCGGCCAGAGATCCGCCGGATAGATGACATGTGCGTCAGCATCGAAGATCTTGAATCCACGTTTCATCGTGCCCCCCGGCAGAATAAGCGTCACATTTTGCGAGCTAATTTACGGTAAATGAAACGATCGTTTGTGTCAAGCGTTTCATATACTGCCGACTCAAGTTCCCCCTCGATGGCGCGACGGATTCTCCCTTGCGTGGCCCACAGGAACCTAAGCAAGATCGACGTATCAGCACGATTGGCCGCAGCGACGAGGTCAGCTGCTGCAAGAAAGACCCGTCAAATATCCCAAGGGGTCAGATCGATGCCGAGTTCCTGAAGGCGACCAATCAACTTTTCCGGGCTCATCGACTGACTCGGCCAGTGATAGTCCCAACCTCGTGTACCCACTGCGGGTTCCACGTAGGCGTGCACCTGATCCATCGTGAAATAGATGCCGCGTCGACCGATCTGCCGTTCATAGCGTTCTCCATGTTCACGATCGAGCACAAAGTTGGTGTGGTCACACATCGATTTCATGTCGTCATGCACCCAGTCCCACACTTGAGCTGCTACGTGTACGAGCGGTTCAATTGGTTCGTATCGGGTGACTTCGAATTCCCGCGACCAGAACGTGATCGGCTCAAGGCAACACGCGCAATACGATTCGAGCCTCACCTCTTTACCGGCGAAGTGAGGCATCTTTGAAACAGCCACAGCTTCGTGGGCGCAACCGATGAAGGAATGAAATGAGTCGTCGACATAAAGTGCGACTTGGCTCGGGAATGCCGAATAAGGAGGAATCTTGATGATGTCGCAGTTCGGTGAGTCTTGATCGACGACAACGACAATGCCTGTTTGCAATTCCTTATACGCCTGCACGATGTCGCGTCGCGACAGGCCCGTGCCTTCGTAGACATCTCGCAGATTGGGCCCGCGTCGCTGTTCTGCCCAGAAGTCGAACACGAAGGCTCGCACCTGCAATGCCCGCTCGGACCATTCCATCGCATTAGGCACGTACTGGGCCATAGAGGCCTCCTGTAATTCAGTGCCTTTGGTAGGCATCCCCAGAAGAAACGGTAGTCGCGGTCCCCCTGCACGTGCCGTGAAAAGCGTGCCGCAAGGAGAAGGCGGGGAATGATTCGTCCTCGAGATGATCGTCTCTGGCTACCAAAAGACCGAGGGCAAACAAGTGCCTATTTCTGCATGCCCCCTGAAACTGAAATCTCATCGCCGGTGACATACGAAGAGGCATCACTGGCGAGATACAGCACAGGACCAACGATTTCATCGGCGTCAGCAACACGCTTCATGAGCGTGCCGTTGGCAATCATGTCGATGAAGCCTTCACGAACTCGTTCGGCTCCGGCAACCATCTCGGTCATAAACGGACCTGGACACAGTGCATTGACGCGAATGTTCCATGGCGCCCATTCCTGAGCCATCGATTTCGTGAGATTGATCAGCCCCGCTTTCGATGAGCCATAAGCGCAAACATTCGAACCCCCTGAATAGGCCGCCATCGTCACGATATTCACGATGGAGCCACCCCCGTTGTCGCGCATAAACGGCGCCACTTGCTGTGCCATGCGCAGTGGTCCTTCGAGATTGACGTTGAACATCTTGCGCCAGTACTCAATCGACATATCTGAAACTGTCGTAGGAGCCGGATTGATGCCGGCGTTGTTCACGAGAACATCAATCTTTCCGAAACGGGCAATTACCGCTTCGACAAACGAAGGGATTCCTTCCCAATCGCCGACATGGCACGCAAGTCCGAGCGTCTCTTGTCCGGTCGACACTGCTACCTCAGCGGCAACTTCATCGCAGAGGTCTTGTTTGCGAGAACTGATGACGACCTTGGCTCCCGATTCAGCGAGCCCCTGCACCATCGCGCGACCGATTCCCTTCGTGGAACCAGTGACGATCGCAACTTTGCCGGTCAGATCGAACAGATCTTTCGCTCCCATAATCAAAACACCTTCCGCTCGCCGATGACACCGGACTCTTCGGTATCGAGCACCGTATGCAACGCAGAAAAACGAAGTACCCCACCTTCAAGGCGGACCGTTCCCGTGACAAGCGCGGTCGAAAGATCCGAAGGAGAACCACTAATGATTTGCGAGACGCGAATGTACGAACGGAAGTCAGCATCATCACCGCGGTTCGCGCTGATGTGAACGTTCTCGCCACCATGGCGAAGCGGGTGAGGGCTTCCCTTGCGGTGTTCGGTCTGCCACGCCAATACCGCCGCTTTTCCATGCACATCGGCGTTGACGAACTCCTCGTAGTTCGTCTTGCCGGTATCAGTTCGGCACGTGAAGTGCGCGTCGTCAGTGAACATGTCGGCCCATTCGTCATAGATCGCGTTGTCGTAGGCAAACCACCAGTGGGAAACCAGTTCGTGGACATCGGCGGGCTGAATCATCGGCTTCTTCTCTCTTCAACGGTGGAACTTCGGAGCTATGGACATGCTGCAGATCAATCGCCGGCGCATTTCCCCTCCAGCGATTCAGGAGTATCGATAAGATACCATCGTTATATTCTGAATGTCTTAAAAGAAGAGCCCTGCTCTCGTGAAGGGGAAGCCTCCGCAATGACGATCACCAACGAAGATCTCGCAAAGGCGCTTCGGCCGGTCGCACCACCCCGCGTCATTGAAGACGTGTACACCGGCGACCAGCACGAGCGCATCATGGACGTGCTCAAACGTCAAGGTCCATGGCCCACGATTACCGCCCACCACTTCGACACCGTCGAAGAACTTGTCGCGACGACTTCAGGGCCGATGCGCGAAGGCGAAGGCCCCAAGTTGACCCTCGACGACATCGCAACTGGCCACTTCCGCGGCTACTTGGCCAAAGGGTCTACGTGTTTCTATCCCGAGCTTGAAGATTGTTTCTATAACGAGAAATTTCTTGATCTCGCTCGCGACTACTGGGGCGCCGCCTATGCGAAGCCCACACACATGCTCTTCAATTTCTGCGGCGCGCACCACAGTGGACTTAACCCTCACCTCGATGCCGTTCAGTTTCGTGGTATTCGCCTCGAGAACTCTCCGGTATGGCTAGCTAACATCATGGGAAAGTCAGGGCTCTTCCAAGATCACATCGTGAAGATGGCCCAAGTCATCGCCTGGTGGTACCGGGGTGAAAACGGAACGTTTACCTACTGGCCCGATGGCCCATTCGGTCAACCCAAGGTTCTTGAACACCCACTATGGGACAAAGGTGTTGTCGTGCAGAACGAAGTGATGTTTCATCGCGGTGATCCTGTCGGTCGACCCGAAGATCGTGACATCCCAGGACTCAAGCACCGTTCGATGATCGGATACGACGCTGATCGCGATGATTGGGCAATCACAACCGATGACGAAGTCATCCGTCGCTATCAACCCGAAGAGACGCGACTGCTAGTTCATTGGAGTGCTGAGTTGTACTCCGACATGGAAGAACTTGAAAAGTCACTTGATCATTCCGACGACCTCACTACCGATGTGATTTTTGGCCGCCTTATTGCCGACATGGAAAACCGTGGCGTCAAAGTTGATGAACCGTCAGACCCAATGCACGATTCGGACTTCATCCGATCGCTCATCGCGACCTACACAATTGCGCCAACAACTGATTGGATTCCGAAGCCCGCGGCCTGAAGTCGCGCGAGGGAACACTGCCAATGACCACGAAACACGCCACCCTTCGAAAACGTCCTGCGACCGAACGAAACCAACTTCCCGTTCGGCCTTCAGCCAAAGCGGTGGCAACTCGCGCTGCGCTCATCGAGTTAGCCGCCGAAATGTTCGCGACAAATGGGTACCTCCAAACCTCGATTCGAGATATCGCACGCGAAGCCTCGCTCACCACGGGCGCTATCTACGGTCATTTCCGCAATAAGGCAGAGTTGCTTGCCGAAGCAATCAGTTCACGCACAGAAACCGACCTTGAAAGCATTCCGGCAACCAGTGATCAACAGCCACAACACGTCGACGTCCTGAAACGTGCCGCATTTCGGTTCGCGGAGCGCCGACAACTTCGCTCGCTCATCCTCCAAGGCGCGGCAGCCGCGATTACTGACACTGAAACTCAGGATCGCTTACGTGAAGAACAACTGGAACATCTCCAGGACTGGGTCGATCGCTACGAGGCAAACCAAGAACAACTCAGCATTGACCCATCGGTCGATATCCGCGACGCCGTTCTGTTCACCTGGGCGGCAGAGGTAGGACTCGGCGTTCTCGAAGCAGTCGGCATTGAGCCGCGATCAAAGAAGAGTTGGGCGGACATGGCCGCAAGATTCGGTCGGTCGCTCACGCTCCCACCGCTTGACTAATCCGCACTCCTCTTCAGCAACTCATCGAGCCCTTCCACGAGTTCAGCCGGTGTGTACTCGCCGAGGGTGACCCGTTGAAGCGTTCGAGATTCCGCAAGATCGAATGCCGGCCGTCCGTGTTGAAGAGAAATGTTGTCCCAGAGCAATAAATCACCAACTGCCCAGTGATGTTCAACAACGTTCGAACTGTCGTACATGACCTCAAAGAGATCTCGAAGAAGCGCGCGTCCTTCGCTCGTGGACATCCCAAGGATTGAGTCCGAATGCAATTCGTTGGCGGTGATGACTTCGGTTCCCGTTCTCGGATGGGTTCCAAAGATGGGCCGTTCACAGCGGGGCGAATTCAGCCGTATGTTCTCAACCCTCATCGGCGCATCATCGGGCAGGTGAAAGTCATAGACGTTAAGTACCGAACGCCCTTCCAGCGCTGCTCGAAGATCAGCGGGAAGCACTTGGGCGGCGTGTTCAACATCAATGAATCTTGTGGGGGCTCCACTCGCAGGCGCCTCAAGACAATGCAAGGAGATTCCAAATACTGGATGCGGCGTGAAGGCGAAGTCGGAATGAAAGAGCAATCCCCCTTCACGGATGATTCCGTCGGGTCGCGAATTGGAAACGTACGACCAGAGATCGCGCTCGGCCAAAAGGGGCCCGAACCTTGCAACAAAAGCCACCTGTTGTTCGCCAGTCATGCATCCGCCGCGGAACAACAACAGATGTCGCGAATCGAATTCCTGCCGCAACGCCCCCATCTCAGCGAGCGTCCACTGACTCGAAAGCCCGCGTTCACTGCTGAGATCACTACCAATAGCCTCAGTCCCGAACGATCCTGGGAACGGATTTAGTTCAAGCGTCATTGGCAGATCATCACAGGTTCCGTAGGCGCGTGATGGAACCGCTCTCGCTACTGCTCAACTTCAGGCTCGCCGGTCTTTAGTTCGGCAAATTTGGCAGCCATCGTTGGATTGCCACGCGTGAGTTTCTTGATCGAAAGGTCTTCGGCTTTGTTGTTTGCGAGGCGGAGATTGTTCTCCGAACCAAGTAACGCATCTTTCGTCTTCTGCAGATGTTTGATGGTCTCATCGATTTCCTTGATCGCCGTTTGGAATTTTTGTGCCGCTAATTCATAGTTCCGGGCGAAGCCTGTCTTGAACGTGTCGAGATCGTCTTCGAACGTCGTGATATCAACGTTCTGCTCCTTGACCCGCGCCAGTTCGGCTTTGTAGGACAACGAATTGCGAGCAGCGTCACGCAGGACAGTAATCATCGGAATGAAAAATTGTGGCCGGATGACATACATCTTCGGATAGCGGTGAGAGACGTCAACGATTCCGCTGTTGTAGAGATCGTTTTCTGGCTCAAGCAACGAGACGAGAATGGCGTACTCGCATCCTTTCTCGTTCCGATCCTTATCGAGTTCTTTTAGGAAGTCCTCGTTCTTCTTTTTCGATCCCGGCGTGTCGCTCTCGTTTTTCATTTCAAACATGATCGAGACGAACTCCGTACCGCCATCGTCGGAATCTCGGAAGATGTAATCGCCCTTACTTCCCGACTTTGCGTCGTTGTCTTTTTCAAAATACGAACTTGAGAAAGCGGTCGCCCGCAGCTTGTTGAATTCGATTTCGCAGTGCTGCTCGAGAGTCTCACCAACCATTTTCGTGGAGAGCTTTGCCTTCATGTCCTTCAGACGCTCGATCGTCTCGTCTCGATCGCTGATCTGCGTCTCGTACTTCTCTTTCAATGAAGTCTCGAGAAGCTTCTGCTCCCCGTCCTTCAATTGAAGGTCTCGCTGCAGATCGTCTCGCTCTTTTTTCACCGCACCCATTGCTTCGTTCAATTCCAGGCGCTTTGTGGCTTCAGCCAACTCGGAGCTCGACTTCAACTCCGCTTTCAGGCGCTCGATCTCCATGTCCTTAGCCGAAGCTGCCCCAAGTAGTTGCTGGCTGATCTTGGACTCGGCTAATTCGACCGCCGCCTTCTTATCGAGTTCGGCAAGTTCCTGTCGCTCGCTGAGCGCCTTGTGGAAAGCGTCGTCACGAACCTGTCTCAGAATCTCGGCGTAACCCGACTCATCAACTGTGAAGTTTTCCCCGCAGTGTGGGCACTTGATCTCATGCATGTTTGCTCCATCTCTTATCCGCACCGATTTGAGGCTCGGGAGTCTCCATTCCCCACACCTCGATCGCTCTCCATACGGAAGGGCCGATCAAGATTGTCTCAAACCGTTTCAAGGTCATTACTAGCGTTTCATCTTTCAGCGACACACGGCTTGATGCCCGAGTTTCCGCGCTTTTCTACCAGCCGCGTAAATGGTGCCACCATGAATCAGCGCAGGGGTCTCGTAAACCTCATCTGCACCACGTCGATCATCTTTTCGCCGAACCCGGCCTCGCAGTAACAGAGGTAAAAGTCCCACAACCGGATGAACTGTTGATCGAGGCCCAGCGATGCGAGGCTCGCCTCATCAGCATGCAGATTCACGCGCCAACGACGGAGCGTCTCGGCGTAATCGGCGCCGAATCCAAAGTCCTCGTCGACGCTGAAATCCGTGACTCGCTCGAGTGATCGCTTCATCGCTTCGATCGACGGCAGGCAACCGCCAGGGAAGATATGCGCCTTGATGAAGTCACGGGTGTTCTTCGCCCGTTCGAAGCGATCAGTTTCAATAACGATCGCCTGCAGACCCATGACACCACCGGGCACGAGAAGCTCGCAGCAGGTGGAGAAGAACGTGTCGTAATCGCGCCAGTCGACCGCCTCAATCATTTCGATGGTGGCGGGGAAGAAATTTGAACCGGTGACCTTCGGGGTATGCGCCCGACGAGCTGCCCGAGGGCCCATAACAGTTAACCGGCGCGTTGTTCACGAAGCAGATAACGGGACCAAATTCGTCCTCTGCCCGATCGATAAGTACGGATCCTCCGGCTCCAAACCGGAGATTCGTCGCAAGGATATTTTACTCAAAGTACGTCGACTGGCGGATCAATCACAGGTCGATCGGGCGCCTTGGCCACAAGTAAAATCGATAAA
>CAMCTW010000086.1 GCA_945878645.1 Bifidobacterium breve
GACCAAGATGTAATCGAGCAGAAGCGAAACGCCTGCGACCTGAGCAGGGAGTACCCCGAGGTTGTCCTTCGTAACGATGTATGCGCCGCCGGCTGAGGGGTAGGCCTTAATGGTTTGGCGATAGCTGAACATCACGATGACAAGAACGACGACGACTGCGATCGTGATTGGCATGACCTTGCCGAAGGCGAGCATGCCAACGCCGCCGACAACGAGAAGTGTGTGAAGGATCTCTTCTGTTGCATACGCGGTAGAGGAAAGTGCATCCGATGCGAAAACGGCGAGAGCAGTTGGCTTGCCAAGCCGCTCGTGTTCAAGCTGATCGGTGTGAAGAGGTCGGCCGAGCAATCGGTTCTTAAACCGGAAACTCCGACTTTCGGGAATTGAGGTTCGAGTGGAAGGCGGCAGTGGTGCGGGTCCGGTCGAACTCTGACTCTTTGAGGGCGCAGTCATACTTCGGCTAGTTGACACCCATCGGACCCCTCGGCGCAATCACCGATGACAGGATTCGTATTGCGGAAACCTGAACGGTGTGTCGGGCGTCGCTCTTTGCCGGGGTTGGGCAAGCGATGGGTAGTCTCGGGGGCCTCACCCCGGCTCGAACCCGTGCCGGGCATACGCGCGTGTCCTGAGGTCCCATGGCTCTGTCTGATCTGATCCCGATGCTGGCCGATGAGCCTGCGATCATTTCGGTTCTTGGCCGCCGAGAGGGCTCAATCGTCATTCCTGAGCCCGCTCGTGCTCTCACGATTGCGTCGCTGGTGGATCGGGCCGATCGCCGGCCTGTCGTAGTTGCTGTGCCCACGACCGCAGAAGCCGAGCGTTTGGTACATGACCTAGCAGCCTTTCTCGGCGCTGAGGAGGTCGAACTCTTCCCGGCTTGGGAGACATTGCCGTTCGAACGGGTGAGCCCAGCAATTGACACCATGGGTCGACGATCGCGGGTCTTGTGGCGTCTCCACGAGCCCGAGCAAGCCCCGGCGGTCATTGTTGCTCCCGTCCGGGCTCTTGTTCAGCGCCTGGGTCCTCATGTCGGCGAGATTGAACCCATCACCATCGGTGTGGGCGATGTCGCCGATCCCGTAGCGCTGATCGAACAACTCGTGCGATTCGGATATCGCCGAGAGGTGCAGGTTGAGCACCGCGGTGAAGTCGCAGTCCGAGGTTCGATTGTCGACATTTATCCCAGCACCGCCGATGTTCCGGTGCGAATCGACCTTTGGGGAGACGAAGTCGATCGCCTCACTGAATTTTCTATTGCCGATCAACGGGCAACGGTATCGGTCGCTGAAGTGACGATTTTTCCGTGTCGAGAATTACTTCCGACAGATGAAGTGCGGGAACGAGCGGCGGCGCTTGTTGGTTCGCAGCCATGGGGTCGCGAGCAATGGGAGCGGTTATCAGAAGGCCAGATTTTTGATGGCATGGAGAGTTGGCTTCCATGGCTCGTCGACGACAACGCCGACGACCCAGACGTGCTTTTTGATCTGCTGCGAGATGACGCTCAGATCTTGTTGATCGAACCGCGTCGAATGCGCGACCGCGCTGGAGACATCCTCGCCGAGGAACAAGATCTTGAAGCGTCGCTTTCGCGCACATGGGGCGCCGAAGGATCATTTCCTCAATTGCATGTTCCGTTCGAGCGATTACTTGGCCGCACGAATGCGCCAATGTGGACGGTCCTCGACATACCTGATTCTCCGAATACCCCAGTTGTTGGGGCGTCGGGGTGGGATCCAGTCGTTGGCGACGGGACAGTCCTTGTTGATCAGTTGCGCGCGGCGCTCGCCGACGGCGCAACCGTGGTTGTTGCTGCCGATGGAAGCGGATCAGCCGACAGGCTCGTCGCGTTACTTGGCGAACAAGGAGTACACCTTTCGTTTGACGAGCGTGGTCGTGAAGACCTTTCATCGCCCGGTGGGCATGTTGTCGTCGCCCCGCTAGAACGAGGCGTTCGATTTCCTCATTTAGGACTTGCACTCCTTGCCGAATCTGACATCACCGGTCGTCGCCGTGCGCACCGTCGGGCTCGTCCACGCAAAGCTGCGGCACAAGGCCATTTCGATGACCTCGCACCTGGCGATTTTGTCGTGCATTACCAACATGGCGTTGGTCGCTACGGCGGAATGGTGAAACGAGCGATCGGTGGCGTTGAGCGCGACTATTTACTTCTTGAATACCGAGGAGACGATCGCCTCTATGTTCCAAGCGATCAGGTTGATGCGGTGCGGCCCTTTACCGGCGGCGACTCGCCAAGTTTGAGTCGACTCGGGGGCGGCGAGTGGCAAAAAAATAAAGCTCGCGTTCGTGAAGCCGTAACGGGAATCGCGCAAGAACTCGTGGTGCTGTATCAAAAGCGGATTCACGCTCGGGGTCATGCCTTCGGTCTCGATACGCCATGGCAGCGCGAACTCGAAGAATCATTTCCCTTCGAACCCACTCCAGATCAAAAGAAGGCGATTGACGAAGTCAAAGCCGACATGGAAGGGGAGTCCCCAATGGATCGCCTTGTGTGTGGCGATGTCGGATTCGGGAAGACCGAAGTTGCGATCCGCGCGGTCTTTAAGGCGGTGCAAGATGGCAAACAGGCAGCGATCCTTGTTCCGACGACGCTTCTGGCCCAGCAACATCTGCAGACCTTTAGCGAGCGATTCGCGGGCTATCCAGTACGCGTCGAAATGCTGAGTCGGTTCCTTACGAATGCTCAGGCGAAAAAAGTTATTGCCGGTCTGGAATCAGGCGATGTCGATGTGGTGATCGGGACTCACCGTCTTCTTGGTGGCGATCTCACGTTCAAAGACCTTGGACTGCTCGTGGTCGACGAAGAACAACGATTTGGCGTTTCCCACAAAGAAGCGATCAAGGGTCTGAAAGTGGGTGTTGATGTACTCACGCTTTCGGCTACTCCTATTCCGCGAACCTTGGAAATGAGCCTCACCGGTATTCGTGATCTCACATTGTTGAATACGCCGCCGAGCGAGCGTCAACCGATCCTGACTTATGTCGGTGAATACGACGAACGCGCTGTCGCTGAATCAATCCGACGCGAACTGCTTCGCGAAGGTCAGGTCTTCTTCGTTCACAATCGTGTTCAGGACATCGATCGTGTCGCGGCGCACCTTTCGGAGCTTGTCCCAGAAGCGCGTATTGCTATTGCTCACGGACAGATGGATGAAGGCACTCTCGAAAAAGTTATGTTGGATTTTTGGGAAGGTGCATTCGATGTTCTTGTTTGTACGACCATCATCGAGTCGGGTATCGATATGCCCACGGTGAACACGTTGGTCGTTGATCGGGCCGATCTCTTGGGACTCGGCCAACTTCACCAGCTACGCGGTCGTGTCGGCCGTTCCGGTAGTCGCGCGTATGCCTATTTGTTCTTCCCTCCCGATCGTGTGCTTACCGAGCAAGCCTTCGAACGGCTTCGCACGATTGGTGAAGCGACGGAACTCGGGTCAGGTTTTCGAATTGCAATGCGAGATCTCGAGATTCGCGGTGCCGGCAACTTGCTCGGCACCGGCCAAAGTGGACACATCGCCGCAGTTGGTTACGACCTCTATTGCCAGATGGTCACTGAGGCAGTTGCCGAACTCAAGGGTGAATCGATTCCCGAGCCGGTGGAAATCAAACTTGAACTCCCGATCGACGCATCGCTTCCCGCCGAGTACGTCGAGAGAGAAGATCTTCGGCTCGAGGCCTACCGGCGACTTGCCGGAGTCACATCTAGCGATGAAGTTGCCGACATCCGGGCCGAATGGGAAGACCGGTATGGGCCGGTACCAGCGGACGCCGATGCACTGCTTGCCGTGGCGACATTGCGCGCTGAATGTGTTCGAACTGGGGTGACAGATATAGCGGTCACAAAGGGTCCGGGGTTCGGCGGCCCGAAGTTCGTGGCTCGGATCTCACCCCTGTCGTTGCGGACATCGGCCACAATCAGGCTCGACCGCCTCTACAAGGGCTCGGTCTACAAGTCTGAATCGCAACACCTTCAACTTCATCTTGCGTCGGCTGGCTCGATTGTCGAGGACCTCGTCTCGGCGTTCCAGGACCTCGCCCCGCCCGATGAGGCATGACTGTCAAGCCATCGTCTGGCTCCGTTAGTGTGAGCAACCTTGTGAAGACGACGCGCAATATCTCCATCGCCGCCCTCCTGTTCGCCCTCGTGATCGCCTTGATTGGCTCGTCATGCTCAGCTGTCAACCCGACGGCGCTGACAGTGAACAAGTGGTCGTTATCTGACAGTGACTTTCAGTCTCAGATCGAAGCCTTCTCGAAGGTCTACGAGAGTTCGGGCGGGGGAAGTTCTCTTCGTTCCGCCGATGGCAATTCATGGGCGACTTCCTACACCGCCGCATTTCTGAATGATCAACTCAGTCTCCAATTGGCTCAACTCGGGGTCGACGAACGCGGTCTCACTGTGACTGATGCCGATCGTGCTGCCGCGAAGGAACTGTTGGAGGAGAACTTCACGAATGGCAGCGGAAGCTCGGTCTTCGGCGATCTTCCGGCCTCGTATCAAAACACCCTCATCGAGGGTGTCGCCGCGCAGAACGTTCTCAGCGCTGCTGTCATTGCTGACGCGCAGACCGACGGTGGACTGCGAAAGTTGTATGAGTCAACGAAGGATCAGTATCAGGGCGACCTTGTTTGTTCGAGCCACATCCTCGTTCTTGCTGGCGCCGGCTCGGGCAACGCTGCTCCTACCGATGCGCAGTACGCGACGGCACTGGCCTCAATCACGGACATCAAGTCGCAACTCAGTGGAACCACAAATTTCGCAGCGCTTGCTGCAGCGAAGTCTCAGGACACTGGTTCGGCAACGGCAGGCGGAGCACTTCCATGCGGCCCAGTCGGAACATTTGTGACCGAATTCGACAATGCCACGTGGACTCAGCCGGTTGGTGTGGTTGGTGCGCCGGTGAAAACAAAGTTTGGCTATCACCTGATCTTGGTAACGGCTCGTGGCAAGTTGACATTTGAGCAACTCAAAGAGTCGATCAAAATAGCCGTGACCGATAATGCCGATGCAATTGTCAACGCTGAACTTGCGCGCATCGCCGCAAACGCGCAGATCTCGGTCAACGGACGTTACGGACAGTTCGACACGGCGACGGCGAAGATCGTTGCTCCGTTGGGCGCAACGTCAACAACGACATCGACGATCGCCGGACTTCCACGGCAGTGATCTGCCGACCATGACCGCACGGGTCGTCATCATTGGACTGGGCCCTGGCGACGTTGAGTTCCTCACGGTTGGGACTCGACAAGCGATCGAAGAGATTTCTGAACAGTTCGTTCGCACCCGTCGCCACCCTGCGGCCTCAATAATGGCGAACGCTCAATCGTTCGACGAGGTCTACGAAACCTCTTCAGATATTGATGCGGTGTATCCAGAAATTGTCGAGCGACTGATCTCGGCCGCGAGCCGGACAGGCGAAGTCCTTTATGCCGTTCCGGGCTCGCCGATTGTTGCTGAGCGCACCGTTGAACTCCTGCTTGCCGATCCGCGCTGTCAGGTCGAGATCATTCCGGCTCTGTCATTTCTTGATCTCACATGGGCACGCCTCGGCATTGATCCAGTTTCGGTAGGAGTTCGAATCATCGATGGTCATCGGTTCGCCATCGATGCCGCCGGCGAACGTGGCCCGCTCTTGGTTGCACAATGCGATTCTCCCGACGTGCTTTCCGACGTAAAACTGGCGCTCGACGCGGGAATCGATTCGTGCCTTTCGGCAGACGCGACCATCACGGTGCTGCAGCGCCTCGGTCTTCCCGATGAAGTTGTTCAAGAGATTCCTTGGACGGACCTCGATCGCGTCACGGCGGACCACCTCACGTCGATCTACATACCCGAGTTGGCGTCGCCTGTTGCCCAGGAACTGATGCGGTTTAGTGAACTTGTCGCTGTGCTTCGTTCTGAGTGTCCTTGGGATCGTGAACAAACTCATGATTCCCTCCGACGCCACCTACTCGAAGAGTCCTACGAAGTGCTTGAAGCCATTGACCATCTCGATGTCGAAGCAGGAACTGGCTATGAACACTTGGAGGAGGAACTTGGCGATCTCCTATTCCAAGTTCTCTTCCATAGCCAGTTGGCATCAGAGGCAGGCCAATTCACGATCGCTGATGTTGCCCTGAATGTGCACGACAAGTTGCGGTCGCGCCATCCGCACGTCTTTGGCGATGTCGAAGCCGAAGATGCTGATGCGGTAGTGCGGAACTGGGAACAAATTAAAAAGGCCGAGAAGGGCCGGGAAAGTGTTTTTGATGGCGTTCCTGATGCAATCCCAGCGTTGCTTTACGCGCTAAAGATCCAGAAGAAGGCCGGTTCGCTCGCCGATCTCGACCAAAGCGCGTTGCCGGTGGCCCCGTCGCTTCAGGCGGCGATTGCAGGGTTTGGTGTGACGGCTGATGACCAAACCACCGGGTTATTGCTCTTCGCCATCGTCGACGAGGCCCGACGTGCTGGGATCGATCCCGAAACGGCTCTGCGCGCGGTAGCCGTGAACTACCGCGATGCGGCTCGGAGTGCTGAACTAGACAGACGCGCTGGTCTCTGACCGTCCCCACGGCCCGCGCGCCGACGTGGAAAACTGCGGCTGAAGCCGCATTGACGAGGAGCCCCCGATCCCATGAGCATCATCGAACACATCGCTGGCCGCGAGGTCCTTGATAGCCGGGGTAATCCGACCATTGAGGTCGAGGTCATTCTCGAATCGGGAGCCACGGGTCGGGCAATGGTTCCATCAGGGGCATCCACCGGGGCGTTCGAGGCCGTCGAGCTTCGCGACGGTGAAGGTCGTTACATGGGTAAGGGCGTGCTCGATGCTGTCGCTCACGTCGACGACGAAATCTACGACGCGCTCGTTGGTTTCGATGCACTCGATCAGCGCGACATCGACCGAGTACTTATCGAGCTTGATGGAACTGACAACAAGAGCCGGCTTGGAGCGAATGCGATCCTTGGAGTTTCGCTCGCAGTGGCACGAGCTGCTGCCGATGATCTTGCGGTACCTCTTTATCGCTACATCGGCGGCGTCAACGCACACGTGCTTCCCGTTCCAATGATGAATGTGCTCAACGGTGGTGAGCATGCCGACAACAACGTCGACATGCAAGAGTTCATGATCATGCCGATTGGCGCTGCATCATTCAGCGAGGCACTTCGCTGGGGTGCCGAGACTTATCACGTGCTCAAGAAGGTCTTGCACGACCGCGATCTCTCGACCGCGATTGGTGACGAAGGCGGATTCGCTCCAAACCTTGCGTCCAACGAAGATGCAGTGAAACTGCTCCTTGAAGCAATAGAAAAGGCAGGCTTCACGCCTGGTACTGATATCGCTATCGCGCTTGATGCCGCATCGACCGAGTTCTACAAGGACGGAAAGTACGTGCTCGCAGGCGAAGGTCGATCGTTGACGCCGGCTGAGATGGTTGGTTATTTCCAGGAACTGTCCACGAAGTATCCGATCGTCTCGATCGAAGACGGAATGGCAGAAGAAGATTGGGATGGCTGGTCTCTGCTGACGGCGGCCATTGGCGACAAAGTGCAACTCGTTGGTGATGACCTCTTTGTCACAAATGTTGAGCGTCTCGCTAGGGGCATCGAAACTGGCGTAGCGAACTCTATTCTGGTGAAGGTGAATCAGATCGGTTCGCTAACCGAAACACTCGAATCCGTAGCGATGGCAACTCGTGCGGGCTACACCGCGGTGATGTCACATCGTTCCGGTGAAACCGAAGACACCACGATTGCCGATCTGGCCGTCGCCACGAATTGCGGTCAAATTAAGACTGGCGCTCCGGCTCGTAGCGATCGCGTTGCCAAGTACAACCAATTACTGCGTATTGAGGACGATCTTGGTGACGCCGCCGCCTACTGGGGCGCAGCCGCCATCAAGCAGGTAGGCCGCTAATCATGTCTCGCTTGTCCCGACGAACTCGCGCGGAGTCTGCTGCGCCGCGAAAGCGTTCGGACGCGCCCGCGAAAAAGTCTGGGCCCAAGCACGCCAAAGGGAAGCGATCGCTGATTCTGCGATCCGGATGGGTCATCACCCCGGTGATTTTGGTGATCGTCACCGTCGTTGTTGTCGCGTTCTTGGCTCCCACTCGAACGCTTCTTGATCAGCACAGGACAGCCGCCGCGGCCGAGCAGCGCTTGGCCAGCCTCGATCAGGCCAATGCCGAAGCGCAGGCGCAGGCCGATGCGTTGCAGACCGATGCGGAAATTGAACGGCTGGCTCGAGAGCAATACGGCTATGCCAAAGCCGGTGAAGAGGTGTACCACCTGCTTCCCGAAGCCAGAGACCCGGTTCGAGTCCCTGATTCTTGGCCCTTCGAGGGTCTCGGATCCTCTCTCGTTCGCTGAGAGGTTGCGCTTAAGCGTCAACTAACCTCAGGAAGCCGCACCGGCATCTTTGAGGGGGAGTGGACCATATGAGCGTGATGGGTACCCGTGTTCAGCGTCGTGAGGATCCGTTGTTCCTTACTGGCGGAGCTCGCTACACCGCTGATCTGAACGAGCCGCTGCTCGAAGGGGCGCTGCATGCCCACTTCGTGCGCTCAACGATCGCTCACGCTCGTATCACCGAACTCGATGTGTCTGAAGCTCGTCAGGCTCCCGGGATCGTGGCCGTGTTCACCGCTGCCGATATTGCTGCAGCCGGAAATCTCGGACCAGCGCCTGTAGCCCTGCCTGGAATGGTGCCCGATATTCTTGCTCGCCCTTGGTTAGCCACCGGCGTAGTGCGCTTTGTTGGCGAAGCCATCGCCGTGATCATCGCCGAAACTGCAGCTGCTGCTGAAGACGCATCCGAACTCGTCATTGT
>CAMCTW010000087.1 GCA_945878645.1 Bifidobacterium breve
AGTACGAGAACTTGGACCGCACCGTCACCAAAGACCAGGTGATCTCCTTCTTGAATATCGGTCAGTAGATCCTCATAATCGACCTGGAAGACCTCGGCGGTGCTCGATCCGGTGCCGGGAGTGACAAGAAACTCCTGCCCATTGATAAGAAGCACGCCATCGCCTGGAAGTTTGCCAAGGCGAACCTTCGGACCAGGTAGATCCGCCAAGATGCCAATTGGACGACCGATATCTGCGGCTACGGCGCGAATGCGGTGATAGCGCTCGAGCGCCAATTCCAGCGACTCGTGAGAGAGGTTGATTCGGGCGATGTCCATGCCGGACTGCATCAACCCCTTGAGCACACGCGGATCGTCTGATGCTGGACCAATAGAGGCGATGATCTTCGTGCGGCGTGTCATGGCTCCACGCTACCGGTGCGCAAGTTCAGGTCCGAACCATTTGATTGCGAGCAGACTTAGTTGAGTCGGGCCCGTAACCCTGCAGCGGCGAAGCGAAATCCATCAGCCTCATCTTCAGGCGCCTCGGCGGCTAGCGCCTCAAGCACGCATGATGCCTTTTCAAAATCGCCCGAAGCCCCGTAGGCCCGAGCAAGTTCGGCTCGTTCCCAAATCGAGGAATCGGGGAGCAAACTTCGAAGACGGGTGGCGATGACACGTGAGTGATGATCGTGCTCGAGGATCGCGACTTGGGCGAGATTATTGAGCATTCTTCGGACAATCCCTCGGGGACCTATTGGTGCAAGCATCGATTCGTGCCACGGAGCATCTGGTCCGTGCAACTGCTTGAACAATTGCTGACATCCTAATTCGTCGAGCTGCGCGCCAAGGTCGAACGCATCGATGTACATGCCGGAATCTGCATCCTTCGTGAGGAAATGTCCTGGCATTCCGATGCCGTCGAAGGTGCGGCCAACTCGACGACCAATCGACATCACGACAATCGAAAGAGTGATCGGAATTCCGAGGCGCTGTTCGATGACGTAATCGAGACATGAATTGTTCTGGTCGTAATAACCGCAAGAGTTGCCATTGAATTGCAGATCTTCGAAGATTCGTGTTCTCACTGCTTCGAGAGAAGAACCACAACCATCTGCGAGTTGATCGAGTCGGGCCATCTGGTCTTCAACGATTAAGCCTTCGTGGAAGTGCGATGCCAGAACGAACGCAGCCTCGTCGACGTTGATCAAACTCTCGTCGCTTGACATGAGGATGGTGAAACGATCATTACTTCCCACAGGTTGAGGGTATCGGCACTCCCCAACTTCCCGGCTTCCCGACTTGTGGAGGTCTACGGTGCGGGCATGAATCGGACAGTTCACCCGTATCTCGACCACGAGGGCCCAATCCCTTTCGCCCACCGGGGCGGCGCCGGTGATTGGCCCGAAAATTCAATGGAAGCGTTCTCTCAGGCCGTCAATCTCGGTTTTCGTTATGTCGAAACTGATGCGCACGTCACCGCGGACGGTGTTGTTGTGGCGTTTCATGACGATCACCTCGACCGAGTCACCGACAGAACTGGGCTCATCGCGGAGATGCCTTGGTCTGAGGTGTCGGTCGCTCGTATCGACGGGATCGCCCCCATCCCGTTGCTCGAAGACCTCCTGACTACATGGCCGGACCTGCGAATCAATATCGATCCAAAGCATGACGAAGTTGTAGGGCCGTTGGCCGATCTGCTCCACAATATTCAAGCTCTTGATCGCGTCTGCATCGGTTCTTTTTCCGATCGACGCATCGAACAGTTCCGCGACAGATTCGGTGAGTCCGTTTGCACATCAATGGGACCTCGGGCGGTCGCGAAACTGCGGGCATCGAGTTTTGGTCTGGGCCGCTCACGTCCCGCCGACAACTGTGTCCAAGTTCCCACACACGCAGGCAAGGTTCCCCTCGTCGATCATCGATTCCTCCGCCGTGCACATCGGTTGGGCCTGCCGGTACACGTCTGGACGATCGACGATCCAGTCGAAATGCACCGTCTTCTGGATCTGGGTGTCGACGGCATCATGACCGACCGACCGAACGTTCTAAAAGACGTGCTTAATTCCCGGTCTCAGTGGTGACTGCTTCCAAAACCATCGGCCAATCACCCACCCGCCCCCGAGATTGTCCGACACTATTGGTTCGGTTGGCCAACTAGGCTTTGAAGGTTGACTCTTACCGGGGACTCACCTAATTTCTTCTGTGTGACGAGAGTCACATGGGGGCAGTTATCTCTCTTGGGTCGACTACCTAGAACTGAAGCAAAATTGTCACTGAACTCCGCTCCGCACACTCTTGAGGCAACACGATGAGGTTTGTACGCAGAAAGTTGGTGCAGCTCATCGTTGTACTGCTGTGTGTGACCTTTTTTTCTTTCCTACTTCTTGAACTTCTTCCAGGCGACACCGCCACGCGACTTTGCGCTGGAGCAGGAGGCCAAGAATGCGTCGACCAAAAGCGACTTGAGTTCAATCTTAATGACCCGATGCCTGTTCGCTATGTGCGGTGGCTCGGAGACGCGGTGACCGGCGATCTCGGTGCTTCTGCCCGAAACGCGCAGCCCGTGTCAGAGGCACTCGCCGAACGAATGCCGGTAACAATTGAATTGCTTCTGTACTCGCAGTTCCTAGCGCTGCTTGTATCAATACCCTTAGCGTTCGCTGCAGCCAAGAGGGCCGGGGGGATTCTCGATCGATTTTCAAGCGGCACCTTGTTTATGCTTCTCGCAGTTCCCAACTTCGTCATGGCCATGTTGCTGATTTGGATTTTCCCAGTGACGTTAGGGATTGGCAATGCCACCGGCTATACGGCATTCAGCGAAGATCCCTTGAAGAGTCTCGCCTCACTCACCATCCCAGCCATCTGTCTCGCTGTTGCTGAGATGGCGGTGTACATGCGTCTCTTACGCACCGATCTCATCGCCACCATGCAAGAGGACTACATCGCTATGGCCCGTGCCAAAGGCATGTCTCCACGCAGAGTCCTGTACGGCCATGCGTTCAAGCCTTCGACGTTTTCGCTCATCACGGTGATTGGTCTGAACTTCGGCCGGCTCGTAGGTGGCACCATCATCCTTGAAGTCATCTTCGGCCTCAATGGTCTTGGCGGTTACACCTACGCTGCCATCCAGGGCCAGGACTACGTCCCCGTGCAAGGCGCCATCGTCGTCATCGCCTGCGCCTACGTGCTAGTGAACTTCCTCGTGGACCTTCTCTACGCCGCCCTCGACCCCAGGATTCGTCATGCCCGCGCCCTCGCCTAACAACGCTGGTCGACCGTCCGGAGATTCGGTCTTTGCCGCAAGTGGCGACATCGCCACCGAGGTGACGCGAATCGCCGATGGTGACGCTCATGATCTTGAGGCGCTTCGCAAACTCGATCCCGACCAGATCGACGGGGCGAGACCCAAAAAGCGATTGGGTCTCTTCTTCTGGTTCGCTGCTGGGTTCTTCATTCTGGTTGTCGTTCTTGCCATCACTGCTCCTTGGCTTCCGATTAAAAACCCAGCAAAAATCGTCGGGCGACCTCGCATTGCGCCGAATAGTCAGTTCTGGTTCGGCACCGATGCACTCGGGCGGGACATTTTCTGTCGTGTCATCTGGGGAGCCCGGGCATCACTTGCCGTTGGATTTCTTTCGATTCTGTTCGGCGGCGTTGTCGGTACTGCCGTTGGTGTCGCTGCTGGCTACCTGCGGGGTAAGACCGAAACAGTATTGATGGTGGCAATGGATGTATTGCTCTCGTTTCCTGCCCTGCTTCTCGCTTTGGCAATTGTGAACTTCACTGATTCAAAGACGATCCTTACCGTTTCGATTGCTCTCGGCCTCGTCGCAGTAGCTCCCACAGCTCGACTCGTACGAGCGAATGCGCTCATCTACGGTCAGAAGGACTTTGTTTTGGCGGCCCGTTTGCTCGGAGCAAACCACGTTCGGATCCTCCGGCGAGAAATCCTGCCCAATATCGTTCCGCCACTACTTTCCTTTTCGATCATTGCCATCGCCGTGGCCATGGTTGCTGAAGGAGGACTGTCGTTCCTTGGTCTGTCCATCGACGCTGCATCAACGGCAACTTGGGGCAACATGATCGTGAGCGGGAAACCGGCCCTCGAAAATGGGGCCCCTTGGATTTCTCTTATTCCGAGCGCTGTTCTCTTCCTAACAGTTCTCGCCCTGAACTTTTCTGGTGATCGAATTCGCGAATACACCGATGTAAAGGAGGGCTGACCATGTCCGATGCCTCTCCCCACGCGCAGAACTCACCACTACTTGAGGTGAAGGACCTCTCAACCTCGTTTCGCACAGAGCATGGCGTCGTCCATGCGGTGGACGATGTCTCCTTCGTTCTTGATCGAGGCAAGACACTCGGTGTCGTAGGCGAATCAGGGTCGGGCAAGACTGTTCTCGCTCGATCGATCATGGGACTACTTCCGAAACGAAATGTTATTCGCGAAGGTCACGTTCTGTATGAAGGCGAAGACGTCATCTCCTACAACGAAAAGCAGATGAGCAGGGTGTGGGGCGCCGAGATGGCCATGGTGTTCCAGGATCCCATGACCTCCCTCAACCCGGTCATGAAGATCGGCAAGCAAATAACAGAGTCTCTTCGCCACCACCTCGGAGTCGACAAAGGCGAGGCCAATGCCACGGCGGCTGCCCTCCTTCGACAGGTCGGCATCCCCGAGCCCGAACGTCGCCTCAGCGAATATCCGCATCAACTTTCTGGCGGCATGCGTCAGCGAGTCACCATTGCTATAGCGCTCGCCTGCGGCCCCAAGATCCTCTTCGCTGACGAGCCAACCACTGCACTCGACGTCACGGTGCAAGCACAGATTCTCGATTTACTCGATGACCTCCAGCGCGATCGCCACATGGCAATGATCCTCGTAAGCCATGACCTGGGCGTCGTAGCAAGCCGGACCGACGAAATCATGGTGATGTACGGGGGAAAGGTCGTGGAGCAAGCGTCAACATCCGAATTGTTCCGCAATGTCCGGATGCCGTACACCGAAGCACTTCTGCGTTCGATCCCTCGTATCGAAGATCCGAGCCATACTCGTCTCGAAGCCATCCCAGGCCGCCCACCGAACCTCCTTTCGCCCCCAACCGGATGCAATTTCGCTCCTCGGTGTCGTTACGTACAAGCACGGTGCTTGGTCGAAGAGCCACCGCTCGAATCGGAAAACGGGCACGCGTGGCGCTGCTGGTATCCGGTTGGTACTGACTCGAATCGAGAAGCCCTTGCGCGCAATGTTGCCGCTGGTGTTCCCGTCGGCATTCCTGCACCCGGATCAATGTCGTCAGTAGGTGATCGATAGTGGCTGGATCGGGCACCGCTCACTTGCGAGACGCATCAGCAGCCATTCTGCGCGCCGAAAACTTGGTGGTGGAGTTCCCAATCGGTTCAACAGGGTTAAAGGTTCACGCGGTAAGTGATGTCAGTTTGGATCTTCTTCCAGGTGAGACACTTGGCCTCGTCGGCGAATCCGGATCGGGTAAGTCGACGACAGGTCGCGCCCTTATGCAGATGCCCTCACCGAATTCAGGTTCTGTCTTCCTCGAACAGAAGAACCTCACAGAGTTGTCCGGGGCTGATCTCCGTGAGCTTCGTCCGCAGATGCAGATGATCTTTCAAGATCCGATTTCTTCGCTCAATCCGCGACGCAAGGTGACCGACATCGTCGCAGAGCCCCTGAAGATCTGGAAGCGCGGAACAACTACCGAACAATACGAACTCGTTGATCGCGTTCTTGAATCGGTCGGAATCGATCCCGAGGGAGCGCGTTCACGACGTCCTTCAGAATTCTCGGGTGGCCAATGTCAGAGAATATGTATTGCGCGTTCGCTCATGCTTGAGCCGAAATTATTGATCTGCGATGAACCAGTTTCGGCTCTCGACGTTTCCGTGCAAGCTCAGATCCTCAACCTTCTTCAGGATCTAAAGGAGCAGCACGGACTCACAATGCTGTTCATCGCGCACGATCTCGCCGTCGTGAAGAACGTCAGCGATCGCGTTGCCGTGATGTACCTCGGAAAGTTATGCGAGGTCGGCGACCCCGATGCCTTGTATTCAACTCCGGCTCACCCGTATACGAAGACACTTCTGGATTCAATACCCCACCCAGACCCCGATGCACCAAAGGGTGATTTCGCAGGGTTGTCAGGCGAAATCCCATCGCCCGTCGCACCGCCAAGCGGTTGCCGTTTCCGCACGCGGTGTCCTAACGCACAAGAGTTGTGTGCACAGGTCGAACCGGTAATGACTGCAGTTGGTGACGATCACTACGTGGCCTGCCACTTCCCATTGCAAGTCACACCAGTCACGCTCTAATTGCGTTTACCGATATTCGGGATCATCAGCGGCGGCCCAGCAATACCAAGCTGCCACACTGCGATACGGAGCGAACCGATCACCTAGTGGTGCTAGTTCGCGAGCGCTTGGCATTACGCCGCCGTTGAAGGCTCGGCCATAGCCACTTCGCACTCCGTAATCACCCGCAGGCCAAACATCGAGCCTTCGGAGGGTGAACATCAAAAACATTTGGGCTGTCCATGGGCCAATTCCGCGAACCCCTACGAGGTGTTCAACCACTTCATCGTCCGTTGACCGGCCGATTCGATCCAGCCGCACCCGTCCGTCGGAGACCTGTTCAGCGAGGTCGAGAAGTGATGCGCACTTAGCGCCCGACAGGCCGGCCTCTCGCAGCTGCGTGACTGGAACAATGCGGACGGCCTCGGCAGTGAAAGGACCATCGATCAGGCCCTTCACACGGGCCCAAATAGACGCCGCAGCTCGCCCGTTGAGTTGCTGTGAGACAATTGCATTCGAAAGAGTTTCAAATCGCTTCGAAGCAGGGGGCGCCGCTCCGATTTTCATCGATCCATGACGGTCGACAAGCTCTCTCATGACCTTGTCGCGACGTGCAAGCTCCTGTGAGGCGACTTGATGCGTAACTGGCATGGATTGGAGCCTAGGGGTCGTTGTCTGTGCCACGATACGGGCATGGCATCCGAACCTGAATTCACAATCGACACGTCAACCATCTACCGCGTCACGATCGCGACCCCGAAGGGCGAGATCGTTATGGATCTTGATCCTCGTATCGCACCAAACACGGTGAACAATTTCGTCACCCTCGCCCGTGCTGGCTTCTACGACGGACTGACATTCCACCGCGTTGTGGCCGGTTTTGTTATCCAGGGTGGATGCCCCACGGGCAATGGAACCGGCGGTCCTGGTTACAAGTTTGCCGATGAGCCGGTGCAGGGGAACTATCGAGATGGCGCTGTTGCGATGGCGAACTCAGGCCCCGACACCAATGGTTCACAGTTCTTCATCTGCCTCGGCGACCAACCGGGTCTTCCGAAGCAGTACAGCCTCTTCGGTCACACAATTGCTGGGCTCGACGTTGTCAAGACAATCGCTGTCGGAGACGTGATGACCACTGTGACAATCGAAGAAGTAGCAATCGAAGGCTAATTCCAGTTGCGGAATCGTCAATCTTTTGTGGCGACTGCATTGGGAACCACATTCATTTTCGGCTCATAGGCGTCGGTCTCTACCTCACGGGGTTCCGACCCCAAAGTGGCGCGCATTGCCTCACGGCAATTGTCGCAAGGGCCGTAGAAACGGGCGCTCGCTGCTAACGCACATCGGGGACACACGAAATCCAGTGGAGCGGTGTCGAAAAGATCTGTGCCCATGACCACATCATCGCGCACTAACGATGGAGAAGCCGCAAACTTCAGGGAACGTAAGCGCCTGTCCACGCCAGCGCACTGAGGGCGACTACTCCCCCGGCAAGGACCGTAGTGACCACGCGATCTGACAGCGGATTCTTCGTAGCTACCGCAAGCGTGAGGGCAAGCGGGAATGCGTTGATTCCATAACGCTCTAATGAATTCAGATTCTCGGCGCCCAAAGCAGCGCACAGAATGATCGCTGAAAAGATTCCGTAGGACAACGGCCACCACCGGAACGTCAGTACCAGCAGAACCACGAATGCGAGAGCAAACGGGATGTGGAGGCCATCGGAAAGACGATTGGATCCAAGCATCTGAGACAACCCATCCCAGATTCGGCTGATTGGGTTGACTGAAGTTCCCCTCAACGTGTTTTGCACGGAGAACGGAAGCCAAGCATCGCCAAACACACGATTTACCCAAAGCAGATACGCCCCGGTCGCGACGAAAGGCGAGCAAACTGCAGCCACTCCGAAGGCTCGTTCGGAGTTCTTTGACTGTCGCCACACGCGGAATAGCTCAATCGCTACAGGGGCAGCGAAGGCGATGCCGAGTGGTCTCGAAAACCCCAGAACGAGACCAGCGACGATTGCCAAACCCCATCGACGTGTCCGAATCGCCCAAAAACCAAAAACGGCGGCAACAATCCACAGCGATTCGGCGTATCCCCAAGCCAACACGAACGCGCCGGGAAAAAGACACACCATCCACACCGCACGGTTTGCCAGTTCTTTAGACCCCCGCTCAAAAATCACCAATCGACGAATAGCGACAGCCAGTAGAAGAGAAGCGATATTCGCCACGAGTATGAGCGCAAAGTCTGTTCGGCCCAGGGTCACGACCGACGCGACGCGACCGAGCAACGGGAAGAGAGGGAAGAACCGAAGGCCGTCCGGGGCGACCGCGTCATACCCATGCATTGCGATATCGCGGTACCACGTGCCATCCCAAGCAATGAGACCCTCACTAAGGACATTGGGCTTATTTGTTGGAACGAGATGCTCAGACGCCGCGTATGCAGTGATGAAACCCGCCGCAATCAAAACACGCGTCGTTAGCCACGGCAGCAGTAC
>CAMCTW010000088.1 GCA_945878645.1 Bifidobacterium breve
ATCCGAGAAGTGCATCGAGCAGCGGCTCGACATCGGGACGACGGGCACGCACATGCCCACGCAACGGAGCCCCGATCGGGGGCGCGGTTCGCGCTGATCGTTCGGCACCGAGAGCCAGCACCGCGCCGCTCAAAGATTCGGCGCTGAGTGCTTCAAGCGCCCGACGACCAGAAGCAACACCATCGACCACTACCGCAGCAAGCGCCTCGCCGACGGCCGCTTCGAACGCGGATTCCCAACCAGCATCGATTTCCACGAGATCGAGAACAGTGCCAAGAACGCCATCGATGCCCGCAAGGCGTTCGGTGCCTGCACGAGACCGGGCTTCGTCGAGCGCAAGCGCCAAAGCTTCAACACGCGCACGCCACGCGTGCTGTTCGCTTTCTGCCGAGCGATGAACGGACTCGGCCACTTCAACAGCAGATTCCGCCTGTGAGCGACGCGACTCCGCCGCTTCCATTGATTCGACGAGCGGAAGCTCTGCTGATTCAAGTTCGATCAATTGACCGCGCAGAGACTCTGTTTCGGTGAGTAATTGCGCAGCCTTCTCGGCGAGTGCCGTTGCGCGAGTCGCGATGCGATCTCGTTCTTCGCGAGCCCGACCTGATGCAGTGCGCAGTGCAGCGAGTTCGCCACGAACTTCGGCCGCCGCACCAGTAGGCGCAGGGATACCAGTGGACCACTGTTCTTCGAAGGCCAAACGTTCAGCAGCGAGCAATTCCTCGGCACTTGCAAGTTCGGCAACCAACGGCGCGAACCCTTCGGCCTCGGCTTCAACCTCGGAAAGTTCCGTGGCCAATCGAGCCGCTTCCGCCTCAAGCGAGGCAACAACACCCTGATCGATTGACGCACCTCGAAGACGATCGAGACCGCGCCGACGTTCTGTGAGAACTGCCGACAAGCCACGAGCTTGTTGGAAGAGTGATTCATACGACGCGAGTCCGTCGCCGAGGTCATCGCCACCCATGGCGGTGAGTTCGGCTTCAACCGACATGATCTGTGCGTCGAGTTCCGCCAATGAGCGGCGGAGGCGTTCTTCTTCTGACGAAAGTTCGGCGCGACCACGCATGCCGTTTTCGAGACGAGTACGCAGACCTGCAAGTTCGCGACCAGCGATGAAGATCCGCAATGCGGTGAGTTCGGAAACAACACCGGCATGGCGACGGGCGGCATCGGCTTGACGCTCGAGAGGACGCAACTGACGACGAACTTCACGAAGCAAATCTTGCAATCGAGTGAGATTGCCCTCGGTCGACATGAGGCGACGCTCGGACTTCTCCTTGCGCCGGCGGTACTTCAAAATTCCCGCGGCCTCTTCGATAATTGCCCGACGCTCTTCTGGTCGAGCGTTGAGCACCGCATCGATTTGGCCCTGCGAAACGATCACATGCTGCTGACGACCAACGCCACTATCGGAAAGAAGATCCTGGATGTCGAGGAGTCGACAAGGCACGCCGTTCAGCGCGTATTCACTGTCGCCCGAACGGAACAGCGTGCGGGTGATCGTGACCTCACTGAACTCGATAGGGAGCATCCCCGACGCGTTGTCGATGGTCAGGCTGACTTCAGCGCGCCCGAGAGCAGCTCGCTTTGTCGTGCCAGCAAAAATCACATCGTCCATTTTTTGTGAACGAACAGCTGAGGGAGCTTGCGCGCCAAGCACCCAGCCGATGGCATCGACCACGTTGGATTTACCCGAACCATTCGGACCCACCACAACGGTGACGCCTGGTTCAAGATCAAGAGCTGTCGTATCGGCGAAGGACTTGAAGCCCTTCATCGTGAGTCGTTTCAGATACATCAGACCTGACAGACCTCGCAGTAGAAGGTGGACCGGCTCGCAACCTTTGTCTTGACAATGTCGTTACGACGACACCGACGACATGGCTGCTTGTCTCGGTTGTACACCTGATGATGGCTTTGGTAATCGCCGGCCTTCCCGAACAGATCGACATATTGCCCATCGCTCAGGGTGGAACCGTTGTACTTAATTGCTTCGTGCAGAATCTCTACTAACGAGCGATAAAGGCGCCGAATTTCCTGCGTCGTAAGTGAACCGGTTTCACGATCAAAACGAAGGCCCGAATCGAAGAGGATCTCGTCAGCGTAGATATTTCCGATACCAGCGATCATTGACTGATCGGTGAGGAATGCCTTGAGTGACTGGCTCTTCGAACGAAGGAGGTGACCGAAGTCGACCCACGACATCGGTGTTTCGACGGGATCAACCCCGAGGCTCGAAAGCTCTTCGATTTCAGACGTGATTTCGTCTGGAGTTGCAAGAAACATTTCGCCAAATGTCCGAGGATCGACGAATCGAAGTTGGCCACCTTGCGTGAAAGTGATCGTCACGTGCGTGTGCTTCTCGACTGGATCCTTGATTGCGTTGCGACGCAATTGACCTGACATACGCAGATGCACCACAAGCACCTGCCCATTGTCGAGTGGCATCAGGAGATATTTTCCCTTGCGCTGCGAACCGGTAATTTTGGCGCCTTCAAGGCCAGAAACAAATTCTGCGGGGGTCTGTCGTTTGATCGACTTTTTCCCGACCGTTTCCACGGTCTTCACCTTGCGACCGACAACTTCTTTTTCAAGCTCGCGACGAATGGTTTCTACTTCGGGCAATTCAGGCATCGTGCTGCCCACTCTCATGGTTGGGGACGGTCACCGTTGACAGAAAGTTGAGCGCGGCCTGCGCTGCGGCCTGTTCGGCGACCTTCTTTGATCGACCCTCACCCTCACCGATGACGTTGCCGTCGATCGAAACGCGAGCAGAGAATCGTTTCTCGTGATCGGGACCTTCGGCCCCGAGTTGATACATCGGCGCAGCGGAAAAGCGCCGCGCTGTGAGTTCTTGAAGTTGCGACTTGAAATCGCCATCGCCAGGTTCTTCAGCCGCAGCAGCGATCGATGCTCCGAAGAGACCGAGGACCACATCTCGAGCGGCATCAATTCCGCCATCGACATACACAGCGCCGATGATGGCCTCCAGAGCGTCAGACAGGATGGATGCTTTCGACCGACCACCACTGGCATCTTCACCCTTGCCGAGGCGAACCGCCTCGCCCACGCCAAGGTCGCCCGCGATTTTGGCCAGTGTTGGTTCGCTCACAACTGCTGACCGAACTTTGGCCAGGAGCCCTTCGGACATCTCAGGGTGACTGGTGAAGAGGTAATCAGTCACCACAACACCAAGAACGGCATCGCCAAGGAATTCAAGTCGTTCATTCGATGCCGTGTGGCCGGTTTCAAAACACCAGGACCGATGTGTGAGCGCGAGCGTTAAAGGCCCGGGATCGGAGAACCCGTAACCCAGACGTTCGACCAGCTCGGCAACTGCGTCGGTGCTCAGGACCTCAGCCCAGCTTCGCCATGACGTAATCGATGGCGTCGCGCACGGTCTTCAGATCGGCGAGATCTTCGTCCTCGATGCGGAATCCGACGCTGCGCTCGCCCAGTTCTTCTTCAAGGGCTTCAACCAATTCAATCAGCGCAAGGCTGTCGGCATCGAGGTCGTCGGCGAAGGAATCACCCTCGTTAATGGCAGTCGGCTCGGTCTCGAGGATGTCGGCTAACCGGTCCCGGACCAGATTGAGGACGAACTCTCGGTCGATGGGGCCTTGTTCGACATGGGTCTCAGCGGGCACAACGGTCTCCTCGGACGAAAATGGAACGTCCGGATCGTACCGGAATCAAACTTTGCCCGCTTGTGAAAAACGCTGGTCGGAACCGCATCCGGCCAGCGCCACTTCTGGTCAGTCAGCGGGACGGACGGTGGCCCCAATATGGCCGACCACATCGGCGGTCACCATGTCAGCAGCAACACGAATGGCGTTCACCATTGCTCGGTCCGATGAGGATCCGTGGCTAATGATGCACACACCATCAACTCCGAGAAGCATCGCTCCCCCGGTGTTCTCTGGATCGAGAGAGTCATACAAAGGAAGAAGCGAAGGCCACAGAACTGCTGCAGCAGCGCGTGCTTCGTCAGAAGAATCGAATGCAGCAAGAAGCGAGTTGATGATCGACTTCAGCGAACCTTCAAGAGTCTTGAGTGCAACGTTTCCGGTGAAGCCATCGGTGACTACAACGTCTACATCGTCGGTCATGATGTCGCGACCTTCAACATTGCCGATGAACTGTGCGCCGGTTGCGCCAATCCAAGAACCTTCGGCCAACAACTTGTGCGTCTCTTTGACGAGCGGATTGCCTTTCGTGGGCTCTTCGCCGATCGAGAGCAAACCAACACGCGGCGACGCGATCCCGAAACGTTGCTTCGCGAACACCGCACCCATTTGCGCGAACTGAACGAGCCATTCGGCGCTGCACTCGGCATTCGCTCCGGCGTCGAGCAAGATCGTGGGAGTGTCGGCACCCGGAACAGGAATCGGCGTTGCAATTGAAGGCCTTTGCACGCCTTTAATGCGCCCCATACGCAACAACGCGCTCGCCATTGTGGCGCCAGTATTTCCTGCGCTCACCATTGCTGACGCTTTTCCATCGCGCACAGCTTCGGCGGCGCGAACAAGCGATGAATCTTTCATCTTGCGAACACTTGATCCGGCGTCGGCATCCATTTCGATGACTTCGGATGCTTCGATGACTTCTAGACCGCCCGTATCGCCAAGTTCAGCGGCGCGTCCGACCAAGACAACGGGAATACCAAGTTCCTCAACTGCACGGCGCGCGCCGGCGACGATTGCAGTGGGAGCGTTGTCGCCCCCCATGGCATCAACAGCGATGGGAAGCATGAAGACCCCTCGGGATCAGTCGACGTTGAGGGCCTGGCGGCCGTTGTACCAACCGCAGTTGCCACACACGACGTGCGGACGCTTCACGGCACCGCAACGCGGGCAGGTGCTACGAGCCGGGGTCACGATGCGCCACGCTGAGGCACGACGGCTGCGGCTCTTGGACTTCGAGGTCTTCTTCTTGGGTACGGCCATGGTCGTTCCTGATTCGGGGGGCGGCACACAGAGCCGCTCGCGGGACCGGGGGGTGCCCCGGGCAGACGGAGGACTCTACTCGCCGAGGTCGCCCGGTTCGAAGTCCAGTTCTGCCAGGGCTGCCCAGCGGGGGTCAGAGATGGGTCTGGGGCCAGTGTCGCCATCGGTTTCGTCCACCTCAATCACACTGCCGGTGGGGAACGTTTCAGGGGCTGGGCCACGACATTCCTCGTCGCACAGTGGCGCCAAGGGCAGAGCCAAGAGGACTGCATCGCGCACCATCGGCTCCAGATTCACCGTGTCGTCAGCCATGGCATAGGTCTCACCCTCGACCGGTCGAGGTTCAAAAATTTCACGCACCTTGGCTACAGAACGGCTTTGCACCGGCTGCAAGCAACGCCGGCACTCCCCCTCCCAAGGGGTCGTGATGGTGCCCGTGGCGACTAGGCCATTGCTCAGCGATTCGAGTTCAAGATTGACCTCGATCGACGCGCCCTCAGGAACCGAGGCCGACGAGATTGCCAGTCCCGAAAGCGCGACGGATTCACTGAACTGACGGCGAGTCCCTGGATTTCGACGGAGATCGGCGATGCCGACCACCAGAGGCCGAAAGGTCATCGACTACGAAATGTCCTGATCAAAGAAATTCGCGGCGGCATCGCGGATGGTTTGGGTCGGATGATTCGATGACGGCGGCGGCGGGAGATCGGAATAACGGTCATTGACAACGGTCAGGCGCGGACGTTCCTCGTACTCATCATCGAAGGGAAGCGACCCTTCATTCCACGAGTCAACCTCGGCGTTCACCATGCCCTCTTCGTCGTACAGCGCTGGTGCGCCGTCGAGTTGAGAAAGTTCGTCGTACACCGAAGACGGCGCTGGCGGCGCACTGAAATCACCAGACATGTCGGTGCCTTCGTCGTATCCCACCGGAGGTCCTTCGACGCCATGTTCCGCCGCAGCTGCTGCCTCAGCGAGGAGATTGGTTCCCTGCAACTTGGCCCGACCAGCACCAACGAGTTTCTGAGTTCGCTCCAACACGATTTCGAAACTGGCAAGTTTCTGATCGCAGAAATCTTCGACCTCATGACGAAGTCGACGGGCATCGGCTTGAGCGGCATCGACGATGTCATAGGCCCGCTGTTCTGCAGCCTTTACGACCTCGGTGCGTTGCACCATTCGCTCTGCTCGGGTACGGGCTTGTTCAATGAGGTCATCGGCCTCATGGCGAGTCCTGGCAAGGAATTCTTCACGTTCTTTGAGCAGCCAGCGCGCCGCTCGGAGTTCTTCGGGAAGCGACTCGAGCGCTTCATCGACGAGCCTGAGTACTTCATCTTTCGAGATCATTGACGATGCTGACAACGGAACATCGCGCGCGTTTTCGATCATGTCGCGCAGTGTCAGCAACAGGTCTTCGGTTTCGGCAGGGTGATACTGCGCACCCACCGAGGGAGGTGTGAGATCGATCTCGATGTCGTGATCGTCGAATGTGGGGTTGTCGTAATGACTCACGATCGATACTTCTCCTGAAGTCGTTTGGCCACGGCGGGCGGCACCATGGCCGTCACGTCGCCACCGAAGCGGGTGATCTCTCTCAACAACTTGGACGCAAGGAACGAATTCCCTGAGGCCGATGGAATGAACAACGTGTCCACTCCGGAAACCTTGTGATTCATCTGTGCCATCTGGAGTTCGCTCTCGAAATCCGAAACCGCACGAAGACCCTTCACGATGAAATCGGCATCCATCTCTTTGGCGAGGTCAACAACAAGTGATGCGAACATCGTGACCTTCACATTGCCAAGAGGAGCAACCGATTCCTCGAGCATCTCGCGCCGTTCTTCGAGAGAGAACAGGGGTTCGCCCTTTTGCGGATTGCGCATGGCGGCGACGATGACTTCGTCAAAGAGACGCGACGCAGTCGCGATGATCTCAAGGTGACCGTTATGGATCGGGTCGAACGATCCCGGGTAAAGCACTCGGGTCACGGAGACTCCGGACTGTCGGGGGGCAGTAGGACGCTTACGAGCGTACCCCCGTACCTCTTCTCCTTTTGTGCATCCCACCCTTTTGGAACTGCGAGAGGACGCGCCGATTCGGTAACAACGACTCCTCCCGCAGCAACGATGCCAACAAAGCTGAGAACTTCTGACCAGAGGTCATCTTCGGCGGCATAGGGCGGATCGATAAGAACGAGATCAAATCGCGAATGTTCTAAACCTGCAGAAGTGGACACCTGACGCAGCCAAGTCACTGCGTCTTGCGGCGCCACAATTGACTGGTCGACGAAACCGGTTGTCACAAGGTTGGTCGCGATCGCCTTCCGTGCATCTCGTCCGGTATCAACAAACACGCAAGAAAGAGCACCTCGCGACAAGGCTTCGATCCCGAGGGCTCCTGAGCCCGCATAGAGGTCGAGCACCTTTGCGCCATCGACTGCGCCAAGACTGACAAGTGAATTGAACATGGCTTCGCGCACCCGATCAAGGGTGGGACGGGTATCGCTCCCTTCCGGAGCGATCAATCGACGTCCTCCTGCTTCACCGGCCACAACCCTCATGACGGCGACCGTACCCTGTGAACATGGAAGCCGAACTCGGAATGACCTGCGTCGACTGCGGAGGCACCCTTCACCCCTTGTCCTACCCACCCGAAGAGGGTTGGGAACCTGGCGATGTGGTGGCCTACCGATGCCCCGACTGCAACGAACGATTCGACATCGTTCTCGGCGATCCCCCCGACGACGACGATCGCTACTGACCTACGGTCGCGCCATGGGCATCGACGCTGACGTTCACAATCTTGTTGGTCGCTATTGCGACGCAGTGCTGCGCGTTGACATCGCTGAATTCGCGAATGCGTGGACGGAAGACGCTCGTTGGCTCATTCCTGGCGACGGAGTCATCGAAGGACGCGATGCCATCACCGCAACCTTCGAAGAGATCCGTCCCTCGTATCGACAATGCGTCCAAGAAATTCTTAACGGCACCATTTCATATGTCGACGGCGACAATGCAAGCGCCCGCTGGCAGATCCGCGAACTTCAGTGGCGTGAAGACGGAACGGTGAGTGAACTCATCGGCGTGTACCACGACGTCATGGCCCGAGACCTTGACGGCGTACTGCGATTCACTCAACGCGATTTCGAATTGATTTACAGCGGTCCGATCGATGGAAGCGGAAAACTCCGTTCACCCCGCAAGTAGTAACCAGTCGACCTCAAGCGTTTAATCGAGAAGTGCCACGAGGATGTCGGCGAGTTCTGCGGGACGTGCCACCATCGGCGAATGATCGCCGGGCATCTCGATCACATCGGCACCCATACGTTCGGCCACCGCTCGCTGACCATCGACAAGCAGAATCGGATCGTCTTTGCACACGACATAGGTCGCAGGTGTTGTGCGCCATGCCGCTTTCTCGACAACGATATTTCCGCCTGTATTTCCAGAACGAAGTTTGGTTGCCCAACGAGCAGCCTCTTCGGGATCAATGTCGGGGTAGAAGACCTGCGCAGCGAACTCCGGGTCGATGAACGGAAACCCGTCGTCATCAACGCGCATGGTGGTGAGGAATTGCTCGCCGATTGTCATTGGTCCGCCGCTGCCCAACTCACCTGCGTCGGGCCCGAGTGCGGTGAGATACACCAGCCGTTCCACCGATGAGTGATTGCCGGCCACGGTGACAACCGCGCCACCATAGGAATGACCAAGAAGAATGAC
>CAMCTW010000089.1 GCA_945878645.1 Bifidobacterium breve
CGATAATGAAATTGACATGGCTGGCCTCAAGAAGATGAGCGATGTGCAAAAAGTCAACATCAAGCCCCAGGTCGACGAATATGTCTTTCCCGATGGTCACTCAGTGATCGTGCTCGCCGAGGGACGACTCATGAACCTTGGCTGTGCAACTGGCCACCCGAGTTTCGTGATGTCGAACAGTTTCTCGAATCAGGTCATCGCTCAGATCGAACTCTACGGACACACCGATTTCTATGAAAAGCAGGTGTACACGTTGCCGAAGCATCTTGATGAGAAGGTGGCAATGCTTCACCTTGATGCACTGGGTGTGAAGCTCACCAAGCTCACCGAAGAGCAGGCGTCGTACCTCGGCCTTCCGGTCACGGGCCCGTTCAAGTCTGATCACTACCGGTACTGATACCGTCCGACCCGTCCGCGGCCGTCTTGGCCTCGGACGGGTCAGGGTTAGTGGTCTAATGGTTCTTGGGGGTTGTCATGGAGCAGTTGTCGGGCAAGGTCGTAGTCGTTACTGGAGCAGCGAGCGGAATTGGGCTCGCGCTCGTAAAGCGATTCGGTGCCGAGGGCATGAAGGTCGTCATGACCGATATCGAGGTGCCCGCTTTAGAGGCAGCGTCAGCGTCGCTCCCGGCATCGATTGAACGCGTCACTGTCGCCTGCGACGTTTCCGATGGTGATCAGATCGAGGCGTTGCGTCGCGCTGCGATCGAGGCCTTTGGTGCCGTTCATGTTGTTTGCAATAACGCTGGTGTTGGCGGGGGCGGATCAATGGCCGACATCAACATCGCGGACTGGAAGTGGGTCATCGACGTTGACCTTTGGAGCGTCATCCACGGTGTTCGCGTTTTTCTTCCGGGCCTGCTTGAGCAGGGCGAAGGCCACATCGTGAACACCGCCTCTGTTGCCGGCCTGTTCTCGGCGCCATTCATGGGGCCATACAACATCGCGAAATACGGTGTGGTCGCGTTGTCCGAGACCTTGTGTAGCGAGTTGGCGATGCAGCAATCAGAAGTTGGAGTCTCGGTGCTCTGTCCTTCATGGGTGAAGACAAAGATCGCGAGTTCGGCTCGTAACAAGCCTGGAGTCAGCGCCGAAGAAGTCGACATGATCTCGGAACTTGCTGGACCAATGATCGATGCTGGTATGAGCCCCGACCTTGTGGCCGACGCTGTGATCGACGCGGTGAAGTCAAAGAGGTTCTGGATCACAACTCATGACGACACGCCGGCGGCTGTCACTTTGCGGACACGTTCCATCATTGACGGAACAAATCCTCCGCAACTGATGCACTGAGCGGAGAGTATTCAGCTTGTCGCTTCCGTTACCGAAAGTCCGGGGGACCCATGTCGTCTTGTGGAGTGCTCGGTAGTTTTCCGCGGTGCTCCAATGGTGGCGTGGTCACGTCGACGGCTTTCTCGAACAGTGGTTCCCGACGTCATGTACGCGTTGCGGTTCCCTCGGGGGTTCACCGTGTTCGATCTGTATTGATCAGTTCGTTGGCGCTGCACTAATCCCTGAAATCCCGCCGCTCAAAAGCGTCGCTGCGCTCCTCCGGTACGACGAAACTTCTCGCCCATTTATTGCTGATCTGAAATATCACGGCGGATGGAGTGTGGTCCGGGGGCTCGCTCCGGCTCTGTCGTTCTTGCTCGAGGACACCGTTGGTGCCCAATATCGTGACGTGGTCCTGACATGGGCCCCCACGATTCCCGAACGAGCTCGAGATCGTGGCTTCGATCAGGCCGAGGTGCTCGCCAGGGAACTGGCCCATCGGTCCGGGCTACCTGTCCGACGGCTGCTCCGTCGATTGCCTGGCGAGCATCAGACGGGCCGAAACCGCTTTGAGAGGTCTCAGGGGGTCCATTTCGTTGCTACGGGCCCTATTCCAGAGATCGTTGTGGTTCTCGACGACGTCGTGACGACCGGATCCACACTGGCGGCAGCGGCCACGGTTTTGTGCGAAGCGGGCGCGCTCTCAGTTTTTGGACTGGCGTTGGCGGCAACCCCTGACCGGTCACAGACGTGAGTCTGCGTCGCGGGCGGGGTCCTCACCCGCTTCTCACCCTCCTCTGACCGTGACCTAAGGAAGGCATCGGTAGACTCGCCGTTCTCATGGGCATCCTCGACAAAATTCTGCGCGCTGGCGAAGGCAAGAAGGTACGGGCTATCGAAGGCCTCGTGCCTGAGATCAATGCCCTCGAACCCGAAATCGAACGACTGTCCGATGGAGCACTCGCTCACCGGACCATTGAGTTCCGAGAGCAATTGGCCAATGGCGCTGATCTCGAAGACCTCCTTGTCGAGGCATTTGCTGTTGTCCGCGAGGCAGCTCGCCGCGAAATTGGCCAGCGCCACTACGACGTACAGATGATGGGCGGCGCGGCGCTGCATTTCGGATGGGTCGCCGAAATGAAGACGGGTGAAGGCAAGACTCTCGTCTCGACGCTTCCGGTGTATCTCAATGCGCTCGCCGGCAACGGTGTCCACATCGTCACAGTCAACGATTACTTGGCTACCCGAGATTCCGACTGGATGGGGCGTGTTCATCGTCGCCTTGGAATGTCGGTTGGTCTGGTGGTCCCGGGCATGAACGACTCAGTAGTGAAGCGTGCTCAGTATGCGTGCGATATCACCTATGGAACGAACAACGAGTTCGGATTCGATTATCTGCGCGACAACATGGCGATGAGTCGTGCTGAACAAGTACAACGCGGCCGTTCCTATTGCATCGTCGATGAAATCGACTCGATCCTCATCGACGAAGCGCGTACTCCGTTGATCATCTCGGGTCGGATCGCTGATGCAGCAAAGATCTACTACCAGTTCGCCTCAATCGTGCGAGGACTGAAGCGTGACGTTCATTACGACGTCGATGAAGAGAAGCGAACCGTTGCGCCCACCGACGAAGGTGTCGAGGCGGTTGAGCGTGCCCTCGGAGTCGACAACATGTATGACGAGGTTTCACAGAATCTTGTGCATCAGCTACAGGCTGCACTTCGCGCGAAAGAGTTGTTTAAGCGCGACAAGGACTACGTGGTCCAGCGTGGTGAGGTGAAAATCGTTGACGAGTTCACCGGCCGCATCCTCGATGGTCGTCGTTGGTCGGAAGGTCTGCACCAGGCCGTCGAGGCCAAGGAAGGTGTGAAGATCGAGGAAGAGAATCAAACTCTCGCCACGATCACCTTGCAGAACTATTTCCGCATGTACGAAAAACTTGCCGGAATGACCGGTACGGCAGAAACCGAAGCGTCGGAATTTCTCTCGACCTACAACCTTCACGTGGTTCCGATCCCAACGCATCGGCCGATGGTGCGGCTCGACAAGGGTGACCTCATCTACAAGAGCGAGGACGCCAAGTTCAACGCGGTGGTCGATGACATCGCTGAACGCAGCGAAGCAGGCCAGCCTGTGCTCGTCGGAACAATCTCGGTTGAGAAGTCAGAAACCCTTTCTCGTTACCTCAATAAGCGTGGGGTCGCCCACGAAATTCTGAACGCCAAGCTGCATTTCCGTGAAGCCGACATTGTCGCTCAGGCTGGCCGACTCGGAGCAGTGACCGTGGCTACCAACATGGCCGGTCGTGGCGTCGACATTCTCCTCGGAGGAAACGCCGAAGGTCTTGCCGCACGGGATCTCGCGGCCGAAGGTCTCGATCCTGAAACCGAAGAGGGTCAAACTCGACTCGCCGAACTCTTTGCGCTCCATGAGCCGGAATGTCGCGAAGGTGGCGACAAGGTTCGTGAATTAGGCGGTCTCTACGTTCTCGGTACTGAGCGTCATGAAAGCCGACGAATCGATAATCAGCTTCGTGGTCGTTCTGGCCGTCAGGGCGATCCTGGCGAAAGCCGTTTTTATCTTTCGCTTGAAGACGACCTCATGCGCTTGTTCGCGACAGGTGCCATGAACTGGGTCATGGGTAAGACCCTCGATGACGATGTTCCGATCGAAGCGAAGATGGTGAGTAAGGCCATCGAACGGGCACAGAACACCGTTGAACAACGAAACGCTGAAATACGTAAGGACGTCCTCAAGTACGACGAGGTCATGAACGAGCAGCGCAAAGTGATCTACAGGCGCCGCGATCAGATCCTCGATAACGCCGATCTTCGTGACGAAGCGATGGGCTATCTCGCCGAGGCGATCGACACAACTATTTCTACGTTCTGCCTGAGTGATGAAGTAGGCGAGTGGGACCTTCACGGCCTGCACTCCGAGGTTGCAGCGATGTGGCCGACCGAACTCAGCGAGGAACACCTTCACGAGGCGCCGACGACTGATGATCTCTACGAATTGATCATGGGCGAAGCGACTGCGTTTTACGAGCGTCGCGAAGCCGAATTCGGCGATGACACCATGCGTGAAGTTGAACGGCAGGTCATGCTGCGAATCATCGATCAGAAGTGGCGCGAGCACCTTTACGAGATGGACTATCTGCAAGAGGGCATCAACCTTCGTGCGATGGGTCAAAAAGATCCGCTCGTTGAATGGCAGCGCGAAGGTTTCGAGATGTTCGGTTCGATGATGGCTGCCGTTGCGACCGACTTCGTCACATATGTCATGCACGCTCAGGTAACGGTGACCGAGCAGAGTTCCGAGCCGCAGGTGTCGAATCTGCAGTACACGGCACCTGTCGACCCCAGCGAGGCCCCGAGCGGAATGCAAGCCGCAGCCCGAGCTCAGGCGGCCGCTGAAGGTCTCGACATCCCCGCCGAAGCGATTGAAGAGATCAGCAACGCTCCAGTCGTCAAGAGCGATTGGGACAAGACTCCGCGCAATGCTCCATGCCCCTGCGGATCGGGCAAGAAGTTCAAACTCTGCCACGGCGCATGAGAGATTTTTCCGACGATCTCGCCGACCTTCGTCGTCGGATTGAGGAGGCACGGGTCTATTTGCGTATCGAAGAGTTACTTCTCTCGCGACCTCAATTGGAGACTGAAGCCAGTCGTCCGGACCTCTGGGATGATCCCGACTTGGCTCGAAAGATCAACGGTGAACTTTCGGCCTGCACGGAAGATCTCGAACTCTATGAACAGTTGACCTCCCGTCTTGAAGACTCCGAGACATTGCACGAACTCAGCCGTGAAGAAGGCGACGAATCAGTTGAAACCGAGGTCGAAGACGCAATGACGACGCTCGCATCTGATCTTGGTGAACTCGAACTACGCGCACTTTTCACTGGCGAATACGACAACGCGAATGCGATCTGCGAAATTCAGTCAGGCGAGGGCGGAGCCGATGCGCAGGACTGGGCGAACATGCTTCTTCGCATGTTCCTCCGTTGGGCCGAAAAACGTGGATTCGATGTCGAACTCGATGAAGTCTCTGCTGGCAATGAAGCAGGAATCTCGTCCGCGACTTTTCTGGTGAACGGCCGCCATGCTTACGGTCGATTGCGTTCGGAGCATGGCGTGCACCGATTGGTTCGCATCTCGCCATTCAACGCACAGGGCAAGCGTCAAACAGCTTTCGCTGCGTTAAAGGTCACTCCGTTCCTCGAAGAAGTCCCCGACATTGAGGTGGACGAAAAGGACCTTCGCATCGATACGTACCGTTCCTCGGGAGCCGGCGGTCAGCACGTCAACGTCACAGATTCAGCGGTACGCATCACCCATTTACCGACCGGTATCGTGACGTCCTGTCAGAACGAGCGCAGTCAGCATCAGAACAAGGACCGCGCAATGCAGATCCTTCTGGCGAAATTGGCAGAACGTCAGCGCGAGGAACGGCTTGCGGAACTTTCGAATATTCGTGGTGAACAGCGATCTGTGGGCTTCGGCAGTCAGATCCGCTCTTACGTGATTCAGCCCTATCAAATGGTCAAGGACCTTCGCTCGGGCTACGAAGTCGGGAATGTCGATGCAGTGTTCGATGGCGATCTCGACGGCTTCATGGAGGCGTACCTTCAGTGGGAACGCACTGGCGCCGATACCGCCGGCGAATAACGCCTAAGCGAGGGCCACGAGTTCAAGCGACTCGGCCGAGAAGTAATCAAGTTGGCCGTCGGGCATGAGCAAGATCCGATCGGGCGCAAGTGCTTCCACGAATTCAACGTCGTGACTCACAATAACCATTGTTCCTGGCCACGCTGCGAGCGCTGCTCCAGTCGCCGATCGCGACATGGGGTCAAGGTTGTTTGTCGGTTCATCGAGAAGCAAAAGATTGTGATTTCCGGCTACGAGCTGAGCGAGTGCGAGCTTGGTTTTCTCGCCGCCGGAGAGCGTTCCCGCGTCCTGAAAGACTTTCTCTCCGCTGAGACCAAACATGCCGAGTAACGAGCGGACCCCTTCATCGCCGAGTTCGGAGTCTCTGCGCATGTGTTCGATCATGGAGACACCCGAATCGATGCCCTCGTGTTCCTGCGCGTAGTAGCCAGCAGAGACGTTGAGACCAAATTCGAACTCGCCGAGGTCAGGCTCCGACTTTTCCGCCAGGATTTTCAACAAACTGGTCTTGCCGGCGCCGTTGAGGCCCATCACCAGTAGTCGCTCGCCTCGGCCAACGTCGAAGGAGACATCGGCGAAGACATCGTTCGATCCGTAACTCTTCCAGAGACCGGTTGCTGTGAGGACCGTTCTTCCGCAACTAGCGGGGGGAGGGAAACGGAGTTCGATTGTTCGACGCGCCGCTGGCCCTTCGACTTTGTTTGAACGAATTCGTTCGGCACGGTTATCGAGGTTCTTTGCGACACGAGCGCGTTTTGCGGTCTGTCCACGCATTGAGTCAGCAAGGGTTGAAAGGCGTTTGATTTCATTCTGCTGGCGTTCGGCCATTTTGCTGAGTCGCTCTTCGTCAAGTTCTCGCGACACGAGGTATTGGCTGTAGGTGCCGCGATATTCAACGATTTCGCCAGTCGCTTCTTCTGCTTCGCGGTCAAGATGAATGACGCGCGTGATGGCTTCATCGAGAAGATCGAGATCATGGCTAATGACGAGAAGGGCACCGCGGTACGAGCGAAGAAATGTGAGAAGCCAGTCACGGGCATCGGCATCGAGATGGTTCGTCGGTTCGTCGAGAAGGAGAAGGTCGCTTCCAGCGAAAAGGATGCGCGAGAGTTCAAGACGACGCCGTTCACCGCCGGAGAGAGCCCCGATCGGTAGCTCCAAGCGGTCGGATCGAAGGCCAAGACCATCGACAAGCTTGCGAGCTTCGGACTCAGCGGCGTAGCCACCATCAATCTCAAATCGCTCCTGAGCGTTGGTGAATCGATTGATGTTCTGCTCGGAAGGGTCGTCTTCCATCGCTTGGCGAAGGGTCTCAAGGCGTCGGGCAGCGGCATCGAGGCCACGGCCGGACAACACGTGGGTAATGGCGAGCGTTTCGGGATCCACGGCGTCCTGACGCGGATCCTGAGAGAGGTAGCCCGTTCCTCCAGACCGCTCGACGGTTCCGCGTTTTGGGTCGTTGTCACCGCCAAGAACACGGAAAAGTGTGGTCTTCCCGGCACCATTTCGCCCTACTAAACCGACCTTGTCTCCGGCCTGGACCTGGAAGGTGGTCCCATCAACGATGGTCTTCCCCCCGATCTCAACTACGAGGTTTCGGACGCTAAGCACCGATCAAGTCAAGCACCCCTGCGGGGGTCTCCCGACATCGGTGTCTTTGTGAGCACGGTTGGATGTCCCACTTACCGCCGAGGTGACGGCCAAGTGCTGCGGAAAATGGCTACAGGGTCACCCTTACGGCGGAGAGATTCAACATGATTGAGTAGTTCTTGATCAACGCCGTCGAGTCCCGTTGCCTCGGTGTCGACGCCACCGCCGCCGTTGGTGAGTGCTTGTGCCAGATCAGCGCGACCGGCGGCCATGAGTTGTTTTTCCAGTTCGAGTTCATCGACGAAGAACTGCGCTCGCTCACTCGGGGAGAGTGGATCCCAGCCAGCGATATAGGTCATGTTTGGATCGGTACGGAACCATCTGATTTCGTCGGCGCTCACGATCCAGAGAATGCCTGCTGGTTTGCGGCTTGAGAGCGAACGTTCGGGGCCAAGATGGCTGACCATGTCATCTTCGGCGACAACGTCAATGCCGGAGCGCTCGAGTTGCAGGCGGAGAGCATCGCCGTAGTCGCCGCGTACCGAACCCGTAGTGACTACCAGCAGGGGGCCCGAACCCTCGAGTGCCCGAAGCGTTGGCTCTAAGAATCCGTTGAGGACAATGCCGGTTGATGGGCTTGGGGGTTCGGCGGAAGCGTTTGCTTCAAGCATGGGGCGCGTCGCCATGAGGGCGAGGATCGTTGCCGTTACTGCAAGCAGACATAGGGCGAAGTGGCGGACGCTTCGGGACTGGATGACATGCATAAGCGATGACCAAAGCGACCACGCAATCGAGAGCCACCAGAGAAGTGCCAGTACCCACCACCAGCGCACGACCCAGTCGAAGACTGGGCCGACGACCCTTGAGGTGGCGAGGACCCCGCCGAGACTTGCGGCGACAACGATGGTTTGAAGACGAAGCGCCGCAAAAGCTCGAGTTCGCCGTGCGACCCAAGCGGAACCAGCCATCGCTACGAGGGGGAGGAGAAATGCGATGAAACCGGAACCAAGTAGTGC
>CAMCTW010000090.1 GCA_945878645.1 Bifidobacterium breve
CATCTGTCTGCAGCGCGTTCGTGAACTCGATGCCGATGGCGCCGAACAACTCGCCCTCGATATCGGCGGACCGAAACCACCCTCTGAGGAACTCGCCGCACTCGCACGGTGGTCCACCACCACACTCACTGGGGATCGCTCAGAGTTGACGATTGAACCGTCGCCAAGAGCATGGGCCGCGGTGAGTGTTGGCCCCCGCGAATGCCCCGGAGCGGCGAAGTGCCCCAAGGGCGATGAATGCTTTACCGAACGCGCTCGGCGCGCTGCGGCAGATGCTGATGTCGTTGTCGTGAATCTCCATCTCTATGGGATGCATCTGGCGACAAACGGTGCAGTGCTTCCCGAACATCAGGTCGTCATCATTGATGAGGCCCATCAACTCGAAGACATCGTTGCAGCAACCTCTGGCGTCGAACTCACCGCCGGAAGATTCACCGCTCTTGCCCGCACTATCGCTGCGATCATCGCCGATCCCGACATTGTTCGAGATATCGATGAACTCGGGTCGATGTGGCGCGACGCACTCAGCGAGGAACGTGGCCGGCGTATTCGCGGTCAGATCGATGGCGAACCAGCTCGCGTTCTTACGCTCGCTCGAGGTCGCGTCGACAAAGCAATGAGTGCGCTTCGAGTCATTCCTGATGACAGCAAAGGCGATGTCGGAGCGCGCAAACAACGGGCGATGCAAGCAGCCACCTCACTTATCGATGACATCAATTCACTTCAAGAAATCAAAACCAGCGAGGTGGCCTGGGTTGAGGGAAGCGAGGAGTTCCCCGTTCTTCGCATCGCACCGATCGATGTCGGTGAACTTCTTGATGAGACACTCTGGACGCAAACCACCGCTGTTCTCACGAGCGCGACGTTGCCTGCCGCGTTGCCAATCCAACTTGGCATCCCTGAAGAGCGATTCGAACGTCTCGATGTGGGCAGTCCATTCGACTACCCGGAACAAGCACTTCTCTATTGCGCCGCACATATGCCCGATCCCCGCAGCGCAACCTTCGATGAATCGATGCACGATGAACTCGAAGCGCTCATAAACGCGGCGGGCGGTCGCACCATGGCGCTGTTCACGAGTTACCGAGCGCTCAATCTTGCAGTCGAAGCGCTGCGTGAACGAGTGGACGTTCCCATCCTTGGTCAGGACGATTACCCGAAGCCCGCACTCATCGAGCGATTCACTGATGATCCGGAATCGTGTTTGTTCGCAACGATGGGGTTTTGGCAGGGCGTCGATGTTCCTGGCGCAACCCTCAGCCTGGTCACTATCGATCGACTCCCGTTCCCGCGACCTGATGATCCGCTTCTGCAGGCACGTCGTGAGCGAGCACGGGCCGATGCGTTCAAAGTCGTGGACATTCCTCGAGCCACCACACTTCTCGCACAAGGCGCCGGTCGGTTGATTCGCAGTACGAGCGATCGAGGGGTCGTCGCCGTCTTCGATCCACGCATGGCGAGTGCCAATTACCGGTGGGATTTTGTGAATTCGCTGCCGCCCATGAGGCGCACAAAGGATCGTGCCGAGGTCGAGACCTATCTCGCCAGCCTTAAGGAACGCGAATAACTCGCGCTTAGAACCCCAAACGATCGAGGGCGCCAGCTTTGCGCTGCCAGTCCTTGTCGACCTTCACGAAGAGTTCCAAATACGCGCCTTCGGGCAACTGTTCGCGGACAGCGATACCGACCTGTTTGAGCACCGAGCCCTTGTGGCCGATCACGATTCCCTTTTGTGATTCGCGTTCAACGAGAATCTCGCAACGGATACGTGGCCATTCCCATTCAACGACTCGTGTGGCAATGGAATGCGGGAGTTCATCGTTTGTCACGGCAAGTAATTGCTCACGAACAAGTTCAGCGACCCAGAACGCTTCGGGAACGTCGGTGACCATGTCATCGGGATACCAAAGCGGCCCTTCGGGAAGCCGAGACACAATCTCAGCGACCAACTTGTCGACGCCTGCCCCCGTAACAGCGGAAACCGGGAAGTAGGCCGAGACGTCGATCTGTTCGGCGGCGCGTGCCAACTGCGCAATGACGTCGTCGGGGGAAGCGATATCGGTCTTGTTCACAACAACGATTGCGTTGGCGGGAACCTTCTCGGCAACGAAGCGATCGCCAGGCCCAATCGGCGCGGTCGCGTCGACAACGAGGCAGACAACATCGACACCGCTGGTCATTTCTGAGGCGGTCTTGTTCAACCGTTCGCCTAACAGCGTGCGCGGACGATGAATACCGGGCGTATCGACGAACACGATCTGAGTGTCTGGACGATTCAACACGCCTCGAATTTGAGAACGTGTGGTCTGCGGCTTATCGGAGGTGATGGCCACCTTCTGCCCGAGAATTGCATTGAGAAGAGTCGACTTGCCCACATTGGGACGGCCAACGATGGACACGAAACCAGATTTCACTGAGTCAACCGCTCGATCCTCACCATGCCGATTCGACGTCCCTTCACCTGTTCTGCACGAAGGCGAAACTCGCCTTGTGTAGTGCTCTCACCCTCGAACGGTACGTGACCAAGCAGGTGAAACATCAAACCGCCGATTGTGTCCCAATCGCCTTCGGGCAATTCGACACCGACTAACTCGCTGACTTCATCCATCGACATTCGCGCTTGAACGCGTAAATCGCCACCAGGAAGCCGTTCAACCATTGCTTCTTCATGATCGAATTCATCGACGATTTCGCCAATGAGTTCTTCGATGAGGTCTTCCAGCGTCACCAAGCCAGCGGTGCCGCCGTATTCATCGATCACCACGGCCATATGCGCTTTACGAACCCTCATTTCCGACAGCAGTTCAGAAATGCGCTTGGTCTCAGGTACGAAAAATGCCCGACGGGCGTAACGCGCCACCCTCGAAGACTCGCGCCCAGTACGAGAAGCGCGAACCAAATCCTTGACGTACGCGACACCGGTGATGTCGTCAATGCCTTCGCCATATACCGGGACACGACTACGACCATCGGCGAGCGCAGCATCAAGAACTTCGGCGACCGTGAGTGAATCGGCCATCGCCAACATGTCAGGTCTAGGCACCATCACTTCGCGACAAATCGTGTCACCAAATTCAAAGACCTGTTCGATGAGCTCGCGTTCTTCTTCTTCAAGAACGTCGGCAAACACCGCTTGATCGGCCAGCGCGAGAATTTCAGCTTCCGAGGTGAACGGGCCTTGTTTCAGACCTTTTCCCGGAATGATCACGTTGGTCAGGCCGATGAGAGCTTTCGCGATCAGTTTGAACGGCCAGAATCGGGTCATCCACCAAACGACGGGGGTGGCAATACGAGATGCACGCTCAGTGTGCTGGACTGCCCAAGTTTTCGGAATGGCCTCTGCGACAACGAAGACGACAACCACATTCACGAATGTGGCCAGCACAAGTCCCCATGGTCCAAAGAGGTTGTCGGCAACGAGACCGACCAACGTTGCTTGAACCAGCTGACAAACAAGCACCACCAGCAGTACGACATTGAGAAATTCTTCTGGGTGGGCAACAAGTCGCAAAATCCGCTTCGATCCCAGACCACCCTTTTCGGAGATCACCTGCGCTTTTGAAACCGTCATTCTCGTCAGCGCCGTTTCGGCCAGTGACAAGAAAACCGAAATCAGAAGCAAAACCGCAATCGCAAACGTCATCCACGCATCAGCCGTCGTGAATGTCACCGCAATCACTTTCATAATCATCTAAGCCTCGCTCATGCCCATGGATCAGCAGCGAGTGGCCCGTAGTGGGCGTCGAGCAATTCCCGCTCGCGGTTCTGCATCTCAAGTCGTTCAGGCTCTTCGGCATGATCCATGCCCAGAAGATGCAAAATCCCGTGCACGACCAACAACGCGATTTCATCGCTAAACGAGCCAGCATGAGTCGGAGCATTGCGCTCCGCCACCAATGGGCAAATCACGACATCGCCTAGCAACAGCGGGAGATCTTCGGGATCGTTTTCAATGCGATCAGGACCAGGCCCACCTGCATCAGGCCAGCGCCCGGGAACATTTGGCTCACCATCAATAGGAAACGAAAGAACGTCGGTGGGCCCATCGGTTTCCATGAAGCGCAGATTGAGATCGCCAATCGTTTCCTCGTCGACAAACATCACCGACAGTTCCGCTTCACCTTCAACGCCTTCATCGGCCAAAACGGCAAGCGCAAGCCGCTGCCAACGTTCAACATCAATCGAGACCGCCGCCTGTTCGTCAGAAACAAAAGCAGTGACAGCACCTTCGGCGGGGCCGCGTCGTTTCAATCGGCGGCGACGAGGAGGCTCGTTCATCGCTTCGGCGCATTCTCGTACGCAGTCACGATGTCCTGAACAATGCGATGACGCACAACATCGCTGGCGGTGAGTTTGACCCATTCGAGTCCTTCGATACCGGAAAGGATTGGTTCCAGTTCGAGCAAACCACTTCGACCACCCTGGAGATCGATCTGAGTGGTGTCGCCGGTAATAACAACTTTTGAACCGAAGCCAATACGAGTGAGGAACATCTTCATCTGTTCCGGAGTCGTGTTTTGTGCTTCGTCGAGAATGATGAACGAACCGTTCAACGTGCGACCGCGCATGAATGCCAGCGGCGCAACTTCAACAGTTCCGCGCTCCAACATGCGTTGAGCACCTTCGGCATCGAGCATGTCGTAGAGCGCGTCGTAGAGCGGACGGAGATAGGGATCGACCTTGGCCATCATGTCGCCAGGCAAGAAACCAAGTCGCTCGCCGGCTTCAACTGCAGGACGAGTGAGAATGATGCGCTCAACTTCTTTTGCTTGGAATGCCTGCACCGCCATCGCTACTGCCAGCCAACTCTTGCCGGTACCAGCAGGACCAACGCCGAACGTCACAATGTTTTTGCGGATGGCATCGATGTACTTCTTTTGCCCACTTGTCTTCGGGCGAACCATTCGTCCGCGAGAGTTGCGCAACACATCGGTGGTGAGAACTTCACTTGGGCGTTGGTTAGCGCGAACCATTTCGATGCTGCGACGCACCGACACCGGTTCAAGCACCTGTCCTTGCTGCAGAAGCACAACAAGTTCCTCGAACAACTTCCCGACCATGCCGGCCTGGTCACCCGAAACCGTGATCTCGTTGCCGCGCACATGAACATCGGCCTCGGGAAAGGCGTCTTCAATAAGGAGAAGCAACTCGTCTCGGTGACCGAGGAGACCGGTCATGAGGTGGTTGCCGGGGACGTGGACGTTCACTGTTGTGCTGGGCATCTGGTCCGTAATCCTAGAAGGGCCGGACGGCTCATCCGCTATGGAGGCAGAAGGCTGATCATCGGAAGATGGAAGCCGTGACTGATCCCGCCCTCCGTCAACTGCTTGACTCGGCTCGCTCCTCCGATTCCTCACGTTCACGAGCGGGTTTCGCAGCACTTCACCGACACCGAGCCGACGACGCAACACTCGTTGGGCTGCTCGCCAACCTTGCCGAGTGCAAGGCATTCGTGGCCCTTACGACAACGACCGGGGCTGAACGGTGGGGCACGATTGCGATGTCGGGACTCTGCGGCATCGTGCTGCAGAAGAGCCAATCAGACGCATCGCTCATCCGAACAGCGGCGATCGCATCGGTGAGAAGCGTGAGCCATCTGCGCCTCGACGGAGATGGCATCCCTCAAGCATCAACCTCGTGGCCAACATTTGTCGCTTCGCATATCGAACTCGGCGAAGAAATCTCGCTCATGGTCAACACGCAGCATGTAGCCGGTCGGGTCGTCGGCCTCAACCGGTCATTGCTTAGTCTTGCTACCCCCAATGGAGGGGCGTTTTACGCCGTCGTCGATGAGATTGATGAGGTTTCGATTCGCGTTCCAGGTTCGATCCGACACGACTGAATGAACAGTTCGACATCGTGCCGTTTCACTCTGATGACGCGACCGAATCGATATGCGGGCAGACGGCCTTCGTCGATGAACCTGTAGAGCGTGCGCGACTGCACGCCGAGATAGTCCGCGACTTCAGCGGTACTCATCCAGCCATTCGGATCGTCCATCACGAAGCGAAGGTAGGAGAAACCGCCAAATGAAGAAATAGGTCTCGCGACCTCTTCCCCTCGAACGCAGTCGCCCGTACCGTGCCACGCCCACAAGAGGTGACAGGACCGGAGAGTTAACGAAATGCGTCGTCCCCGAGCAATATCCCCTGAAGCGCAGCCAGGTAACCACGCAACGCCGATGCGGCGAACAAGTACCCGGCGGCCAGGCAGACCGAATAGTCGCACGATTGTGGGTGGACTCCTCGTGAGTACGGCGGCTCTTGCGGCGTTCCTCATCGTCACCGGAGCAGGCGGCACTCCCCAACAATCGATCGTCATCTCTCGTCGTGCGCTCGTTGCCGGAGAACGGCTTGACTCTTCAACGCTCACGACAACAACGATTGAACGAAAAACTGCTAACAGCTTTCATGGATTCACAACTATCGACCAGTTGGCTGGAGCAGTCGCCCTAGCTCCAATCGGAGAGGGAGAGCTTGTTCAGCGCAGCGCGGTCCTCACTGGCGGACCGAGTGAACCAACACGGGAATTTTCTTTTCCCATTGACCGAGATCGCGCGTTAAACGGCGACTTACGGTCCGGCGAACGAGTCGACGTTCTCGCAACGTACGGCTCAGGGACCGATGCCGCGACCACCGTTCTGGCCCGAGACGCAAACGTGATCCGTAGCACTGACGCAAAGTCGGGCACATTGGGCTCCTCCGGAAAACTCATCATCACCTTGGCCCTGGCGTCTGCCGACCAGCTGCTCGATGCCGCTCACGCCGCTCAGGTTGCATCGATCACTGTCGTCAGATCCACACTCGCTGGCGACACCGTTGGTACCCGATCATCAACGACCGGCCCTCTCGCTCGAGCATCGGCAGGTCGATGATGCACGACGAACACTTCACGGTTCTTGGTGTTGCTCGACCTCGCGCGGCATGGCTCGCCGAGGTTGGACGTTGGGCGAATTCATCAATGTTGCCAATCGAATTCATCCGCTGTGTCTCGGTCGATGAAGTTCGCTCCCGCCTCCTCTCGACCCGTCGACACTCTGCCGTGCTCCTTGGAGAGGATTGCGTGGGAGTCGACCGCGACATCATCGAAACAGCGCGTGATGCCGGTTGCGTCCCCATTGTCGTTACCGAAACAACCACACGGCGCGACTGGGTCCTCCTCGGCGCCAGCAGCACGTTGATCCAGCCGGTTGGCCCCGAACAGCTTCTCGCAGTGCTTCGTGATCACGCGATCGGAGTCGAGCGAAGAACGCCGGCATCTAACGCCGAGATCGCTGTCGAAACCTGCGCCCCCGGGAGACTCATAACGGTCCTCGGACCAGGAGGCACCGGGACATCAACGACTGCGATGGCAATCGCATCGCATTTCGGTGCAGATACCTCCACGAAACGAGAATCGGCCGACAAGCGCGTTGCTCTCATCGACGCGAGTCTCAATGGCGATCAGGCACTTCTTCACGATCTCGGTGATGTTGTCCCCGGACTCCAAGAACTTGTGGACCTTCACCGGACGGCCAATCCATCATTTGGCGATGTTCGAAACCATTTTTGGTTCACTCCGCGCCACGGTTACGAGGTTCTCCCCGGTTTACGTCGACATCGAGACTGGTCAACGCTACGTCGTCGAAGCACCCTGGCCGCATTGGCTTCCATTCTCAATGCATATGACATCGTGGTTGCTGATACCGACTCTGACCTCGAAGGCGAAGAGCAGACCGGGTCAATCGATGTTGAGGATCGGAATTTTCTCGCACGAGAATTAGCAACGAATGCAGACCTCGTTGTTCTTTCTGCTCGTGGTGGCATCACTGGCCTGAGTCGGTCACTACAAACATTTCGCGACCTTGTGGAACTTGGAGTGCAAACCGAACGTGTACTTCTCGTCATCATCGGAGCTCCCCGATCAACTCGCCAGCGATCTGAACTCACTCGAACAACTCTGAGACTCTTCAACGAAGCCGTCCCATCTCATTCGCTGGCTACCCCGGTAATGGTTCCGATTCGGCGCGATCTCGAACCCTTCTTTCACGACGGCACCGTTCCACCGCGTTCGGCTCTCGGATCAATTTCCGCAGCCGTTGCTGAACGACTCGACCTCATCGAGCCCTTCGAACTACGTCCCAATTTTCAGCAAACTCCTGTCTCGATTGTCCCAGGGCATCTTGGGAGGACCGCATGACCACCGCTCCACTCATCGACGTCGAAACATTGGTGCAGGCTCGGGCCAAAGACGACGCCATCGATCTCTCGACCCCCGAAGGCCACACGCTTCTGCGCGCACTCATTGATGACGAACTGCGTCGCTGGGACGACGACGTGAGACACGGCCGTCGATCAGTCGTCATCACCAATCCCGCGACACTCGCGTTACGCGCGTGGCAAAACCTCGTGCAATACGG
>CAMCTW010000091.1 GCA_945878645.1 Bifidobacterium breve
GTTCAGCAAGTTCCGGGAAGGATCGAGCAGAAAGCACGCCGCCTTGATTCAGATTCGGAAAGCCGTGACAGATCAGTAGCCCTGGAACTGAGGTGCCCGGCGCAATTCGCGGCCGCGCTAAGTGTCCTGCAAGTTCAATGTCGCCTGACCGAAAGAGTTTCTCCACGGTCGTTGTCAATCAGCTTTCGACGTCTACGAGACCGCTGCCATTGCCCTTGTAGGGCTTGTAACAACGGTTGCGAGCTTCGTTGACCGTGTCTGGTCCGAAGCAAATGAAGGTCTCGGCTTCCATCAGTTCTTCGATGATGGACGGATCATCGATGTTGTCGACGTCGTAGACGACCTGCGTGCGCTTGTCGCCCACCCAACGGTTGTGTTCAAACTTCGTCGGACGATGCATGTCTTCATCGTAGACGGCGAAGAACCAACGGCCGTTCTTTTACCGGCGATTACTTGCCGGTTGGGTCTTCGGGCATCGACAGCTCAGCGCCGATAGCGCCGATGGCTTCGAGGTAGTTCTCGTTGCCCTGGATCACTTGCACGACCCAAACGTCGTCAACCTCAAGGCCGGCTTCGGTCGACTTTCCGATGACGAATGCCAATGCATCATCTTCGGCGGCGATGAGCGGTCCACTCGCAACATTGTCAACGCCTTGGGCACGAGCAACACCGCGCTCTTCCAGGTAGTCCAAATGCCACTGCAGCAATTGCGCAAGTTCGTCATAGGTCAACTGGGCCGTGACGTCATCGGGAAGAAGGTCGGCCACGAAGTCGACCGCTTCGGTGCGGTCATACAACGCAGGTCGAGGCTGTTCTGCGAGCTCGCCCGCGAGGCGTCCAACAGCAACGAGGCCGACCACGAGTACCGCAAGAGCAGAGAGGATGACGAAGACGACGATCACGATGTTCTCGTCGCCGACGTCAGCGGATCAGATGCCGATGCGCTGAGCAAGAAGCTCACGGTGATAGGTGGGATCACCGAAGAGAAGTTCCGAGGACTTCGCACGCTTGAAGTACATGTGTGCGGGGTGTTCCCACGTGAAGCCGATACCACCGTGAATTTGGATGTTCTCGGCCGACGCATGGAAATACGCATCGGAGCAATAGGCCTTGGCCAGCGATGCGACTGCAGGCAGTTCGTCGTTGAGTTCCGAAGCACACCATCCGGCGTAATACGCAGCGGACTTGGCTGATTCAACCTCGAGAAGGATGTCGGCGCACTTGTGCTTGATGGCCTGGAACGAACCAATCGGACGACCGAACTGCACGCGATCCTTGGCGTATTGAACTGCCATGTCGAGACACATCTGGGCTCCACCTACCTGCTCGGCCGCAAGGCCAACAGCAGCAAGGTCGAGGACAGTAGAAAGAACATCCCAGCCAGCACCATCGGTGCCGATGAGCGTTCCTTCAACATTGGCGAATTCGAGCTTGGCCTGCTTGCGGGTCTGATCCATGGTGGCCAGCGCTGTGCGGGTGAGACCAGCAGCATTGCCAGCAACCGAGAAGAGGCTTACGCCAGCGGCGGTGCGAGCAGCAACGATGATCACATTCGCGGTGTGACCGTCGATGACATAGGACTTCGTGCCGTTGATCTTCCAAGTTCCGCCGTCGTTCTTGGCGGTTGCTTCGATACCGGATTCGTCCCAGCGACCATTCGGTTCGGTGAACGCAACAGTGGCGATGGTTTCGCCTGATGCGATACCCGGAAGGATTGCGGCCTTGGCAGCGTCGTCACCGGACTGCATCACGGTGTTCGCAGCAAGAACTACTGAGGAGAAGTACGGCGCGCACAGAAGGGAGCGGCCCATCTCTTCAAGAACAACGATGAGTTCGACGTAGCCATAACCCTGGCCACCGAACTCTTCGGGAATGGTGAGGCTTTGCAGACCGAGTTGCTCGGCCATCTGTGCCCACACGACGGGGTCGTAACCTCGCTCGGTGTCCATCTGCTCACGAACATCAGCCTCTGAAGACTTTGCTTCAAGGAACTGGCGAACGATGTTGCGAAGCTCTTCCTGCTCTTCAGAGAAGGCGAAGTTCATGGCGGTAGCCTCCGGTAGCGAACGGGGGTGGATCCCCCGCCGGTTAGGTCGTCGCGGCATTTGCCGCAGGGGGTAGTTCTAGCCGAATCAGCCCAGAGGCGGCACATCTTCGGGCGAATGTCTCGGGCGTCAGGGAACGAGGATGGCCTTGCCGGCCCGAACCGCTCGCAAACGATTGCTCCCATGACCCAGCGGTACCCCTCCGCAACCAATCCCCTGCGAGAATGTGGAAATGACGCTGCTCCTTGCCGAAACTGGTTACGAAGTCCATGCCGTCGTCGTCGGACCCATGGACAACAACGTGTTCGTCATCCGCTGCACCGAGACCGGCGATGGCGTGCTCATCGATGCGGCCAATGAGCACGAGCGGCTCTTGGAGTTGTGCTCGGCCCTCGGCGTTCGTCGAGTCATTGAAACGCATGGACACTGGGATCACATTCAGGCCGTTCCCGCGGTTCGCGATGCCGGATACGACGTTGCTGTTACTGCTGCCGATTCAGAAATGCTCGAGGCCTACGACAGCATTTTGGAAGATGACAACGTCATCGAGGTTGGCCGACTTCGTCTTCGCACGATCGCAACGCCCGGACACACTCGCGGATCAATGTGTTTCGCACTTGAGGGCAGCCCACTGATGTTCTCGGGCGACACCCTTTTCCCCGGCGGCCCCGGCAACACCTCGTTCGAAGGTGGAGATTTCGCCACGATCATCGATTCACTCGACCGACGACTCTTCACCTACAGCGCCGACACCATCGTGCTCCCCGGCCACGGCAACTGGACCACCATTGGCTACGAACGACCCAATCTGCAGGAGTGGGTCGATCGGGGTTGGTGACCCTCTTCACAGGCCTCGTAATTTCTCCTACGGCGGTAGTGCGAATCCCTCAGAGGTTCTAGACTGCGGTTCATGTCCCCCCTCTTTGCTATCGAGGAGCTCCACGTCGCCACGGCTGGCGAGAACCCTGTCGAGATCCTGCGCGGCGTTGACCTCGCCATCGGCACCGGAGAAGTCCATGCCCTGATGGGCCCCAATGGCTCTGGCAAGTCGACCCTCGCTTCCGCACTCCTCGGAAGCCCCGAGTATCAAGTCACCTCGGGCCGCATTCTGTTCAAGGGCGACGACGTCACCGCATGGCCCACCGACGTTCGTGCCAAGGCCGGCATGTTCCTCGCCTTTCAATACCCGCAAGAAATTCAGGGCGTCTCTGTTCTGAACTTCCTGCGCCAGGCTTGGTCAGCACGACGCGGCATCGATCTTTCGATGCTCGAGCTGCGGCTTGAAATCATGGACTGGATGACGCGTCTCGATATGGATCCGTCATTCGCCGATCGTTACCTCAACGAGGGTTTCTCCGGCGGCGAAAAGAAGCGCAACGAGATTCTCCAGATGGCGATCCTTCAACCCGAAATCGCAATCCTCGACGAAACCGACTCAGGTCTCGATATCGACGCGTTGCGTGTTGTCGCCAAGGGCGTGCGCGAAGTTCTCGCCGCCCGTCCCGAACTCGGCATTCTCGCCATCACCCACTACCAACGTTTGCTCGACGAACTCAATCCGTCGTTTGTGCACGTTCTTATCGACGGCCGAATCGTCGAATCAGGCGGTCCAGAACTTTCTCGCAAACTCGAAGCCGAGGGATACGACGCATGGCTGTAAGCGTCGACCCCATCGACGGGACCGCAATGAAGGCCCAGTTTCCGCTCCTTTCGCGCGAAGTACATGGCAAGCCGATCGTCTATCTCGACTCCGCCGCAACTTCGCAGAAACCACTTGCGGTTCTGGATGCGATGGACGACTACTACCGCACGATTAATTCCAATGTGCACCGCGGTGTCTACATGATCGCCGAAGAAGCCACGAACCGCATGGAAATCGCTCGAGCTCTTGTTCGCGATTTTCTAGGTGCTCGTTCATCTTCAGAAATCATCTTCACCAAGAACGCAACCGAAGCACTCAACCTTGTTGCTCAAGGTTGGGGCCGAGCAAACCTTGTGGCTGGCGACGTTGTCGTACTTAGTCACATGGAGCATCACGCCAACATCGTTCCGTGGCACATGCTTGTCGCTGAAATTGGCATTGAGCTTCGCTGGATCCCACTCGACAACGAAGGTCGCCTCGACCTCACCGAACTCGACACGCTGCTTAACGGCGCCAAGGTGCTTTCCGTAACAGCGATGTCCAACGTTCTCGGCACCATGAACCCGGTTCGCGCGCTTACCGATGCTGCCCGCAAAGCCGGCGCCATCAGCATCATCGATGGCTGCCAGTCAGTTCCTCACAGCGTCACCAATGTTCAAGAACTTGGTGCCGACTTCGTTGCCTTCTCCGGCCACAAGATGTGCGGTCCAACCGGTATCGGCGTTCTTTACGGTCGCGAGGAACTCCTTGAAGCGATGCCTCCGTTCCTCGGTGGTGGCGAAATGATTCGCGATGTTCGTCTCGATGGATTCACCACCAACGATCTTCCCTGGAAGTTCGAAGCCGGCACTCCCCCGATCGCTGAAATCATTGGGCTGGGCGCGGCAGTTGAATGGCTCAATGGCGTGGGCATGGACAACGTGCGAGCCCACGAAATCGCGCTCACCGAATACACAATCTCGACGCTCCATGAACGGTTCGGCGATCGCATCCGCATCCACGGACCATCAAGCCTCGCCGAACGCGGCGGCGTCTTCAGTTTCGACTTCGACGGTCTCCACCCCCACGACATTTCACAGGTGCTCGATCAGCATGCGGTCTGCGTTCGCGCCGGCCACCATTGCGCCAAGCCCCTCATGAAACTCCTCGGTATCGGCGCCACCGCCCGCGCTTCGGTCTACGTCTACAACGACACGGCCGATATCGATGCCCTCGCCGACGCCCTCGACGCAACTGGCGCGTTCTTCACCCTCTAGTCCCCTACGCTCACAACAACCCCACGCACAGGGAGTGCCGCCAATGCCCGGCCTCGAAGACCTCTACCGAGAGATCATCCTCGACCACTACCGCAACCCGCGTAACCGCGGCGAGCTTGAAACCCCTCCCGCACTTCGCGTCGAGGGTTTTAATCCTCTGTGTGGCGATGAAATCGTGCTGTATCTCGACTTCGATGCCAACGGTGGCGTGGCCGATATTCGCATCTCAGGTCAGGGCTGCTCAATCAGCCAGTCGTCAGCATCAATGATGTCGGCTGCAGTCAAGGGAAAGTCTGTTGCCGAAATCGACGAACTCACTCGCGCATTCAAAGCGATGATGTCGATTCACGAAAACACCCTCGAAGGTGCAGAGACCGCCGAACCAATCGATGCACCCGATGTGAAACTCGGCGATCTCGAAGCACTTCGTGGCGTCGTGAAGTTCCCGGTTCGTATCAAGTGCGCAACGCTTGCCTGGAACACCCTCGCTCAAGGCATCGAAGAAGCATCCGCCTGAGCCGTTTGTCGGGCTTTGAACCGTTTACGGAATGAACTCGTAACGAATCGGGCACGTATCAACATGATTGACCATTACTCGCGGTAACCACTTCGACTCGCCTGTGAGTTCCAGGTTCCGGGTATGCGCCGCAATCGCTAGGGCCGTTTCTTGCAGTTCGGCTCGAGCCAAGGCCTGCCCAAGGCAGAAGTGTGGGCCCATGCTGAACGTAAACGACCACATGGTGGGGTCACGAGTGATGTCGAAACGGTTCGGGTCCTCGTAGCGGAGCGGGTCTCGGTTTGGGCCGCCGATGATCGTGGTGACCGCTTCGCCTGCTTCAAACTGCAGTCCAGCGAGTTCGGTGGCCTTTGTCGTCTTATTTCCCGATGCATAGAACCCAGGCCGAAACCGCAAAACCTCTTCCACCGCGCCACGAACTAACCCGTCGGGATCCGATCGGAGAAGTTCGAGCTGTTCAGGGTGTCGAGCGAACTCGAGAAACATCGAGGTCATCACGCTTGACGTTGTTTCGATCGCTCCAGCGAAGATATTGGTGAACAGAACAATGAGTTCTTCATTGCTAAGTCGGTCGCCATTCTCTTCTGCTTCGATCAGACGAGTCAGAAGATCATCTCGAGGTTCTGCTCTACGACTTTCAACGAGTTGGCCTACGAACTCCATCGCTACAGCAAACGTTGCATTGGCGCGATCGCGAATCTCCTGAGTGACGTTTGGGCCAAACGCGTCGCCACCACCGCCTTGCATCTTCTGACCAACCTCTGCTGCTTCCGCCGGAGAGATTTCAAGGAACGAGGCGATTGAAAGGAACGGAACAATACGAATGTGTTCGCGCACATCGAATTCACCAGCATCAGCGTGGCGTTCAAGGAGGTCCCGCACATGTTGGCGAACCACTGGACGAACTATGTCGGCCGACTTTGGGGTCAAAGCCCGATTCACCAAGCCACGCAAACGGCGATGGTCCTCGCCGTTCAGCGCCCCAATCGAATATCTCCGCCACTCATAGAGCGGATCACCCGGCTTGAAACCACGAGCCTCTATGTACTCGAGTCCCTCGTTGATGAACTCAGGTCGTTTCTTAATTTCTTCGGCGTCATCCCAACGCAGGATCGCTTTGATTCCCTCTGGCGTAACTGCGGTTCGATGGTTCTCACGCAGCTCAGCAAGAACCGGGTACGGATCAGCCCAATAGCCATCCTCATCGAGTGGAACGACGGGAAGGTTGGACGCCATAGCCCCGATCCTGTCAGATACTGCTGACTCCGTCGATGCCCTTTGCCAAGGCGAAGCATCGTTCGGTTGGGCCACCACTGTCATGACTGGTGATATCGATCACGACGCTGTTCCAAACATTGGACCAATTCGGGTGATGATCGAGTTCTTCAGCGATTGGAGCAACTCGATTCATGAACGCCCAGGCTTCAGCAAAGTCGGCGTAGGTGAACTCACGATGCAGATGCCCGTCGACCATTTCCCACTGAGGAACGCTTGCCAATCGATCGGCGACTTCTTCAGCAGAGAGGACGCGATCCCGAGGACTCATGCGAATGGGTCGGCGAAGGGGTCAGCCGCTGCCGGCGGCGCTTCGTCCTCAGCCCACTCGGAGTAGCCAGTGCGTTCAAGTTCGTCGGCGAGTTCGGGGCCACCAGCGGCAACGATTCGACCCTGAGCCAGCACATGCACGACATCGGGCTTCAACTCTTCGAGAAGGCGTGAGTAATGCGTAATGGCCAGAACACCCAGATTGAACTCGGTCGTTGCCGCTTCAACGCGGCGTGAGCATGCACGAAGGGCATCGACGTCGAGGCCGGAGTCGAGTTCATCGAGAATGGCGAACTTGGGACGAAGGACGGCGAGCTGCATCGTTTCGTTGCGCTTCTTTTCGCCACCCGAGAGATCGACATTGACAGGTCGGTCAAGAAGTCGTGTGGCCAACCCAATACGTTCTGCTTCCGCAGCAACGGTTGTGTGAACGACTGAGGCGTCGCGGCCCAATGCTGAGAGCGCTTCGGTCAGAAGTTCTTCAAGGCTGACGCCAGGGACCTCGACCGGATACTGCATTGCCAGGAAGAGCCCGGCTTTCGCTCGTTCATAGGTGGGGAGCCCAAGGAGATCGACACCGTCGATCGATACCGAACCACCCGTCACGGTGTAGCCGGGCTTGCCCATCAGTACATGCGAAAGCGTTGACTTTCCTGCGCCGTTCGGCCCCATCACGGCATGAACCTCGCCAGACTTCACGACAAGATCAACACCATTAAGAATCTGACGACCGGCGACTTCAGCGGTGAGTCCTTGGATTCGAAGTTCACCCATGTCAGTCGATCTCCACGTAGACGTCGGCATCGTCGATGCGCACGACATAGGTCGGAACAGCTTTGGTCGCGGGAAGCGAATTCGGGATGCCAGTTTCGAGCGAGAAGCAACTGCCGTGTTTTGGGCATTCAAGTTCACAGGTCTTGGCGTGTACTTCGCCCTCGGAGAGCGAGACATCGAGATGGGTGCAACGATCGCCGATTGCGTAGAACGCGCCGCCGATATGGGCGAGAGCAATACGAACAGACCCAAAATCGAATCGTCGAACCTCGCCGTCGGGAACATCCTGGA
>CAMCTW010000092.1 GCA_945878645.1 Bifidobacterium breve
AGCGTGTGGGTGGCCAACTGGGGCTCCGGCACCGTCTCGCGGATCATCTTTCCCTCACAACCTCCCGACAACTTCACGGCCACACCAGGGAATGCCCAGGCAACAATTTCTTGGACTGCACCAACCAACACTGGCGGCAGCCCCATCACCGGTTACACCGCCACGGCTTCCGTAGGGGGCCAGAGCTGTACGACAACAACGGCCACTTCGTGCACGATTAGCGGCCTGACCAACGGAACCACCTATTACGTATCGGTCACCGCAACCAATGCCGTTGGCATCTCTGACCCTTCCGTCGTTGCTGTCACCCCAACAACCCCGACAACAACAACCCCGACGGCAGATCTAGTCACACCAGCATTCACCGGATAAGCAGCCGACGAACAAGTAGTTCGACTCCGAGGGTTTGCGAGGCAACTCCTAAACCCAACTCTGATAAGGCCAGCATCGACCCTGCTCGGTGCTGGCCTTGTTCGCGTCATCTACTATTTGTGGGTGATTTGTCCGCAATCACCACCTGTACGCCGGTCTAGCGCCGAACTTCGTCGGACTGTTCAGGCCCGTCTGATTCGGTGGCTGTGAGCGGGTACGGGCAATGGCGACATCCAGAACTGCAGCAGTGACCTCTCGCAAGGAGAGAGATCTCTGTCAACACCAACAGTCTTGTGTCGGGATCGAAGTACCAATCCTTGCCATCAGCGAGCGCACCGGCGTGCACTGAGTCCCAGCGATTCATGACCGAAGTCTCGCAGACCCGTTCCACCAACAACGAGCCGAACACGAGTTGTCGATCAGCATTAACTGGGTTGGTAACCGCAACCACCCGCTGTTTCGTTTCTCAAACTGTTAGCGACAGCGTTGTATTTGGATTCAGCGCGTGTTGCCCTCGCCGAAAAATCGGAAACGTTTTCGCGCTCTCAACAAAGCGCTCAGCGCAGTTTCGAGCAAAGCCGTTCGATCGTCCGTGTCGTTCGCTTTGGCCAAGTGGCGGACTTCGCAAGACGCGCAGGCAGCACACACACGGTGGCCAACGGAGTTAGAGGCGGTGACAGTACGCCGACAGTGGCGGGTTGAGCTGGCGTGCTCCAGACGGTCTCATCAGCGGGATTGCTGCACGTCTGCGAAACCACAATGCCGTAGGCACCCGCCCGAGACGGCCAGTGCACCGTGATCGGAACAATGAGCGCGGTTGAGAACGGCTGCGCAGCTCCGTTCGTGGTCCAGGTCACCGTTTGACCATCTGCAGTCGTGGTCGTCGTGCCGGTCGTGGTCGTAATTCCGCTTGTGACCACCGAGGACCACCCGGGCACCGAACCAGGAGTGACAGCACCGAACGCAGCTGCGAACTGAGCAGCAAACTTCACCGTCCCACCACCACCGGTGATGCACCCGTGTTGGATCTCAAGCGTCATGGCGCTGGTTCGGCCCACGATGGCATCTGATTTCTGAAGGTCGACAATCGCATGGGCTCCGACCGGCGGTGGGTTGAGTGCCAGTAGCGATCCGGTCACAGCAATAACGAGACCGACGTTCAAAGCGGCACGGGCGAACATATGGCGATTCGACATGGGAGGACACTACCGAGCGATCGCAGCCCGGGCCTCAAGTTCAACCTTCTGTGAGGCCGGCACCGCCAGTTGTGCGCCTCGTTCGTCTTGCACCCCAATGATTCCCCACGTATTCGTGGAGTAATCCACCCACGGATAGAAACCCATGCCCCCACTACCGCTCACGACAATTGTCGCCCCAAACCCATCAACGACGTCGGGCCAACACCCAAGTCCGTAACGCGGGATCTTGGTGATTCCCACCGAAAAGTCTTTCGTTGTGTCATAGGCCGCTACTTGATTCGACACCACCATTGCGACAGCAGACTCACTCAGCACTTTCGTTCCGTTCACCAAACCACGGTGCAGCAACATGTTGAGAAATTTCCCGTAATCATCGACGGTTACCCGAATGCCAAACGCGGAATTCGCCATCGATGGCGCTCCGGGCCATGTCGTTGCATCCATTTGCAATGGTCCGGTGATTCGTTGCTTCGCAAGGGTTGCGAAATCTGACTGCCCCAGCACCTCTATCAGTCGACCAATCACGAGAAAGTCGGAATTCCCATACGAGAACTTCGAACCTGCTGGAAACTGTCGTGCCGAACTCGCTATCGCTTTGACACATGCGGCAAGCGACATACCGCCGCCCTGGCAACTGTTGTCTCGGACCCCCGATGTGTGATCGAGCAACTGCCGAGCAGAGATCGACGGCTTGTCCGATGCAAATTCCGGGAGCCATTTCGAAATATCGTCATCGAGACCGATAACCCCACCGTCGACAAAAGTCATCAGCACCGCTGCGGTGATCCACTTTGTCGATGACGCGACCGAGAGCGCCGTTGATCCCTTAATCGACCCTATGGATTTCTCATGAATGATCGATCCATCGGCCCGTCCGAGACGCACCATCCCACCAGCGAGTCCTGCCGTCTTCACTCGTTCAGCAAGCAGCACATCTGTTTGATGAAAGGCGGTGGGGGCGTAGACCTTGATTGTCGTCGTGGGTGAGGCCGTCGTACTCGTTGCTTCTACTGCTGAGCCAACATTGCTAGCCGGTGCATTCGCAACCGACGTGCCACTGTTTCCGCAACTCGCAAGCACCACAGCGAAACACGAAAGAGCGCCGCAGAACCAGCGAAACGAGCCCGCCGTGGATTTCACAACCCGATGGTGCCACGCATTTCGACTAGCCGTGGAGCGGTCCGAAGCTGCTGACCTCGTACTTCACAACGTCGGGTGCACCGGCGAGAAGATCGCCAACAACCGAAGTGAACGCCGCCATATGAGGAGTTTGGAAATGACCACCAAGCGCAGCTTCGTCATCCCAGTGCTCGGTGATGATGAACGTATTCGGCTCACGCACATCCTCTGAGAAACGATACGTCTGACATCCTGCCTCGGACTCTGAGCCTTCAGAAACGGCGATAAAGGCTGCAATCGCCTCTTCACGCTTGTCAGCACGGACGGGAAGGGTTCCTCGGATAACGATGGTCATAACAGTTCCTTTCAACGACGAGAAGTGTTGGAGACGTTAGCGGTCAGCCAACCCCGCTGCCCGAAGATGTGCGATGTCATTGAACCCGTGCAGTGCTCGGAGACCGCCACCGACGGCGACCGACGTAATCGATGCCGTTGCCACCCATAAACGCCAAGACACAAGATCATCCACGCCCAGCGCCCAACACACTGCCGCCTTAATGGGCGAGACATGCGTAACCACGACGGTGACGAGTTCGGGATCCTCGGCTGCGGAAAGATCCTCGAGTGCAGCTGAAACCCGCTCGCCCAGTTGGCGAAGCGATTCTCCGCCGGGCGGAGAGAATTCGGCGTCAGTGCGCCACGCTTTCCAGATCTCGGGATCGATCGAAGCGAGCGGGACTCCATCGAAATCGCCGTAATCCAGTTCGATCCATCGATCGTCGACGACTGGTTCGATTCCAAATGCCTCGGCGGTTTGTCGTGTTCGCAACAGCGGACTTGTGATTAACCGATCTACCGGACCGATCGCCGCAGCAAGTGCAACGGCCTGATCCCGACCAAGGTCGTCGAGCGGCGGATCAATCCGGCCGAGCAAGAGACCCGATGCGTTGTGTTCAGTGCGACCGTGACGAACGATGTGGAGCATGAGGTGACCTAACAGGTTGGAGGTTTGGATACCGAACGCGAGAGTTGGCCCGTACGAACAAATCGCTCGCGTGTTTTTGGATTTCTAAAGTCAAACGCATTCCACGCCCATATCAAGCACGCGATGCCGACAAACTCAAGCAGAACACTGATCGCAAGTGAGTGACCGAATTCAGGAAGTCCCCCGCTTTCAAAGTCAACGCCGAAAAATGGCCACCAGAAGGCTTTCGGACGAGCCCAAATGCCATCGAGCACGAGATGCATCATCATGCCGATCGGAATTCCGATCCACCGTCGTCTCACGAGACGACGCTTTTGGGTTGCCAACATGATAATTCCCAACAACGCGACCGGCGCCAGGAGGGAGTGCAGTACACGCGGCCCTCCGAAGACGACCTCACCGACAGGAAGTATTGAGCCGAGCATCACGAGTCGATAATCGAGTGCCGGGCTTCGAAACACCCACCACACGAAAACGAAACTGACTCCGGCGAACCAGAGAATCATCGGACTAGCAATCTCCCGCAATCTGGACAGTATGCAAGTTCTTCGGCGGGAAGCCGTTTAATGACATCGACTTCTGCTGCGGCCATCGAGATGTGACAGCCGAGGCAGGTTGCGCCCTGCAAGCGTGCAACTCCAATGCCCCCGGCTCCCCCGCGGATCCGTTCATATTCCGCGACCAACGAGGCCGGGACAGCATCAACGAGAACCTGACGTGCTGCGAGCGTCGCCGCGAGTTCTTGATCGACGGCCGTTTCGGCAGCAGCGAGCGAGGCGACCGTTGCCGCCCGTTCGGCTTCAAGCGCCGCCAACGCAATCTTCGATCCCGAAAGCTGTTCGTCAAGCGGCTCAATCTTTTCCATCAGTTCAATAACTTCATCTTCAAGCGCTACCTGACGCCGCTTTAGTGACTCAAGGTCTGCTTGCAACGCCTGTGCTTCCTTTGGCGATGTCATCGATCCGTCGTAAAGCTGCTTGTGGACATGCGCCGCCTTGCCCTCGACAGTTGCGATTTCATCTTCAAGCCGCTTCTGACCGCGAGCCAAGCCGTCACGTTCGATTTGCGGTTCGGCGACCTCGGCCCGCACCTGCTGTTCTTTACGGTCAAGATCAACTAACGCAGCCCGCTCAGGCAAGGTGATCCGGCGATGCCGCAATTGATCCACGGCAGTGTCATTGCCCTGCACCTCAAGGAGCCGCTCAAGATCTGTCATACCCCCAGCCTTACGCGTTCGGGCCGCTGCTGCCTCATCGATCAGTTCGAGATCGGCAGGGTGGGCGGCTAGCCCGCAGTGGTGGTGGTAGTCGTCGAACTCGTTGTCGTCGATGAGGTTGAAGAGGTTGTCGTCGATGGTCTCGTTGTCGTCGACGGTCTCGTTGTCGTGGTCGTGGTCTTGCTCGTTGTGGTGGTTGTCGTGGACTCCTCGACTGGATCCAGGCCACCATTCAGAAGGCCTAAGGGGTCGCTCGCTCCGGAGGCTGGCTTGCCCTCCCGTATCGACGGGATGCAGGTCGGGAACTCCACGCGCTTTTGCTTCGTCTTATCGACATAGGTCTGATTGAAGTTGTGCCAGATCGTGGCCGGCCACAATCCACCAAACTGCTCGCGACCGCCGAGGTTGCCCATCGGCTTAGTGCCTTCGGCGGGGATACCCATCCAGACGGCGGTAGTGAGTTGTGGAGTGAACCCCACAAACCAGGTGTTGGTGTTGCTTTCTGTCGTACCGGTTTTGCCCGCTGCTGATTGTCCGCGCAATTGCGCATTCGTACCAGTTCCCCCTGAAACATTGGCGGCGAGAATTTGTGTCGCCAAACACGCACTCTGCCAGCTCACTGCTCGAGTCGGGTTCGCGTCGTGAGCGAAGAGGACCGTGCCTGTGCGATCTTCGACTCGGTCAATGAAGTAAGAAGGTTCCCGAACGCCGCCATTTGGAATCGCCGAATATGCAGAGGCCATTTCGAGTGGAGTGACGTCGAAAACACCAAGCGGCATCGACTTCGCACGTGGGTCGAACTGACTGCTCACGCCCAGACGTTGAGCGGTGTACACCACATTCTCGAGCCCAACTGTCTGGCCGAGACGCACGAATGCGCCGTTCGACGAGGCCTGGGTCACTCCGGTGAGCGTGCCACCGTCTCCGGAAATGACATACGGGTCTGGCGTGGTTCCCTTACTCGGCCATGACCCGCCGCCACCGATGGTGTCGTCAGGCTGAATACCTTGTTCAAGCGCGGTGAGGAGGACGAAGGTCTTGAATGTTGAACCGGTCTGGCGTCCGGGCTCATGGGTGGCAATGTCGTATTTGTAATCAGCGAATCCTGGACCGCCGACAAGTGCTCGAACTGCCCCGGTCGAGGACTCAACTGACACCATCGCGGTGGTGATTCCTTTCGAGTCAGCTTCAGAGCGAACGTACGAAGGGAATGTGTTGTCGTGCGCGTCCTGCGCAGCATCTTGTGCAACAGGATCGAGAGTGGTGTGGATCTGAAGACCACCACCAAAAACCTGTGCGTACCTTTCTTCGTACGTCGCCCCTAACCGGGTATCGGCAAGAAGTTGCTGTTTCACTTCCTCGACGAAGTAACTCTCTTGAGGAGGTTGTGTAATTGTGCCGCAATCAGCGGGTCGGAAACCGACAACAACTCCGGTGCAACGGCCGACAGGGAGTGGAAGTGCGTCGTATTCTGTTGCTTGTGCGCGAGTGATGACACCATTCGCCACCATGCGGTCGAGAGCAAGCTTGCGCTCTTCTTTCGCCTTCTTCGGGTGAAGAATTGGATCGTTCCCGACTGGGTTTGAGATCATTGACGCCAACAACGCACTGTCGACCCAATTCAGATCGGTAACGGGCTTTCCCCAATAGGTCTCGGCCGCAGCCTGCACGCCATAGGAGCCGTTACCGAAATAGATGGTGTTGAGGTACAACTCAAGAATTTCGTCTTTCGACAATTGCCCTTCGAGGCGAATGGCCAGCGCAGCCTCTTTTGTCTTTCGATTCAGAACTCGCTCATCGCTGAGAAGCGCTTTCTTTACTAATTGCTGCGTGATGGTGGAACCACCCTGCTCGACCTCGCCTGACTGCACGTTTTGGACGAGCGCACGGGTAAGACCGCGAAGATTTATGCCGCCATGTTCATAGAACTGCGCATCTTCAACGGAAAGAATCGCGTTCTTGATCGTGTCAGGCATGACTGAGAGCGGGACTGGATCACGATTTTCGACACCATGCAGCGTGGCGAGAAGTGAGCCATCTACTGCGAATACCTGTGACCGCACCGCATAGTCCTGGAACTGGGAAACATCGATAGCGCCATCGCCGCCCTCGACTGCCGATGCAACCCGGGCGATCGACGGAATGAGTAGTGCTATCGCAACGGCGACGACAACACCTCCGCTCAAAATTGCGGCTCCGAACTGGATCAGTTTCTTCATTCCGACACCAACAGTACCGGCCACTTCCGCCCCGGCTTGGTCAGCCCCGCGGCCACTCCACCGGGCGCTTCTCTACAAATGCCCTCATGCCTTCGACCATTTCCGGGCCCATCATCGTGCGATGAAAGAGTCCCGTGTCGGACATGGGTAAACGGGCATTGAGATCACGCTTGATTGCGGCCCGGGCTTCAGGCCCCGTCAGGGAAATCTGCTCAAGAACCCACTCCGTGTGCGCTTCGAGTTCATCGTGGGAAACAACCTTGCCGATCAGTCCCATGGCATCGGCCTCGGTCGCAGAAATCTCGGCGGCAGTGAAGAACAGGTACCGCGCTTTGGCAATACCAGTGGCCTCAGCGATGCGGGCCGACATGAACGGGTCGGGAATCCCTCGAAGCAATTCAGGAATTCGGAAGCGGGCATCGGCCGAAGCGATCACAACGTCGCAGTGCAATGCGAGATCGAGACCACCCGCATGACACAGACCATTGATACGGGCCACCCAAATCTTGCGACAACGTTCGATGTGGCGGAAGGGGAAGTTGTCGGTGGCATCCCACTCGTTCGCCAGACCTTCCGGATCTTCGGAGTTCCCGGCCATATCACCACCAGCAGCAAACCACTTATCGGTGCCCGTAAGACAAACCGAATCGAGCTCGGCCTGGCCATCAGCCCAGATCGCTGCGCGCTTCAACGCTCGGTACATGTCCTGGGTGAATGCATTGCGCCGCTCAATGCGATCGATGCGAAGGTGAAGCGTGCGTCCTCGAACTTCAGAGATGATGAACGCCGAACCAAACGCGGGCGGAACAACCGACGCGGACATTAGATGCCGTACACCTTGGCTGCAGTCTCGTACAGGACCTTGCGGATCACGTCTTCCGGAAGTCCACCGAGGAGTTCTTGTGCGTACTCGCGTGGCC
>CAMCTW010000093.1 GCA_945878645.1 Bifidobacterium breve
GAGCCCGCGGGCACTGCGTCGGTCTTCCCCGACCATTTCGTTGGTCGACTCTCGGCGTGCGGTGCGCTGGCCACTCTTATTGGCCGCTCTCGCGGCACGGTCCCTGGCGGGCATATTGAAATCGCGCAGTGCGAAGCAGTGGTCGGGTCGATCGCCGACTTGCTGGCTGCCGAGTCCATCGAGCCCGGTTCTGTTCGCCCGATGGGTGTTCATACCGAACAAGCGGCACCCGGCGCGATGTATCGCTGCGCATCTGAGCTCGATGCCACCGGTAGCGAGAATGCCGAAATGTGGGTTGCCATCAGTTGTCGCGACGATGCTGACTGGATCGCGCTTTGTGGCGTGATTGGTCAACCGGCGCTGGCTACCGATGCTCGCTATCTGACCTTCGCCAAACGCGCCGCCGCTGCCGCTGAGCTCGATGCGGTCATCGGAGAGTGGGCGATGTCACGGAACCGTTTCGACATTGCCGATGCATGTCAGGCCGCTGGCGTTCCTGCTGGTCCGATGCTCACCTCACCCGATCTTCTGGTGAATGAGCACTTCATCGAACGTGGTTTCCTCGTCGAGATCGATCAGCCCGGTGTCGGTGTCTTCACGCTTGAAGGCCCCGCATTCATTGCCAGTGGCATGAGCGAACCGGTTGAAACGCCGGCTCCTTGGCTCGGTGAACACAGCGTTGCGATTTGTCGAGATCTCCTCGGCCGTGACGATGCGACGATCAATGACTTCATCGCACGAGGCATCGTGGAAGTGACACCACCTGCTGGCAAGTAACCTCAACGCTTATGCCCGTTGAGTCATCGGTACCCAATGATGTCTCCTTGATGGAGAAGATCGTCAATTTGTCCAAGCGTCGGGGCTTCGTGTTCCCGTCAGCCGAGATTTACGGCGGGTTCCGTTCCACCTACGACTACGGACCCATCGGCGTTCAGCTTCTGCGCAATGTGAAGGACGCCTGGTGGCGTTCGATGGTCCAGATGCGCGACGACGTCGTTGGCCTCGACGCCTCGATCCTCTCGCCGCCGGCAATCTGGGAGGCATCAGGACATCTCAAGAATTTCACTGATCCCCTTGTCGATTGCCGCAAGTGTCACGAGCGATTCCGTGAGGATCAGTTAGAAGACCCCACGACCTGTCCTTCGTGTGGCGAGAAAGATTCGTTTACCGAAGCGCGCAACTTTAATCTCATGTTCAAGACTCAGGCCGGTCCCGTGGAGTCCGACGCTGCTGTTGCGTATCTGCGCCCCGAAACTGCACAGGGCATGTTCATTAATTTTTCCAATGTGCTGCAGACCAGCCGCAAGAAACCGCCGTTCGGTATTGCGCAGATCGGTAAATCGTTCCGAAACGAAATTACGCCCGGCAACTTTGTGTTCCGCACGCGTGAGTTCGAACAGATGGAACTCGAATTCTTCGTTCCGCCCGAAGACGCGCAGAAGTGGTACGAGTACTGGTGCGCCGAGCGTTTTCGCTGGTACCTCGATCTCGGAATTCCCGAAAGCCGTTTGCGCATGCGTCCTCACGATGCCGACGAACTCAGTCACTATTCGTCGGGTACCTCCGATGTCGAGTTCCTCTTCCCTTGGGGATGGGGCGAACTCGAGGGCGTCGCCAATCGTGGCGATTACGACCTCACTCAGCACTCCATTCATTCAGGCGAGAAACTCGAGTACTTCGATCAGAGCCTGAACATTCGTTATCGCCCGCACGTGATCGAGCCCGCCGCCGGAGCGACCCGCACCATGATGGCGTTCCTCCTTGCGGCCTACGACGAGGAAGAAGTTCGAGGAGAACTACGAACCGTCCTTCGCCTCCATCCGCGGTTGGCGCCTTACAAAGTGGCAGTTCTTCCGCTCTCGAAGAAGGACGAGCTCACTCCAGTGGCCCGAGAGGTGCTCGGAATGCTCCAGCCGCTCATGATGTGTGATTACGACGAGACTCAGGCCATCGGGCGGCGCTATCGCCGTCAGGACGAACTGGGCACCCCCTTCTGCGTCACCGTCGATTTCGACACCCTCGAGGACCAAGCGGTCACCGTTCGTGAACGAGATTCCATGGAACAAGAGCGCATCGCCATCGCCGACCTCCCCGGATATCTCTTGCCCCGGTTGGTCTGACCCTTCTCGCTGCTACCGTCCGCCCCGGAGGGTTACGTGGGCATTCAGGACGATGACATCGCAGCAGTGCGGAATGCCACTGACATTGTCGCGGTCGTCTCTGAGCATGTGCAGCTCAAACGGGTCGGTCGCCGCTGGCAGGGCTTGTGCCCATTTCACCAAGAGAAGTCTGGCTCGTTCTCGGTTAATGCCGAGGAGAAGCTCTATTACTGCTTCGGATGCGGAGCAAAGGGTGATGTCATCACCTTTGTGCGCGAGGTCGAACATCTCGACTTCGTAGGCGCAGTTGAAAAACTTGCGTCGAAATCTGGCGTCACGCTTCGCTACACCGATGAGGTTCAGAACGAGGGTCGTAAGCGGCGCACAAAGTTGCTCGACGCCGTCTCGAAGGCAAGCGTTTGGTATCACGATCGCCTGCTGTCCTCTCCCGACGCGGCAGCTGCTCGCGGGTATCTCCGTTCGCGGGGGCTCGATGGCGACGACGTGCGCACATTCGGAATCGGGTGGGCTCCCGAAGGATGGGACGAACTCGCTCGTTCCCTGAAAGTTCCCGACGATGTCTTTGTTGAAGCTGGTTTGGGTTTCATCAATAGCCGCAACCGACCGACCGACGCGTTTCGCGGTCGCATAATTTTCCCGATTCACGATGTCGCCGGAGCAACAGTGGGTTTCGGTGGTCGAATCATGCCGGGAGTCGACGGCGCCAAGTACAAGAACTCCTCCGATAGCGCGATCTACGGCAAGTCAAAACTGCTTTACGGGTTGCATATGGCAAAAGCCGACATCGTCAAGGCCGATGAAGCAATCATCTGCGAGGGCTACACCGATGTCATTGGGTTTTTCAAAGCGGGTATGCCTCGCGCGGTTGCAACCTGTGGAACCGCACTCACCGAAGACCACGTGAAGTTATTGCGCAGTTTTGCGCAGCGTGTGGTCCTCGCATTCGATGCCGATGCCGCCGGCCAGAACGCCGCTGCTCGGGTATATACGTGGGAAAAGAAGTACGACCTCGATGTCGCCGTTGCGGCGTTCCCTGGTGGCGTCGATCCTGCCGAACTCGCACAGTCCGATCCGGAAGCGCTCGCAGCAGCGATTGCTGACGCAAAACCGTTCCTCAAGTTTCGACTCGATCGCGTTCTCGATTCCTCGCCGCTCGACACCCCCGAACACCGCGCCCGGGCAGCCGACGCAGCAATGGCCGTGATCCTCGAACATCCGAGCGACATCGTTCGCGATCAATACCTTCTCGAAGTAGCAGCACGTTTGCGACTCGACCCTGACCAACTTCGAAACCATCGCCCATCGCCGGCGACCGGCCGACCTGGCGGCTCAGGCCCAGGGGCGCGCAGCAACACCACGGCAGATCGACCGCAGAACGAGTCGCGCCCCATGATTCACCGCGACACCGCAGCGACCGAAGCCCTGCGGCACGTCATCTGGGACCCGGGCACAATCACACCCTTGCTCGACGAAGTGCTGTTCCCCGATCGGGTTGCCGCCACGGCCTATCGGGCCCTGATGGCCACATCTTCAGTGGCCGATGCCATCGAAATGGCTGCGGCCGACGATCCCGTCGCCGGCGATCTCCTGCAACGACTTGCTGTCGAAGAACCAGAATCCACCGTGCAAAGTGTGATGATTCGGTTAGTCGACGACGCCGCCAATGCAGCAATGGCGGCATTGCAGGCCGAGGCTCTTGTTGCATCTGACCCATTCCGGGTCGGCGAAGCAATTCGCTGGCTAAATCTGAGAGTTATGGATCTACGCGAACAAGAAGGTTCGCTCGATCTCGATATGGAAGCGATGTACGACCTCTTGGCATGGTTGACCGAAGCCGAAGTCGACACGGTTGATAAAACCGGCGCCACCACGGGTCCGGTCAATCACGAAGACGTGCGCCATGTCTAAGTCTGGGTCTGACGCCGAATCTGTGTCTCCGCAAGTAATCGACGACGCGGCGTTCACTCGTCTCGTCGCGAGAGGTTTGGATCGTGTCGACAACGTCGTTACTGGCGACGAAGCGATCGAAGCACTCGGCGAGGTCGACCCCACTCCAGACGCGATCGAGAAATTACGCGAGCGCTTGGCCGAGAGCGGCGTGACGCTCGACGATGCCGTTCCTGTCGCCGAGGAAATCGAGGCGTTGCTGCTTGCCGATGTAACTGGCGACGCAACTGGCGAGAGCGATGTCGATGAAATTGTGATCATTGCTCACGATCCACTCCTCGACGACCTTGAAGACGATGATCTCGTTGAGCGACGGCTTCGGGCGCGCTTCCGTCCGGCCACCAAAGCCACGATGCGGCTCAACTCACAAGCCGGCGGTACGTCTGACCCGATCCGCATGTACATGCGTGAGATCGGGCGCGTGTCACTTCTGACCGGTCCCGAGGAAGTGGTCCTCGCGAAGCAGATTGAACGAGGAATGGCGGCTTCGGAACGGCTGGCCGACCTCGCTGCCGAAGACGCGCTGGAGTCAATCGATCCTGCGGAGCGCATGCAACTCAAACGCGTTGCCCGTAAAGGTGAAGACGCCAAAGCAGAACTCACTCAGGCGAATCTCCGTCTCGTTGTTTCGATTGCCAAGCGCTATGCCGGCGGCGGAGCGATGCAACTTCTTGATCTCATTCAAGAAGGCAACCTCGGCCTCATGCGTGCTGTCGAGAAATTCGACTGGACGAAGGGCTTTAAGTTCTCGACCTACGCCACCTGGTGGATTCGTCAAGCCGTCACTCGGGCGATCGCCGATCAAGCGCGCACGATTCGCATCCCTGTCCACATGATGGAAGCCATCAATAAGCAAATGCGCGTCTCGCGCGAGATGACTCAGCAACTCGAGCGCGAACCAACCGATGATGAACTTGCGGCTCGGCTCGAAGTCACTGTCGAACGGGTGCGTGAATTGAAGCGCATCGCGGTCGATCCGCTCTCGCTCGATTCGCCGTTGCGAGAGGGCGAGGATTCAAGTCTCTCTGACATCATCGAGGACCATCGTCTCGAAACGCCGGCCGATGCCGCCACTCGCCACATGCTGAACGAGGCCATTGAGGAAGCGCTCGATGGCCTCAACGATCGCGAACGAGACCTTCTCCGAATGCGATTCGGTCTGGTCGACGGACAACCCCGCACACTTGAAGAAGTTGGTCGGGAATTTGGCGTAACCCGCGAACGAATTCGACAGATCGAAACCAAGACGTTGGCCAAACTACGCAATCCACAACACAGCCAACGGCTTCGCGATTACTTCGAGATCGACTGATGGGACGGCTCGTGGCGATGGTCCTCGCTGGAGTGCTTGCGGCGGCGTTGGCGTTCGTGGTTCTTGCTCGTCGCCGTCAACCCGAGCAAACCTGGGAGCCGGGCCTCGAATTCAATCCCGATTTTGATCTGACCGCCGAAGAAATTCTCGCCGATATAAGGGGTGAGGCACCGACGGCATAGTTGGTCCGGACAGAGGGGTTCGGGGCCGCTGCTATCCTCACACTTCCTTTCCGGGGTAGCTCAGCTGGCAGAGCATCTGACTGTTAATCAGAGGGTCGTGGGTTCGAGCCCCACCCCCGGAGCAAGATTGGCCAAAGGGGCGGTAGCTCAGTGGTCAGAGCGCGGGACTCATAATCCCTTGGTCGTGGGTTCGATCCCCACCCGCCCCACCAACCGTTTCCCAAGAGCTTTTGTGTCAGGAGGACCTCAAGTGAACCAGCCGTTCGCGCAGCTCTGGTCCGAAACCTGGAATTCGCATGACGCCGATGCCATCGTGAAGTTGTACGCCGACGATGGTGTCCACCGCATGGCGGCTGGTGCTACCTATAGGGGCGCAGCGGAAATGGGCGAGATGGTTGCGAGGTCGCTACGCGGCTATCCAGATATTCATTTTTCCATCCGCGACCACGATCTCATCGCTGGCAGCGATCTGTTCCCGAAACGCTTTGTTCTTGAATACACGATGACCGGCACCCAGCTCGAGGCAGTCGGTGATCGACCGGGCACCGGTAAATCCATCACGATCGATGGAGCGATGATCGGCGAACTAGACGCTGACCAACGAATTCAGCGATGCACTGACTATCTCGACCACCATTCCATCCGCCAGCAACTTGGTCTCATTGGTTGAAGGCAGTGCTCACGTAGTATCTGCCTCCATGGAACTTACGGTTGTTCTTCCTTGCCTCAACGAGGCCGAAACGCTTGCGGTGTGTATTCGCAAGGCAAAGGCGTCGATCGAAGGCTTGGGCATCAATGGCGAGGTCGTCATCGCCGACAACGGGAGCACCGACGGTTCTCAGGACATCGCCCGAGCCGAAGGCGCACGGGTAGTCGACGTCCCGATTCGGGGATACGGCGCTGCACTCACCGCCGGCATCGCCGACGCAAAGGGCAGGTTCGTGATCATGGGCGACGCCGATGACAGCTACGACCTCTCCAACTTGGGTCCATTCGTCGAAGCGCTTCGTGGCGGAGCCGACCTCGTCATGGGTAACCGATTCGCCGGCGGCATCGAGCCCGGTGCGATGCCAGCGCTACATCGTTATCTCGGTAATCCGGTTTTGACCGCTGTAGGTCGTGTGCTCTTCCGGAGCCCCGTCAAAGATTTTCACTGCGGCCTGCGTGGCTTTCGTCGCGATGTAATCCTTGAACTTGATTTGCGAACAACCGGCATGGAATTCGCAAGTGAAATGGTTGTGAAGGCGACGTTGAACAAGCTCAACATCGTCGAGGTTCCGACCACGCTTTCGCCCGATGGGCGTAGTCGCCCCCCTCACTTACGCACTTGGCGTGACGGATGGCGACACCTTCGATTCCTTCTGCTGTATAGCCCTCGTTGGCTCTTTTTGTATCCGGGTCTGGTTCTTTTCATCATCGGTCTTGTTCTGGGCGGCGTGCTCTTGACCGGACCGATTCAAATTGGCGAACATGCGCTCGATGTTTCGGCGCTGGTGTATTCGATGGCCGCTGTGCTTATCGGATTTCAAGCGATTTTGTTCGCAACGTTTTCTCGGGCCTTTGTTGCTAACGAAGGATTGATGCCCCCATCGCCAGGGATGCAGAAAGCATTCAAGGTTCTCAATTTGGAACGTGGGCTCATCATCGGTCTGCTGATGTTGGTCCTCGGTGTTGGCCTCGCAATTTACGGCTTCATTCATTGGGGTTCAGCGGACTTTGGCGCGCTGAATGCACGAGACGCAATCCGCCTCGCAGTTCCTGCTGCGACGCTTTCGGTTCTTGGCTTCGAAACAATCATGGGCAGTTTCTTCCTGAGCGTCCTTGGGTTGTCGCGTCGATGACCCCGAAAGTCAGCGCAGTCGTGCTGTCCTACAAAGACGAACCATGGCTAGAACGTGGAGTCCACGCGCTTCTCGCGTCACGGGGCGTCGATATCGACGTTGTGCTCGTTGACAATGGCTGCACCGATGGCGCAGTCGAGCGACTCCGAGGCACCCCGGGTCTCACCATCGTGGGTGAGGGCAAAAACCTCGGCTTCTCTCCTGGATGCAACTTCGGCGCATCATTTACGACCGGCGACTATCTCGTCATGGCCAATGGCGATCTTGTTGTGGAGCCCGATGCCCTTGCTCGACTTGTCGAGGTAGTTGACGATCCGACGGTTGGTATCGCGGGCGGAAGTATTCGACTGGGTGAGGATCTCGCCACCTTGAATTCGGCCGGAAACGACATCCACTTCTTGGGATTCAGTTGGGTCGGTGGTTTTGGAGAACCGGCGGCTACGCACGCAATTGAAAAGGATGTCGCCGGAGCGATGGCTGCTTTGGTGATGTTGCGCCGCGAAGTTTGGGAAATGCTCGACGGCTACGAGCCCCACTATTTCGCCTTCCATGAAGACGCCGACATGAGTTGGCGTTGTTGGCAACAGGGCCTT
>CAMCTW010000094.1 GCA_945878645.1 Bifidobacterium breve
AGCCTCAAGCACCCGATGCATGGCTGGTCAACTCAAGGGCACAATCGGCGAGACCCAATCTGGGGCAGGGCAGCGCTATTCGGCACTCATCCTCACGAACACTGGCACCAAAGTCTGCGATATGCGTGGCTTCCCTGGCGTTTCACTTCTTGATTCCTCGTCAAAGCAGATTGGCCAACCCGCATCGCGCGAAGGAACCGAAGGTCCAGCACTCACTCTTCAGCCTGGTGCAAGCGCCAGCGCTACGTTGCATACGAGTGCTGCCGGCATGGGCGCGGCATGCGAGCCTGCGTCAGTGCAAATCATGGTGTACCCGCCAGATAACACCGCATCACTCACAATCGCCGCTGCGTACACCGCGTGCGGCGGATTTAAGGTGAGTACCCTCGTTGCTGGCACCACCGGCAACTAAGTAGGGGTTTCAAAGGCCCGATTCCACCATGATTGCGTTTCCATTTAATTTGGAACGCTGTTGCAATAAGGGGCAAGCGACCTTAAAGTCGGCGCATGGCAGCTCGACCCATGCAACTTGGCCCAAGGAATCATTTTCTTGCCGACAGCGAAAGCTCAATGGCCCACAATGACCCCGCCCAGCAAGACGCCGTTGGCATCGTTGGGCCAGTAGGTCCGACCGGCTCGGTTTCCGATCGACTGAGTTACTCCCCAGTCGGTCCGGGTTGTTTTGGTGCTGCAATTAGTTCTGCATATTCCGATGGTCGGCGCGTCATTTGGGTCAACCCACGCGGCCGTATCGCCAAACTCGATTACGACACCATGGAACTGCTGGCAACCCTTGAGCTCGATAACGGCCCCGACTACGACCTTGCTGCCCACGAAGCCGGACTCGAAGGTCTCGACTCTCTTACAGGCATGGACGCGGTCATGCACGCCGTTTCGCTGAGTACGAGCTACTTAACGGGCGTTACCGGCGTGTATTACGTGCTTGATTGCGATGGCAACTACTTCATTGGCTACCAAGATCACGTCGTTGCGTTTGGCGATTCGGTTCCTGGCGACCCCGACTCTCCGATTGTGGTGCGGCGTCGATTTGAACGTCCACCCGAAGTCACCGGAAGTTTCGTGGGCATCAACATGTCATATGACGGTCGATTAATCGTCAGCACCGAGAACGGATGGGTGCTTTCCGTCGATCGCGATTTCACTTCCTACGAAGCAATCCAGTTGCGCCACAGCGAAGGTGCTGAAGAATTCACCAGCTCCCGATTCGCTGAACTTGGTCGCGGCGGACATTCATGGATGCGAAAGAGCTTGTGCGTGGATGACGCCGGCGGGATCTATCTGCCTTCGAACGATCACATGCATAAAGTCGTCTGGACAGGAACACGGCTGTCAACCGACGAGTCCGATGGGGCATGGACGGAGCCCTACCTCAATGAGAATGGCTTCGGTTGTGGCACTACTCCCTGTCTCATGGGGTTTGGAGACGAGGACCGCTTCGTCGTCTTCGGAGACGGCGCCAACGTCGTCAACATCACCCTCATGTGGCGCGACGATATTCCCGAAGACTGGAACCAAATCCCAGGGACGTTGTCTCGACGCATCGCTGGTTTCGGTCGCGCCGACATGGGCGATCCAAGCCTCGAAGAGATCCAAACTGAGCAATCAATAACCGTCTGCGGTTACGGCGCGATGACAGTGAACAACGAACCAGCGTCGATACCCGAGGGTTTCCCTCCCGGGGCCAAGCGACTGTTTGTCTTTTGGCTAGGCAGCGACCCCGCCTATAGGCCACTCGGACTTCATAAATATGAATGGAATCCTGAAACCCGGATGCTCGAACATGCGTGGGCGAACAATCATGTGTCCTCCCCGAACTCCGTTCCCGCCGTGAGTATGCCGAGCAACACCGTGTACACGTTTGGAACACGAGACGGTCAGTGGACGATTGAAGGCTTGAACTGGACAACGGGCGAATCGACGTTTCACTACCTGCTCGGTGGCGCTCGTTACAACGCGTTGGGCGGCACACCACAACTCGACATACAAGGTCGCTTCATTTGGTCAGGCCCGTTTGGGCTCAACCGCCTCGAGAACCGTTAGCAGCCGTGCTCTATTGGTGTGACCGATCGGTCATGAATGAGTTCCGCCCGAGATCCGTCGCTTCTGCAAGCAACGCCAATCTCGCACCGGACCTGATTCGGTGTCGCCGCTCGTCGGCCGAAATGACCCCTAACGCTGAGAGTCGCATCGCTGTTCCGACTACCGCTTCAACAACTGTCCGCAACACGTCAATATCAGCGTCATCGTTAAGTTCGCCACGACGAACAGCGGCTTCAATCTCTGGGGCAAAGCCATCGCTAGCGCGATGCTCACCAAGAAATGGTTTCAACACAGCCAGGTCGTCAGTGAGTTTGAGATACATCGCAGCGGAAACGGAGTTCAGCACGAGGTCCGCGCTGGTGACCAACCCTTCGCAGAGAGCACGCAGGTCGGACGCGCCTCGTAGTGCCTCAAAATCGGTCCTTAGATCTGAATTCACCTTTTCAAAACAGGCCCTGACAATCGCCTCGCGTGAGTCGAAGAGGTTGTAGAGGGTGGCGACACTGACATCGGCCTTCGCAGCGAGTTCACGCATCGAGAATCCATGCGATCCATTTGTGTCGATCAGTTGTCGTGCTGCGGAAAGGATGATTTCTCGGTTCGTCACTTTTCGTTCGCTACGACCATCCACCCGAGCACCCATACGATCATCCTATGGCCCACGTCTAGCGCGGAGCGATACGTACGACTCGCGAATCCCTTGTTCCAATCCATGTTTTCGAAAATCCCCACACGCTGCGACGTAACATCTCGTCGCCTCTAACGAAACCAACGGAACCACCATGACCATAGATAACTCATCGAAGATCGACTTCAGCGACATTGATGTCACCGACCTTGATGTCTTTGCCCAGCGCCATCCTCACGAGTGGTTCACGTTCCTACGCGAACAGGCTCCCGTTTGGCGTCACCCGGCATCTGAAGGAAGCGACGGCGAAGAGTTCTGGGTCGTGAGTTCGTTTGAGCACGTCACTGAAGTCCATCGTTCTGGTCTTCTCTACAGCCATCAAACCGGTCCGGGCCGCAACGGCGCAGGCGGAATCGCCCTCACTGACCTTCCCGCTGAAATGGGTCCAGGACTTCAGATGGTTTCAACCGACCCACCCCAACACACTCGCTATCGCAAACTCGTGAATTCCGGGTTTACACCGAGGATGATCCGCCGACTCGAGGAAAGCCTTCGTGAACGAACCACCACAATCCTCGATCGCGTGACACCAAGAGGTAAATGTGACTTCGTTACTGAAGTTGCGGCCGAACTCCCCCTTATCGCCATCGCCGAAATCATCGGTGTACCCGAAGAAGACCGATCTCTCCTCTTCGATTGGTCGAACAGGATGATCGGTGGACAGGACGACGAATTCAAGACGAGCGAAATCGGCGCTAGCGACGAATACGCCAACACCGTGATGGAAATGGCGATCTACGCCCATGGACTCACCGATAAAAAGCGTGAGGATCGAGGCGATGACCTCTGGTCACGTCTTATCGACGCAAGCGTCACGATGGAAGACGGTTCAGTAGTTGAACTCTCGGAACTTGAGCGCGACCTCTTCTTCACTCTTCTCGTTATCGCTGGCAACGAAACCACGCGTAACGCGATCTCTAAGGGTCTCATTGCGTTCATGGAACATCCTGACCAATGGCAACGGTGGCTTGAACACCCTGAAATGGCCGACACGATGGTCGACGAAATCCTTCGTTGGACCAGCCCGGTCAACTTCTTCCGCCGCACCGCGACTGCTGACACCATCCTCGGAGGTCAGCGGATCACTGCCGGAGAGAAGGTTGTTCTTTGGTATCCGTCGGCCAATCGAGACGAAGCCCAGTTCCCCGATGCCGACTCATTCGACATTGCCCGCACTCCGAACAATCACGTGGCCTTTGGTGCAGGTGGGCCCCATTTCTGTCTCGGTTCAAACCTCGCGAAACTTGAGATCAAGGTAATGTTCGAAGAACTCGGCAAGCGAGTACCCGATATTCACCAATCAGGACCGATGGAGCGACTGCGAATGAATTTGGTCGATGGAATCAAACATCTTCCTGTCTCATTCAACGCCACACCTTCGTCATAAAGAAGAGGCGAACCCATGACGAGCACACCGCAACACACGGGACCACTGTCTGGCGTCAAGGTGCTCGATCTCTCTATTGCATTGACGGGACCCTACGCAGCGGCGTTGCTGGCCGATCAAGGCGCCGACGTTGTCAAGATCGAGCGCCCTGGCATTGGCGACATTGCGCGTTGGGTGGGGGTGGCCGTCAACGGAATGAGCGCATTCTATCTCGCCTGCAATCGCGGGAAGCGTTGCATCGCCCTCGACCTCAGCACCGCTGAAGGCCAAGAGATCGCGGTGCAGCTTGCGGCCGATGCAGATGTGATCCTGCAAAACTTTCGACCCGGCGTCATCGATCGACTCGGTCTTGGCTACGACGCGATTCGAAAAATCAATCCTGATGTCGTCTACGCATCGATCTCGGGTTACGGACCCGTCGGTCCCTATCGAGATCGCAGCGCGTACGACACGTCAATCCAGGCATACGCCGGTTTCGCCGCCACACAGGCAGAACCGGGCGGCGGCCCGCCCACGTTCCTACGCCAGAATGCTGCCGACAAAGTCAGTTCGCTTTATGCCGCCCAAGCAATAACAGCCGCACTCTTTGCCCGAGCCAGCGGTCGCGGCGGACAGCACCTCGAAATGGGCATGGCCGATGCATGTGTCTCATTCCTCTGGGCCGAAGCTGCGGGCAACGAAGTTCTTCTTGATTCCGACGGAACGATGCCGTCGAGTTTCAATGCCGGATTTTCGCCGATGCGCTTTCTCGATGGATGGGGAATCGTTGTTCCCACCACAGACGCCGACTTTGCAGGAATGTGCAAGTCCCTCGACGTCGAAGGGTGGGACGACCCTCGAATCAAAACCGTCGGCGAACGTCGCAAGAATCGCGATGTCCTAGAACCAATCATGGACATGTGTTACGCGATGGCCGCGAATCTCACTCAGGCTGAGGCAACCGAACGCTTTATACGAGAACGAGTGGCATTCGCAATGGTTCTCACGGCTGCGGAAATGGTTGATGACCCTCACGCTGTGGCGATCGGAATGTTCGAAGAGTTCGACCACCCCGTTGTTGGCAGGGCCCGACTTCCGCGACATCCCACACAGTTTCACGAAACACCGGCGTCTCTTGCCGGAGGTGCGCCCGCTCTCGGTCAGCACACTGATGAGATCCTCACCGAACTCGGACTTTCCGATCGCATTGCGTCGTTGCGCGACGCAGCAATCGTCGCGTAAACACATTTCCTCCAGAGAAAGAATTCGATGAGCGAGAACAGCACCTCCGGCACCTATCCCGGTTTCGGCGGAAAAGTTGGCCGCGTCTTCGCCACGTCTGAATCTTGGTGGCCAGACCGCCCGGTTCCTCCAGAAAACGCGCCCAACATCGTCATCATCCTTTGCGACGACCTTGGCTACGCCGACACTTCCCCTTACGGCAGCGAAATCGCAACGCCAAACATCGAACGCTTAGCGAGCAACGGCCTCCAGTACACCAACTACCACTCAACTCCGATGTGCTCGCCAACGCGTGCCGCCCTCCTCACCGGCATGAATCCTCACGCTGCCGGTGTCGGAACGGTCGCACACGCTGATCCAGGGTTTCCTGGTTATGCGATGGAACTGGCCGATGACGTCATCACGCTCCCCGAGACTCTTCGAGCAAACGGTTACGCCACGTACATGGTCGGCAAATGGCATCTCGCCAAAGACTCTGACCAATCCGATGCCGGGCCGCGTCACTCGTGGCCTTGCCAGCGAGGCTTTGATCGCTTCTACGGATTCCTTGACGGATTCACAAACCTCCATCAGCCTCATCGCCTGGTTCGCGACAACACACCTGTCGAAACCGATACCTACCCCGATGGCTACTACTTCACCGACGACATCACCGACGAAGCCATAGCAATGATCAAAGCCGGCAAAGCCTCGGCCCCCGATCAACCGTTCTTCCTATACGTCGCTCACGGTGCAATCCATGCGCCTCTCCACGCGAAGGCTGCCGACATTGCTGCTCAAAAGGGTAACTACTCACAAGGCTGGGACGAGCTTCGCCTACGACGCTTCGCTCGTCAGAAAGAGCTCAGCATCTTTGGTGACGAGGTCGTACTGGCTCCTCGTAACACCGAAGCCAACAACGATGTCGAACCTTGGGATGAACTTTCCAACGATCAGAAGATGCTTTACGCGCGCTACATGGAAGTGTTCGCGGCCATGGTCACCAACGTCGACGACAACACCGGACGTCTGCTCGACACCCTCGACGACATGGGCGAACTCGACAACACCATGGTTATCTTCACTTCCGACAATGGGGCCTCTCGTGAAGGCGAAATGGTGGGCACCAGCGCATATATGGCTCATGTCGGCCATGAAGGCGACGACATCGAGACCGATCTGTCACGGATTGATCTCATTGGCGGCCCACAAACTTCTCCGCATTACCCACGCGGCTGGGCGATGGCGGGCAATACGCCATTCCGGCTTTACAAAATCAATACGCATGCTGGCGGACATACGGTCCCCTTCTTCGTTTCATGGAAGGACGGAGGGTTCAACAGTGGAACACTCCGACACCAGTACTCGCACGTGTCTGACATTTTCCCGACGCTGCTCGACATCCTTGGCATCGAACCCCTCACTAAGCGAAACGGAAATTCGGTAAAGCCAATCACTGGATCGAGCATGACCCCGACACTCGCGTCGGCCGATGCCCCCGACCAGCGCACTGAATCTGTTTACGAAATGATCGGTCACCGCGGTTTCTACCGCGACGGTTGGGAAGTCGTAACACTCCATCAGCCCATGACACCGTTCGATGATCGCGAATGGGAGCTCTACAACCTCGCAGTTGATCGCACTGAACTCAATAACCTCGCTGAAAGCGAACCAGAGAAACTCGCTGAACTCATCGCCGCGTGGGACCAAGCCGCGTGGGACGGCCAGATCTACCCACTCGATGAAGGTATCGGCCTCAAGTACGTCCTTCGGCCGCCGCGCACTGCAGTCTTCGAAGAACCACTTTCCATCTGGCCCGGCACGCCGACGCTGGAACGTTGGCGATCGCTGATGTTGATTTGGCTTCGCTCTTTCCGCATCGAAGCACCAATCACCGTCCACGAAGGTTCCATCGGAACCATTGCGGCCCACGGCGACCAAAGCGGCGGCTACGGCCTTTACGTGATCGAGGGTCAACGTCCTGCACTTGTCCATCACACTGGACGAGGCGATCTCGCGATCGTCACCGGTCCATCGCTCTCCCCCGGTGACCACCTGCTCGAATGTTCATTCGACGCGATCGGCAGCCGAACATGGAAGCTTTCGCTCAGCGTCGATGGCGTGATGGTCGACGATCATCCCGAAGTGCAGATGTTGTTTGCGATGTCTCCGTTTGAAGGGATCAGCGTCGGACGTGATCCGCGTTCGCCGGTGTGGTGGGAACGATACGTAACCCACGGTTCATTCCACTGGACAGGCAAGCAAGGACCTGTCCGCTGGATTCCTGGCGATAAAGATCCCGACCAGCCCGAGGACCTGATCGGTCTCCTTCGAATGCTCGGCGAGAAATTCGAATAGACGACTACGCCGGAGCGGCGATGCTGTCCCACGTAATCGGCACGTGGGCAAAGCCGTCGATGAGATTCGAGTGGACACGGGGATAGTCC
>CAMCTW010000095.1 GCA_945878645.1 Bifidobacterium breve
ATGGGCAAGACTCCGGTCTATGTCGGCTTGGAGTTTGAAGCGGGCGACGAGCGCTATCGGTGGCTCAATGCACTCCACTTGTTCGGCCGCGGTCAGGTCGGCGAGGGCGGCAAGCTCGTTTACGAAATCTACGAGCCGATCTGAGCTGCTGGGGGATAAGACGATTGCGACCCGGTGCAGAGTGAAAGAGTCTTGGTGATGTTCAAGAACCGCATAACCGAGCTTTTGGGTATTGAGATCCCAATCGTGCAGGCGCCGATGGGATACATCGCTAGAGCGCAGTTGGCGTCGGCGGTTTCCAATGCTGGTGCCATGGGAATCATCGAGACGTCCTCTGGGGATCTCGCTGCCATTCGTGAAGAGATCACGAAAATGGCCGATCTCACCGACCGACCGTTTGGAGTGAATATCGCGCAGGCATTCGTGCGCGATCCATCAATCGTCGAATTCGTGGTCGAGCAAGGCGTGCGGTTTGTCATTACATCTGCAGGCGATCCACGCACATACACAACACAGTTGAAAGACGCCGGACTCACAGTGTTCCATGTCATCCCCACACTTCGGGCTGCGCAGAAAGCGGTTGATGCCGGCGTGGACGGACTGGTTGTCGAAGGGTCAGAAGGCGGTGGATTCAAAAATCCCAGCGACGTCTCGACAATGGTTCTTCTGCCGCTGGTGGCTTCAAAGGTCGATGTTCCGATTATCGCCGCAGGAGGCTTTGTTGATGGTCGGACGATGGCCGCTGCGTTTGCGCTTGGCGCTGAAGCGGTTCAGATGGGCACAAGGATGGTGGCGACTGTTGAATCGCCGATCCATGAGAATTGGAAGCAAGCGATTGTTGCTGCTCGCGAAACAGACACGGTTCTTCTCAATCGCCATGCGGCACCATCATTGCGCGTGCTCCGAACCGAAAGAAGCAACGCGCTTGAATTCGATGTGACGAGCAATGCCATGGAGCACATGGCTCGCCATCAGGAGTTATATTTTGGCGGCGATATGGACTCAGCGCTCGCTCTGAGCGGCGCAGTGGCTGGGCGAATCAACTCGGTCGAGCCAGTAGCGAAAGTTATCGGGGACTGTGCTCGTGACTGTCTCGAGAGACTTTCTGCGCTACACGATCAATACTTGAAGTGAATCAATCAATTGGAAGACGAGACATGAGGTCAATCTTCCGTTCTTCGAACTCGTCAAAGTCGATGATTTTGTCATCAAGTTGTTTGTGGATGAGTTCGATTTGGGCGAGCAACTCCGCAGCGGACAACTCGCCTTCAGCGCTGAGTTCGACGAGGATTTCTTCGCCGTCTTCGCCAATTCGAGTTTCGCCGGTTTGACGACGTTCCCGCTTCAGCGCTTGCTTTGCCTTCTTGTTGCGGTCACGTTGAAGTTTTTCGAAGCTTGTTCTTTGGGCACCCATGTGGGGCCTCCTTTGTCGACGTAGTGACGCCGAACTGGTTGTTTCATTCTGGAGCGTCGCGCCGAGTCTGAGCAGACGGCATCGACAAAATCATGGTCGGGCTTCGCTGAGGCCGTGGTTGACGTTACCGGTTTGCAGGGCTGGGATCGTGCATCCCGGCAGGGTTCTACGCCACATGCCATGAATTAACAGGGCAATTGATGGCTAGGGTGCCTTAATCCGCAGCGTTTCAAGGGGGAACTGTGTCGTTTGTTGTTATTGAAAAGCCAAATCCGAGTGTCACCGTCATCACGTTGAATCGACCAGAGCGTATGAATGCGATGGCCTTTGATGTGATGCTGCCCTTGAAGGAAACGCTCGAGGAAGTAGCCCACGACAACGACACAAGAGCCGTCATCATCACTGGTGCCGGCGAGGGATTCTGCTCCGGAGCCGATCAAAAAGTGTCGGGAACGATCCCGCATATCGAAGGACTGACGCCAACAGTTATTGCACAGCGGGCAGGTAAAATGCTCGACGACATCATCTTGGGTATCCAAGATATGCCCCAGCCTGTGATTGCCGCTATCAACGGCGCCGCTATTGGCGGGGGTCTCTGTCTGGCAGCTGCTTGTGATATCCGCGTTGCTTCACACGAGGCGTATTTCCGCGCTGCAGGAATCAACAACGGACTCACCGCTACCGAGCTTGGCCTTAGTTTCATTCTGCCGAGAATCATTGGAGCGGGTCGTTCGAGCGAACTTATGTTGACCGGTCGCGACATGGGGGTAGAGGAAGCTGAGCGAGCTGGTCTCGTGTCCCGAGTCGTTGACCGATCGGAGCTTCTCAACACGGCAATCGAAATTGCTGACCAGATTGCGGGTCTTAGTCGAGTGGGAATTGAACTGACGAAAAAGATGATTCTTGGTGGCCTCGAATCGACCAGTTTCCGCTCGCATATGCGCAACGAAATGACTGCGCAGCTTTACGTGCGCCTCACCACAAAAAATTGGGATGAATCAGTCGCTGCCAGGGCTGAAGGCCGGAAGCCAGTCTTCAGGGACTGAGCTTTACGCTCCTTCGAGTAGTTCTCGAAGCCACGCAGGTATGCGAGTGGCACGACCTTCAGGGTCGAGAACTCCGTGGACAGTTGTGCCCAGCGCGCTGATCTGATCCTGAACGCGCAGCAAGTAGTCCATCTGAAAGGTCGCACCTTTCAGTTTTGACACCCGTGTGTGAACAGTGACGAGATCATCGAACCGCGCCGATACTCGGTAGTTCATGAAGATTTCCAAGACCGCAAGGTCCACGCCCTGAGCGCGTATCTCTGGGTAGGGAGTTCCAAGAGATCGAAGAAACTCAACCCGAGCGACTTCGAGCCACGCGATGTACGACGAGTGATGAGCGACGCCCATTGCATCGGTTTCGGCAAAGCGGACACGAATGTCATGCGAAAAAGCATATGAATTCACGTCGGTTGGAATATCGATTGAGACTCTCAAGAGGGCTGCTTAGTTTCGAGGAACATCGATCCAGGGGAGTTCTTTGTCGACACGAGGTTCCCCAGGAAGTCCGAGCACTCGCTCGCCAAGAATATTGCGCTGAATTTCTGATGTTCCCCCTTCAATGGAGTTGGCGCGTGATCGTAGGAACATTTTGCGAGACGTACCGGGAGGACCAGTGAGTCCGATGTTGTCAGACCTGACCATTGTGTAGTCGTAATCGATGAGAGCTTTTGCGCCGAGTAATTCAACGCAGAACTCGTAGATGTCTTTGTTGACCTCAGCGAATTGCAGTTTGGCGATCGAACCCTCTGGTCCAGGGTTTCCAATGCGCCGGTTCTGCGAGGCGCGGATATTTGTGAGTCGTAAAACCTCTGCTGAAATCCACAGTTGCATGAGTCGATCTCGGGTTACCGCTGTGTGCGCCGATGGATCGTCGTTCCAAAGACGAACGGCTTCAGCGATCGCTCCCGATCCGCGCTGGGGGACTCCGCCACCGCCACCGCCGATGGTTGTCCTCTCGTTTGCGAGCGTGGTCATCGAAACACGCCAGCCTTCACCGACATCACCAATGCGGTCCGAATCGGGGACTCGCACTTCTGTGAGATACACCTCATTAAATTCTGCTTCACCTGTCATCTGACGAAGCGGACGAACCTCAACGCCGGGGGCGTGCATATCGAGCGCAAAGTAGGTGAGTCCTTTGTGCTTTGGCGTGTTGGGGTCAGTGCGGGCGACGAGCATTCCGCGGCTGGCGAGGTGGGCCAGCGTGTTCCAGACCTTCTGACCTGTGATGACCCACTCGTCGCCGTCTCTGACAGCGCGGCAGCCGAGTCCGGCGAGATCTGAACCTGCACCTGGCTCTGAGAACAACTGACACCAAGCGTCTTCACCGGTGAAGGTACGCCGCAGAATGGTGGCGCACTGTTCGTCAGTTCCATGGGTTGCGATTGTCGGTCCCGCCATAGTGATGCCAAAAAAGAATCGAGTCTCGATCGAAGCGGCTCCGGCTTCTTTGAGTCGCCGGTCGATCTCTCTTTGGGCGGTGGGGGCGAGGCCGAGTCCACCGCGGCCAAGAGGCAGATGCACCCATGCCAGCCCGAGGTCGTACTGACGTCCCCTGAAGGTGACGTTATCGACAATTTTCGGGTCGAGTTCTTCTAGGAGCGTGGTGAGGCGGTCTTCGACAAGGGTGTTGGCATCAGTCGTGCTCATGGCGGAGAGGTTACGCAGCATCGGCTCTGCGCGCACAGGCATTGAGCGGGGTTGGTGGTTGGAAGCGAAGCGAGCGGCAGCCGGTACTATCACAACCCGATAGCCGGGAGCGCCCGGCCTAAGTGAGGACGAGAGGTGGCCCATGGCCGAAGTGAATTTCGACGACATCGATGGGATTAACGCGCTTGCCAGCGAAGAGTTTGGCGAGTGGGGAGATTCAATCGAAGTGACACAGCAGATGATCAATGACTTTGCCGAGCTGACCGGCGATCGTCAGTGGATTCATATTGACGTTGAACGTTCCCTCAAGGAGAGCCCGTTCGGTGGACCTGTCGCTCACGGATTTCTCACACTCAGTTTGATGCCCAAACTGGCGACGTTTCCCGTCAAGCTCATTGGTAATGGCAGCGCTGTGAATTACGGCGCCGAAGGACTCCGGTTTTTGTCTCCAGTTCCGGCCGGAGCCAACGTGCACGCTCGTTCGCGTCTTGTGAAGGCTGAAGCAAAACCCAAGGGCACTTTGATTACGACCGAAGCAGAAATTGCTGCAGAAGGTTCCGATCGTCCAGCGCTTCTCTACAAGATGCAGGTTCTGTACACACCTGCTCGTTGAGCACTCGAAACACACGGTGCGGAGTGTGGCCTGTCTCTTTTTGAGGCAGGCCACAGATCGTTATGAGCCGGCGTGTAACCACTTCCTTCGCTTCGACGATTGTCGCAAGCGGTTTTGATCTTTACATTGAGAAACAGCGATTGAGTCACTCGATGATCGGGTTGGATCGTGAATCTGACCGTTTGCGGACGAACCGGCGAGTAACTGTTTCAGATACAACAACCAGCACTGCAAGTAAACCGAGTTGATGAGCGAACCAGAAACCTGAAGGCCATTCGACTCCGGTCCGGTACTCGTGACGGAATTGCAGCCCGGTGTAGAGCACAACGATTCCGCCGATTGAGCCGAGGACGGCAAGTGTTGTAATTGCCACTCGTCTTCTCGTCCAGAGCGAAAGCGAGGCGATGATTGCCATCGTTATCGCTACTCCGAAGCCGCCGATGAGCGCCTTCTGCTGTGCCAGCGGTCAGAAGGAGAGTTTCGGCTGAGAAACCGCCTGATGGTCTTCCATCGATTTCGACTGTGGTCGAAGAGGAACCAATTCGGTCTCCTATCCACTTCCCGAGTGCCTCGGTATCAAGAACTTCTTCCGTCATCGTTCCCCCTTTCCGCCGAAGGTAGCAGCGACCACGAATTGATTGCGGCGACGGACCTACAATTAAACAACTGTCGCTATCTGGGGGACTAATGACCGATCTCGTGGACAATCCAATGCTGTTACCTGACCCTGATCCAGTCGAGGTCCGGTACACGATTATTTCCGTTGATGACCATCTTGTTGAACCGCCTGGAATGTTCGAAGGTCGACTGCCTTCACAGTTCCAGAGTCGCGCTCCGAAAGTCGTCGTGAATGAGAACGGTCATGAGGTGTGGGAGTTCGAAGGACAGCGTTTTACGCAGGTCGGAATGAACGCGGTAGCCGGCCGACAAAAGAGCATGAAGAACCTCGAGCCCACAAAGTTCTCAGACATGCGCAAGGGCTGTTGGGATATCAATGAACGCGTTCGAGACATGGACATCAACGGTGTCTGGGCCTCGATGAATTTCCCTTCGATGATCACTGGTTTCTGCGGTCGAGTATTTGCGCAAATCGATGACCTCGATCTTGGTTACGCCACGACCCAAGCATGGAACGACTGGTTGTACGAGGAATGGTGGCAGCCAGCGAAAGATCGCATAATTCCTCTGGGCCTGACGTTTCTGGCCGATCCCGAAAAGGGTGCTGCCGAAATTCGTCGAAATGCTGCTCGTGGCTTCGTTGCGGTAACGCTCCCTGAGCGTCCGCAGAATATTGGATTCCCCTCGTTGTTCACTGGCTACTGGGATCCGATTGTGCAGGCTTGTGCGGAAACCGACACGGCGATTGCTTTGCACGTTGGCTCCTCGGGTGGTTACCCAACGCCTGAAGCATCGCCGGCGCTTCAGCTCGGCGCAACGATGTTCGGCCAGTTGTCTTTGGCTGCGTGCGCCGAATGGCTTTGGTCCGGTTACCCACTGAAGTACCCGAATCTCAAGATCACTATGTCCGAAGGCGGTATCGGTTGGGTGGCCATGTTGCTTGACCGACTTGACAACATCATCGACCGCTCTGGTTATGGGCTGGGATGGGAAGTACGTCCTGCTGACGTGCTCAAGCGCAATTTCTGGTTCTGCACTATCGATGATCCGTCAACGATCGTGACGCGTCATCGCATCGGAGTCGAGAACATCATGTTCGAGACCGATTACCCGCACGGCGACGGAACGTGGCCAGACACACAACAGGTAGTCGCCGACACCTACGGTGATCTCCCGTCCGACGAGTTGCGCGCCATTCTTTGTGAAAATGCGGCGCGAGTGTTCCGGCATCCGCTGCCGAGCCAAGTCCTTCCTCGTTAGGAAGCGTTCTCGATAGCAGTTTCGCGCAAGACATATTTCAGCACTTTCCCACTTGCATTGAGCGGGAATTCTTCAACCACAATGACGTGACGTGGCACCTTGTAGTTCGCCATCGACTCGCGACTCCATGCAACGATGTCGTCCGGAGTCAGAGTCACCTCTGGCTTTGCGATAACGAAGGCCACACCGATTTCGCCCATGCGTGTGTCGGGAATACCGAGCACAGCGACCTGGCTGATACCGGGGTGAGTAATCAGGATATTTTCAATCTCGGCGGGGTAGGCATTGAATCCGCCGACGATGAACATGTCTTTCATGCGGTCGGTGATACGCAGATTTCCTGCTTCATCCATGACGCCGATGTCGCCCGTGTGGAGCCAACCCTCATCGTCGATTGCCTCGGCGGTCGCCTCGGGATTGCCAATGAATCCCTTCATGATGTTGTAGCCACGGATGAGAACCTCACCTGGTTCGCCGCTCGCCACTGGTTGGCGGTTGTCGTCGGCGACGATGACTTCAACATCGGGAATCGCGCGACCCGCAGTGTTAGCGATGATTTCGGGATCGTCGGTATGACGGCACATTGTTGCGATGCCCGTCGCTTCAGTGAGTCCGTATCCGGTAACGATTGTCTTAAACGTCATTTCAGATCGCATCCGATGGATCATTTCGACGGGAACTGTTGCGGCACCAGTGACGGAAAGTCGCAAACTCGAAAGATCGAAATTCTTTAACTCGGGATGGTCGAGCATCGTCATGTAGACAGTCGGCGGTCCGGGGAGCATCGTGATGCGTTCTTCTTCGACGCGACGCATCACTGAGGGAACGTCGAATACAGGGTGCGGCAAGATCGTTGCTCCCATGAGGATTGAAGCAAGAATCCCCGATTTCAGTCCGAAACCATGGAAGAACGGATTAATGATCAGGTAGCGGTCGCCTTTGGTGAGGCCCACGACGTTGGACCAACTCCAATAGGCACGAACGCTGGCGCCGTGGGTGAGCATGGCCCCTTTGGGTAGTCCCGTTGTTCCCGATGTGAAGAGGATG
>CAMCTW010000096.1 GCA_945878645.1 Bifidobacterium breve
GTAGGAGTGCGGCCGACTGAAGAACTCGGCAGCTAACGCCGGTCAGCGCGTACGTCCGGATTTCACCTTCGTCTTGAAGGCTCCGGAAAGTTCATCCTGCGTGAATGCATCGCCGTTGGGAAGACCAACTGCGAAGCGGTACAGAGCAGTTCGGTAGATCGCACCGAGGGCTGACATCAGACAGCCGATGACGACAACCCAGATGAATAGCAACGGGATACCCACAACCGGGACAACCAAACTCAGTGCGCCGAAGATGAGGATTCCCGGAAGCATCAGGAGGAATCCGATGAGTCCTATGCCGGCTTGAGCAAACAGGTTTTCGCCCCATGTTGTCTTCAGCAGGTTTGCTGACTTCTTGATGGCAACGATTGGTCCGACGCCTTCAACGATGATGATCGGAAGCACGAGCCACGTCACGACGTTCCAGGCTGCTCCGATGAGCCCGGCAGCGATGTCGCCGAGAAAACCGGCTTTGTCGCGCACGGCTTGAAGCACAAGTCCAACAGTCGAATTGATTGCCGACCATCCAAGAATTGATGGCGTGCGAGTTGTTGCCTTAGAGAAGGCCTGACCCATGGTGAAACTGCCACCATTGAGGCGTTCATTCGCGGCAGCGATCAGTGTGGCCGCAAACATCTGACTAACTAACCCAATAATGAAAAGGCCGACAACGCCGACGGCCCACGATGCCGGAGTCATGGCGAAATCATCTTGTCCGGGTGCGGGGTTGGCGATGAAGTCAGCAGTGAGAATGACTCCGCCACCAACTGCCACAGCGATAACACCACACGTGACTGCAGAAACAATTGGAATTGCAGCCAGTTTCTTTTCACTCTTCAGAACACCAAAACTTGCTCCAGCGAGTGCTTTGCTATTAGCGAATTTTCCCATGCTCCAACCCTAGGACAGGCTCTGTTCGAGCGCCCGCGATTAGGGCGCTGGGAGTGGGTCGATATCGACGATTTCGCCCTGAGCACCGTCCGGAAGCAGAAGTTTTGCGGTTGCAGCACAAAGAGCGTCGAGTCTGTCGGCAGTTTTTGCATAGACCTCGAGGCCTTCACCGACGGGATCAGCAATGTCATCGGTAGAAATTCCGGCCGGACGGCCTTGGGGCCGAAGCGCAGCAATGGTGGCGCACCAGTCACGAACCGATTGATCGGGCTTGCGGGGGCCAACTTTGTTTCCGAGTCGGACGATTTCGCCCATAACGAAGGTTCGCTCGATTGCGGAGTGGTCGTGGATGATCACGCCATGAACGTGATCGCGAGTCATGCCGATGATGAGGTCGGCTTCGGCGATGTCTTCGCCTTTGATCCGGCGACTTTCGTGTTCAGAGAGGTCGAGGCCACGAGCCGCAAGCGTTTCAACGGCGTGGTTGGTGGCAGGACCGCCCCAGCCGAGCGTTCCGGCCGAATGCACTCGCGCGTCCATGCCGCGCTGGGCCAGATGATGGGCAAGCAAACCCATCGCCATTGGCGACCGACAGGTATTACCGGAACAGATGATCAAGATTTCGATTGTGTGATCCTAGAAGCCCGTGGACCTATGCGAATTCGTCGAAGCAACAGCGCCATGTCGAACGAAGCGAGCCGCTGCCGCCGGTGAGGGTATCGATCATTTCGGTGGCGTCGTCGCCGTGGTCAACAAGCACGAGCGGGTCATTGTCGTCGCTGTCGATGACGCGAAGCGTGAAACCCGAAGTAGCCGGGCTCGGAAGATGTTTGATTCCATCTCGGAGCTCGGCGGCGGACGCTTCGTTGGTGAGTTGAAAGAGATCGAGAAGTGGCGTCGGCGAGGGTGGCCACCAAAGGGCAGGGAGTGACGCGACAACGAGGCAGTTACGCCGCTCGATGCGGAGATTGCCTAGAAGAAAGTCGGGAAATCCGGGAGATGAACGTGTGTGCTCGAGATAGGCGTCGCTTGTAAGGGATTCAAGAGAGTCAAGGTCGTACATCGTGAGGTACTGCGGTGGATCGTCTTCGCGACGACCGCTCTCCCACTCGAACCGTCGTGCTCGACGGAAACCTGGCAGTGCGAGTTGCTCTCGGTGATGATTGTCGCACCAAGGAGAGAATTGGTCGTGGAGTTGCTCGGGTAACCACGTCGCGAGATAGAGAACCGCGCTCGGGGTAGTAGCGGAGGGATTCGTCATGCTCAGCCTTCAAACGCCGGCAGGGTTGTCAGACCGGCTTGAGTTTCCATGTGAGCGATGAGCTTCCGTTCTTGTTCTTTTCGCTCTTCGAGTGTTCCCGTGAGGCGCTTGTGTGAGATCACCCGGGTCATTGTGGCTGTGGCCATGAGGGCAAGAACAAAGGTCGTGATGTAAATCGCCCGAAAGCCCCCGACAACTGACGCGGCGAGGGCGATACTGATACCCATCGTGGAACCGAGCAGCGCGATCATCCGAAGCGTTGCCATTCCGACGCCGAAGTATTCGGGACTGAGCGCAGCGCCACCGGCCGATGCAACCGCCGGGCGAACAAAGCCATTTGCGATTCCTTGGACAATCAAGGCGATGGTGACGAGGCCCATGTTTTCGGAGTTGTAGCCGGCGAGGAAGAGCAGCATTGAAAGTGCCATTGCGTTCGTGCCGATCAAGCCGCCAAGACGTTCGCCGTATCTTGCGGCAACTCGTCCGCCGATGATCGCACCGAAGCACATTCCGAGGGGCAACGGAAGCATGAGGAATGCGGTTTCGGCGATTGTTTTTCCGAAGCGTTGTTGTAGCAATAGCGGCGCGCTGAAAAACACAGCGTTGCTTGAAGCTTGCGAAAGGAATTCAGAGACGGCAGGCATTGAATAGGCGCGGTTGGCAAAAAGGCCGGTGGGCAGAAGTGGGAACTTGGCGCGCTTTTCGATTCGAATGAACAACAAGGCAAGCATCGGAGCGGCAGCGAGAAGGCAAAGTTCTGCCGGTTGCGTCCAACCCCAGGAACCACCTCGATCGAGGTAGAGCAGAATCGAACCCGTCGCAAGCATGAGGGTGATTCCACCAGCGATGTCGAAGCCGATATTTGATCGGCGCTTTGTCTCGTCGAGCCAACGCAAACAAAGCGGAAAAAATAACAGTGCAAGGGCTCCCTGAACAATGAAGACGCCACGCCAGCTGAGGAGTTCGACCATCGGGCCGCCAAATGCCAAACCAAGTGCGGGTGCGGCGGCGGAAACGAATGCCCACATGCCAAGTGCGCGTGGTCGCGCATCGAGAGGAAACGTTTCCATGATGATCGCGACGGCGGTGGGGGCAGTGGCGAAGCCAGCGGTCTGACTAATTGTGCGAAAGGTAATGAGAGACACAGCGTTCCATGACAACGCTGTGAGAATCGCAGCAGCTCCGCAAACGGTAAGACCGATGAGAAAAACGCGTCGTTGACCCTTGAGGTCGCCAAGCCGCCCGAAGGTTGGGAGCATGACCGCACCGATGAGCATCGGAAGCGAAAGCACCCATGAAAGCGTTGTTTGAGATGCGTGAAGGTTGTCGCCGATTTCAGGAAGAGCGGCAACGAGAATGACCGCGGGCCAGCCCGAGACGAATACGCCGAGCATCGTTGCGACGAGTACCCGCCGTTGCTTCCCCCTGTCCACAGGTCGAGACTACCGGTGGTCTGCGGTGACGACAGCGTGTTGACTTGTTCGCATGCGTGGGGCGGTAACGTCTCGGCGTCTGGAGGAGGACCATGGCACCATCAGCTTCAACACTTGTCATCGGATCCAGTTCTGGGATCGGATTCTCGATCGCACGGCGTCTTCGGACTCGCGGTGACTCCATTATCGAACTCCCTTCCACACTTGATCTCACAAACGCCGAAGCGGTTGGCGAGTCACTCCGATCACTGGTTGGCTCCGGATCAGTTGACCGCGTGGTGCTTGCCGCGATTGACCCTTCAGCGTTTCGCTCTGCACCTATCGTCTCGCTCACCGAATCCGAGTGGGACCAAGCAGCGGAGTATCCGATGCGCTCGGCCTTTGTGGCGCTGCAGCAGGCTCATGGTGTTCTTGCTGATGGTGGACGCGTGATTCTTATTCTGCCAACAGTGGCCGCGACGGGCGTCGCTGGTCTTGTTCCGTTATGCACCGCGGTTGAAACAATCCGCGTGATGGCGAAAGCCGTTGCTCGTCGTTGGGGTGCACGTTCCATCACCGTGAACACAATCGAAGTCGAGTTGGCAGCGTTCATGTTGGGTGACAGCGACGCGGGTGATACCGAAGTCACGATGGTTCCGGTGCTCGGTCAGCCGGCCTTGCCGCCCGCTTCCGCGGTGGACGATGTGATCGGACTCATTGACATGCTTGCGTCGCCTGCAGCCGGAGCGATTACTGGCGCACTGTTGGTCGCCGATCGCGGAACGGTGATGCAGCCATGAGCAGTTTGCCCAGATTGATGGAAGGTCGAGTTGTCCTTGTGACTGGGGCTGCTGCTGGCGTAGGCCGTGGTGTTGCTGCGGCCTTTGGATCTGCCGGCGCAATCGTTGGAATTGGTGTGCGCCGTCCGGAAGCAGCTGAGGAAACTGCCGCTGCCGTTGCCGCTACCGGCGGGACTCCTGTGATCTTGCGCTGCGATGTCACCGATGCTGTGCAAAGCGCTGACGCAATCGAACAATTGGTTCGCGACTTCGGCCGACTCGATGCGGTGGTTCACAACGCCGTGAGCGGCCGATCGAGCGAAGCAACTGACTTTGAGAACACGACCCTCGATGAATGGGAAGACCATGCATCAGTCACGGTGCGAGCAACATGGCGACTTGCAGTGCAGGCCTACCCGCACCTTCAAAAATCACAAGGTGCGTATTTGCTCATGAGTTCGCCCGCTGGCATCGAAGGCTCAGAGCGCGCGCCGTTCTACAGCGCTGTTAAGGCAGCACAACGCGGTTTCGTGCGTGCTCTTGCTCGTGAGTGGGGACCCGACCACATTCGTGTAAACAGCGTTGCCCCGTTGGCAATTTCACCAGCGCTCGAAAACATGAAGATCCTCGAACCCGAGCGCGTCAAGCGCATTGAGGGTCTTGTTCCGCTTGGCCGGCTTGGTGATCCCGAAACTGATATCGGTCCGCCGTCAGTGTTCTTGTGCAGCGACGAAGCTCGGTACGTGACCGGACAAACGCTTGTGGTGAGTGGCGGTCGATTTACCAGTCTTTGAGACGGGCGCGCAGTTCTTCGTTGTGCACGAACACAGGAAGTTCTTCGCTGTCGTTATAGGTGGGACGCACTGACGTTCCACCATCGACACACAACACCTGTCCGGTGACGTAGTCCGACATGTCGGACATCATGAACAACACCCCCTTCGCTATGTCGTCACTGGTGCCACGACGACGCATGGGGATGACTTCGAGGTCATTGCGGTCGGTGTCGCCAGCCTTGCGGGTTGATGCGCTTTTTGGTGTAGCGATCGAGCCAGGCGCAACGGCGTTGATGCGAATGTTGCGGCTTCCCCATTCGACGGCGAGCGAGCGCGTGAGCGACAACACGGCGGCTTTTGCAGCGGCATAGGCCGATCCATATGGCATTCCGTTGAGCGCCGAAGTGGTGGCAATGTTGCAAAGCGTTCCCCCGTTGCCTTGTTCAACGAGCCGACGACCAACAGCACGAACGGTGTTGACCGTGGAACCAAAGTTGAGCGCTATGACATCGTCGAACGCGGGATCGTCGCTGGCGAAAGGTGACCATTGCGGTGGCCACATGCCGCCGGCGACCTGTACCGAACCGCGTAGCGGCGCGAGTTCGCAGGCCTTGTCGACAACTTCGGCGACAGCGGCTTTGTCACGACCATCGGCAATGAGTCCGATGTGGGTGGTTCCGTCGGCCTCGAGAGCGTCGGTGCAGACCTTCAACTTTTCGGCGTCGATGTCAACGGCAACCACTGACGCGCCGGCATGACCGAGGAAACGACTTATTGAGGTTCCGATGCCGCCACCACCGGCGCCCATTACGACAATAGAGAGGCCTTGAAGACCCCAGGGGCTCGTGAGTTCAGACATCTTCACTGCCCCAGTGGTCGGGGCGGGTTGCGTCGGGTCGGTGCCATCCGCCGCCGGCCCATGTTCCTCCGTCGACATGAATGGAGGTGCCTGTGATGAATCGCGAAAGATCGGAAGCGAGGAAGAGCGCGGCGGCCGCAGTGTCTTCGGTGGTTCCGAGATAGCCGAGCGGCGGAAGGAAAGCGGGAAGGAACTCTGGGTCGCTTTCGATGAGCGTCGCCTGTAGGCCCTTGTCGCCTTCGGAAGGTTGCGCGTCGGGGGAGATTGAGTTGACGCGAATGCGGCGCGCTCCGAATTCAAGAGCGAGCGATTTCGAAAGACTCTCAAGAGCGGTTTTCATCGCGGCGTAAATGCCGAAGCCTGGACCAGCCTGATGGGCTTCGATCGATGTGATGTTGATGATCGAGCCGCCGTCGATCATGAGCGGAGCTACGCGTCGGATGAAGTGCGTTGCTTGTGTGAAGTTCTCGGCGATAAGTGACGCTTCGCCTTTGGGGCTCACGTCGAGGAAGGGAGAAATGAATGTGCCGCCGGCGTTGTTGACGAGCACGTCAACGTGGCCATGAGCGGCTGCGGTCTTCTCTACAAATGCATCGACCGCCTCGGAGTCGCGTACATCGAGTTCAGCGGTGATCACCGGTCGACCGAGTGCCTCGATCTGAGCCGCTACATCGGCGAGAAGATCGGCTTGTCGGTCACAGATGGCCAGCGTCGCGCCACATCGGGCGAAGAGGAGAGCGGTATCTCGTCCAATGCCCTCAGCGGCGCCGGTCACGATGGCGACGCGGTCAGTGAGGAGGATGGAACGTTCGTTGAAAAGATGAGCCATGCGCTCACTCTCGCACATCTAGTGACTGCGCGAGATGGACCCGATCGGACGTCGCCAGCGGGTCATCGAAGCCCACACAACCCATGCCATTGCTCCGACTGGAATTTCGAGCAGGTAAACGAACCCGCGGAAAAGGAAAATCGCTGCTGTCGAAGCGTTTTCGGGTCCGCCGAAACTGATGAGAGCCGAGGCGGCGCCCACTTCGACGAAGCCGACACCACTTGGCGTAATCGGGATTGTTTCGAGAAGCCGGGCAAATGCAAAGGCGGCGAATGCTTCGGTGAGCGTGATGCTTTCAATGCCGATGGCGCGAACACACGCGAAGAGAAGGACAAATTGAATGAGGTTGAACAGGAAGATCCAAAGCGTGATCAAGAGCCATCGTTCTCGAACGAGGCCGATGCTCTGATGGCGAAAGTCCAGAACGACTTTGACGACATCGGGAGTGGTCTTGCGATGGGTGACTCGGCAGAACCAACCGACGATTGCTTGGCCCAGCCGTCCAATTTTTTCCGCAATACCCTCGCTACGCATAATGAGCCCGAGGACCACTGCCGCAACGACCAGGGCGAGAAGTCCAAGAAGTGTGGGGACGAAGAGTTTGCCCGTCGCGTTGCCCGAGATCATGAGAAGAACGAGCGCAAGCACTGGCATTGCGAGTTTGACGAAAATGTTCCAAATGCCCGATACAAGGATCGACAACGTGACCGATGGTGCGGTGAAACCCCACGACATGTCGATGGCGTAGGAGGCTCCTACTCCTATTGCCCCACCGAACGGCAACACGTTTGAAACAGCGCTGCCGGCAAAGTTCACCGTGAGTG
>CAMCTW010000097.1 GCA_945878645.1 Bifidobacterium breve
CAGAAGCAGAAGCCAAGTTGGCCAAGATCGATTCCGATATTGCCAATGCCGACGCTGAACGTCGTCGCATCCTTGACGAAGCTCGCGAAACCGCTGCGTCGCTCAAAACTCAAATCATTGCGAAGGCCGGAACCGACGCGTCGGATCTCCGTGCTCGTGGTGCTGCCGATGTTGACTCCGCCAAGACCCAAGCCACCAGCGATCTTCAGGCAGAAATTGCTGTGCTCGCACTTGGCGCTGCTGAAAAGGTCGTAGCCAACAATCTCGATAGTGCGACGCAAACCGAACTCATCGAGAACTACATCCAAAAGGTGGGTGCTGGCTCATGAGCGACCACGATGCTCTTTACGCCGATGCCTTTCTCTCGCTCCTCCGAGCAGAGGGAAGCGGCAACGAGGTAACCGACGAACTGTTCCGAATCTCTCGCACGATCGAGGGCAACGACGAACTGAATCAGGCGCTTTCCAATCCGCGACTTCCTGCCGACAAGCGTCAGCAGATCATCGAAGACATTCTCGGAGACAAGGCGCTTCCGTTAACGACATCGCTTGTTTCGCTTGTTGTCGGTAATGGTCGAATTCGTGAACTTCCCCAAATCGTTGAGCGTCTTCTTGACCTCAATGCGGCCAAAGGCGAGAAAGTCGTCGCCCAGGTTCGTTCGGCCGTCGCACTGTCCGACGACCAAATCCAGCGTCTCGCTGCTGCCCTGGCCAAGAGCCAAGGCAAGCAGGTCGAGATCATCGTCATTGTCGATCCGTCGGTTCTCGGCGGCATCGTTACCCAGATCGGCGACACCGTTATTGACGGCTCGGTGCGCCAACGTCTGTCCCAACTCCGCGAATCGTTCTGAGATCAGAGGATCCCGTAATGGCTGAACTCACCATCAACACCGGCGACATCACTGCCGCCCTCCAAAAGAATCTGTCGGGATACAACCCGTCACTTGAGTCGACGCAGGTCGGCCGTGTGCTCGAAGTGGGCGACGGTATTGCTCGCGTGTCGGGTCTTCCCGATGTCGGCGTGAACGAGCTCCTCGAGTTCGAAGGCGGCACCGTTGGTCTCGCCCTCAACCTCGACGAAGACTCGATCGGCGCCGTTATCGTCGGCGACGGCGAACACGCAGCAGCGGTGGAAGAGGGCTCGCCCGTTCGTGCCACCGGCCGCATTCTTTCGATGCCAGTAGGCGATCCGCTTCTTGGTCGCGTTGTGAACGCTCTCGGTGAGCCGATCGATGGCAAGGGACCAATCATTGGTGCCATTTCCCGTCGTATGGAAATTCAGGCTCCTGGCATTACTGGCCGTCAGCCAGTGCACGAGCCACTGCAGACCGGCATCAAGTCAATCGACGCCATGACCCCAATCGGTCGTGGTCAGCGTGAACTCGTTATTGGTGACCGCAAGACCGGCAAGACCACGGTGTGCATCGACACGATCCTGAACCAAAAGGGTCTTGGCGTGAAGTGCATCTACGTGGCCATTGGTCAGAAGGCTTCCACCGTTGCGCAAACCGTAAGCCTGCTCACCGAATTCGGTGCGATGGACTACACCGTCGTCGTGGTGGCCCCCGCCTCTGATCCGGCGCCATACAAGTACCTCGCACCATTTGCTGGTTGCGCAATTGGTCAGCACTGGATGGACAACGGCGAACACAGCCTCATCGTGTACGACGATCTTTCTAAGCAGGCCGAGGCCTACCGCCAGATGTCGCTTCTCCTTCGTCGCCCACCAGGCCGCGAGGCATACCCCGGCGACGTGTTCTATCTCCACAGCCGTCTTCTCGAGCGTTCGGCAAAACTGTCCGACGCTCTCGGCGCTGGTTCACTCACCGCTCTCCCGGTCATCGAAACCAAAGCTGGCGACGTTTCGGCATACATCCCGACCAACGTGATTTCGATCACCGACGGTCAGGTGTATCTCCAGGACGATCTGTTTAAGTCCGGTGTGCGCCCTGCGGTTGACGTAGGTATCTCGGTGTCTCGTGTGGGTTCTGCCGCACAGATCAAGGCCATGAAGAAGGTTTCGGGCACACTCAAGCTCGATCTTGCGCAGTTCCGTGAACTCGAAGCGTTCGCAACCTTCGGTTCTGAACTCGACAAGATTTCTGCCGCTCAGCTTGAACGTGGCTACCGCCTCGTTGAACTGCTCAAGCAGAACCTCAACTCGCCAATGCCCGTCGAAGAGCAGGTTGTTGTGATCTTCGCCGGTGCGAACGGTTACCTCGATGCCATTCCGGTCACCGATGTCAAGCGTTACGAAACGGACCTTCTCGATTTCATGCGGGGCCGTTACAGCTCGCTGCTTGACGAGATCCGTTCCACCGGAGACCTTCCCGATTCCGTCAAGGGTGCTGTCGAAGCGTTCACGCAAGAGTTCGTTCCGACCGCCGCTGCTTCCACCGGATCTGTCGAGGACTGACATGGCTGGTGGTCAGGAGCGGATCCTTCGTCGACGCATTAAGAGCGTCGAGTCAACGAAGAAGATCACGCGCGCCATGGAGCTCATCGCGGCCACTCGTGTCGTGAAGGCCCAGGACCGCGCCGCTTCAGCGCGTCCTTACAGCGATGAAATCACTTCAGTGATCGTCGACCTTCTTCGCGCTGGTGCGGCCAAGGAACACCCGCTTCTGCGTGACAACCCAACTGCGAACATCGCCGCATTTGTTGTGATCACTTCTGATCGCGGCATGTGCGGTGGCTACAACACCAACGTGTTGCGCATGGCCGAGCGGGCAATCGATGCCGCTCGTGCTCAAGGCCAGGGTTATTCGATCATCGCTGTCGGTAAGAAGGCCATCAAGCACTTCCGATTCCGCGGACTTCAGATCGATGCGGAATTCGAAGGCATGACCGATCAGCCGATCTACGACAACGCTCGCGACATCGCCGCTGCGGTTCGTCGTCGTTACGAATCAGGCGAGCTCGCTTCGGTCGATCTTTCCTACACACGCTTTCTTTCTTCTGGCGTTCAGCAAGCGGTGTTGCGTCGCTTTCTTCCGCTTGAAACTCCGGCCATCGATGATGCTGCCGGTCCCAGCGCCGATTTGGAATACGAACCGTCGCCCACTGGCATTCTCAACGAGATCCTTCCCCGCTACCTCGAGTCGCGTCTGTTCTCAGCGCTTCTTGATTCGTCAGCGTCAGAGCATGCGTCACGTCAGCGGGCCATGAAGGCCGCAACCGAAAATGCCGAAGACCTGAAGACATCGCTCAGTCGCATCATGAACCGGGCTCGTCAGGATTCAATTACCACCGAGATCATGGAGATCGTCGGTGGCGCCGAGGCAATGTCGGCCGATAAGGGTTCGTCACACGAACTCATCCCGTCTCACCTTGAACCGCAACACGCTTTCCCCGTCCACCTCGACCGAACAGATCACGCGCCGTCGATTCATTAATCGACGCACAGGTCTGAATCCACCGTTCGCCACACACAGGAGACCCATCCCACGATGACCGTCACCGAGAATCCCACCAACCTGAAAGACGGCAGAGTCGTCGCCATCGCCGGCCCTGTGGTCGACGTTGAGTTCCCGCGCGGGTCTCTTCCCGAGATCAACACGGCACTCGAGATGACCGTGACCGTTGACGGCAAGGACATCATCGTTGTGTCCGAGGTCGCTCAGCAGATCGGCGACAGCCGAGTTCGTGTTGTCACCATGAAGCCCACCGATGGTCTTCGTCGTGGCACCCCGGTGCGCAACACCGGCCGCGGCATCACCGTGCCAGTTGGCGACGCTGTGCTTGGTCACGTGTTCAACGTCATCGGCGAGCCCCTCGATTCACCGCTTACCGACGCCAACGTCGAGCGTTGGGAAATCCATCGTGAACCGCCGGCGTTCGACACCCTCGAGCCAAAGGCGCTGGTCTTCCCGACCGGCATCAAGGTCATCGACCTTCTCACCCCGTACCTCTCAGGCGGCAAGATCGGCCTGTTCGGTGGTGCTGGTGTGGGTAAGACCGTTCTCATCCAGGAAATGATCAACCGTGTTGCTTCACAGCACGGTGGTGTGTCGGTATTCGCCGGTGTCGGCGAGCGCACCCGTGAAGGAACCGATCTCTGGATCGAAATGCAAGAGTCCGGCGTTATCGACAAGACCGCTCTGGTCTACGGCCAGATGGATGAGCCCCCGGGTGTCCGCCTCCGTGTTGCGCTTTCAGCTCTCACCATGGCTGAGTACTTCCGTGACGTGCAGAACCAGGACGTGTTGTTGTTCGTCGACAACATCTTCCGTTTCGTGCAGGCCGGTTCCGAGGTGTCGACCCTTCTTGGTCGTATGCCATCAGCGGTGGGTTACCAGCCCACACTCGCCGACGAAATGGGCGAGCTGCAGGAGCGCATCACCTCAACTCGTGGTCGTTCGATCACCTCGTTGCAGGCTGTGTACGTGCCCGCCGACGATTACACCGACCCGGCGCCGTTCACCACCTTCACCCATCTCGATGCCACCACCGAACTTTCACGTCAGATTGCTTCGCTCGGTATCTACCCAGCCGTGGATCCGCTCGCATCGACCTCAACGATTCTCGCTCCCGAAATCGTCGGCCAGCGTCACTACGACGTTGCTCGTCGCGTGCAGGAAGTTCTGCAGCGTTACAAGGAACTTCAGGACATCATCGCCATTCTTGGTCTTGACGAACTTTCTGAAGAAGACCGCATCACCGTTGACCGTGCCCGAAAGGTTCAGCGTTTCCTTTCGCAGCCGTTCTTCGTGGCCGAGGTCTTCACCGGCATGCCCGGCATCTTCGTTTCTGTCGAAGACACGGTCGAGTCGTTTGAACAACTCGTCAATGGCGACCTCGACGATCTTCCCGAGCAGGCGTTCCTCAACGTTGGCGATGCCGACGGCGCACGTGCCAAGGCACGCGAACTCGAGGCCAACTCCTGATGCCTCTGGCTGTCGAACTCGTTTCGCCCGAGCGCACACTGTTCTCGGGAGACGCCTCCATGGTGCGTGCGCGCACGGTGGGCGGCGGCGATATCGCGTTCCTCACCGGTCATGCTCCGTTCGTCGGTGCATTGGCAATCGGCACCGTTGAAATCACGTTGGCCGAAGGTGGCAGTGAAAAAGCTGCGGTCCACGGTGGCTTCATCGAAGTCAGCCACGACCGAGTGAAGATCCTTTCCGATCTTGCCGAGCTGTCATCGACGATCGATGTTGAGCGTGCTCGCAAGGCGCAGGAAAAGGCCCAGGCTGCTGCGCAAAACGGTGATGATGCCGATGCCACCGCAGCACTGGCTCGTGCCACCGCTCGGCTCACCACGGTCGAGGGCTTTCACTAAGCCTGAAACACGGCGAATAATCTGAATTCTGGAATGAGGCGCCTGAGGGCGCCTCTTTCGCGTCGAAGAAAAAGACAACCTGCGCTGTCTGAACAGGTTTTATCCGACTGGAACGGAAAATTGGTCGCGCCTAGGGTTGCGAAATGGGTCGCGGAGGATTCGAGAGCAGCAGCATTCGCCGAATTATGGGAAGAGGGCGCCTTCGGGCCGGACTCGCCCTAGTGCTCCTTGCGAGTCTTCTCGTCGCAGTGCCTGCCGTGGTGACTCCGATCCCCGAAGCTGGCGCGTCGTCTCCCGGGGCGGTTGACGCCACTTTTAAAGCAAACGTCGGTTCGACTATGCCGTCACGGACTAGAGGCATCGCGGTGCAGTCCGATGGAGCGGTCGTTGCGCTCGGCGATACGACGGGAAAGCTGCGCCGTTACTCATCGGCTGGTGTTGCCGATTCCACTTTCAACACAAGCGCAGCGGCTGCGGCAGGGGGTTCGCCAGCATTGGTGAACAACGCCTACACCGTGGAAGTCCAAAGCGACGGGAAGATACTCGCGACTGACGACTACCTCGGCTCAATCCAACGGTTCACCTCCGCCGGAGCGGCTGATTCCGTCTTCAACACAAACGTAGCAAGCAACACCACAGGAACTACCTACGCCGTCGCAGAACAGTCGGTAAGCGGGGTCCGCCACATCCTCGTTGGCGGAAGCTTTACTGGCCGACTCAAGCGACTAACCGACACGGGTGCAGTTGATTCCGCGTTTTCGACGAATGTCGGGTCGCTATTCGGTGGGACGGTCAATGCGATTGCTCTTGACGCCAACGGGAAGATTTTGGTCGGTGGCGCCTTCACCGGCGGCCTCAAACGATTGAACGCGGACGGGACAGTTGACGCGTCGTTCACCGCGGCTCCTGGCACCACCGTCAACGCTGTCGCAGTGCAGAGCGACGGGAAAGTGGTCGCTGCGGGATCCTTTGGTATCAAGCGATATTTGAGCGACGGTTCGGTGGATGCCTCGTTCACGACTAGCACGGGCGTCATTAACTCAATCGCCGTGCAACCAGATGGAAAAATTCTTGTTGGTGGGACGTTTACTGCGAAATTGAAACGGCTGACTGTCACAGGTGCCGCGGACTCCACCTTCGTGATCTCGTCAACCGAGTTGAATTCCGATGTCAATAAGATCGTTCTGCAGAGCGATGGCGGACTCCTCGTCGGAACCGAGAACGGCCCGTCGCTCCGTCGCTTCTTCACCACATACCAGACTCCTGGAATCCCGCCGGCGCCAACGGCTGTGCCTGGCGATGGACAGGCCACCGTCACAGTTGCGGCTGCCAGCGGGGCAACTCCGACCAGCTATACGGTCACCGCAGTCGGGACGTCTCCGGCACAGACATGCACAGTTACCGGTGCTTCCGGCTCGTGTGTAGTCACAGGACTTACAAACGGAACTCCCTACACGTTTACGACAACTGCGACGAACACTGATCCCGCGGCAACGTCAGCGTCATCACCAGCATCGACGGCCGTCACCCCTGTGGTGAACCCGATCTTTCTGGCGGCGTCGGTAAATACCGCTGGAACCTATGTGACGCTGACCTACAACAAGTCACTTGCTGTAACCACAGCGCCAACTACAGCGTTCACGGTTAACTCTGGGGGCACGGCGAATACGGTGACCTCGGTAGCGGTGAGTGGATCAACGGTGATCCTTGGACTGACTCGGACGGTTGGTATTGGCCAGACCGTCACCATTGCCTACGCCGCACCAGCCTCGGACGACGCAGCGACGAATTCGGCGATTCAGAACCTTGCTGGCAATGATGCATTTTCGATCGCGACAATCACGATTCCGAACAACTCTTCGGCAGATATCACACCACCGACGTATGTCTCCTCCGCGACAAACGTCGGTGGAACGACTCTCACACTGACCTATTCCGAACCGTTGGCTGCAGTGACGGCGCTCTCCGGTGCGTTCACTGTTCTCGTGGGCGGAACACCAGCAACAGTAGGGGCAGTCTCGGTTCTCGGTTCAACGGTTCAACTCGGAGTAAGTCCCGCGATTGTCGGCGGTCAGGCTGTGACTGTTGCGTACGCGGCTCCGACGTCGAGTGCTTCAACACTCAATACGGCAGTGCAGGATGTCTCCGGTCTTGACGCTGCATCGCTCACGGCAACTTCGGTGACAAACAATTCGTTGAAAACCGCGTCGTGTCTCGCTGGGTACGGCCTCGGAGGCGTTGGCGGGACAACTCGGGCAAATGCAAGTGGTGG
>CAMCTW010000098.1 GCA_945878645.1 Bifidobacterium breve
GAGACGATTCTCGTGATCGAGCGCCGAGGTGGGCTCATCCATCAGGATCACCTCTGGCTGTGTGAGGAGGGTCCGAGCGATGCACATGCGCTGTGCCTCACCCCCAGAGAGGTCATCAGCAACGCGATCGAGCATCGAGCCCTCAAGCCCCACACGCTGAAGCGATCTGCCCAATTCCTCGTCGCTGGCCTGCGGAGCGCCAACCTTGAGATTCTCCCGCACCGACCCCGCGAATGGGACCGGCCTCTGGAAGACCATTCCGACTCGGCGGCGCAGTTCGCGGGGGTCAATCGCTGCGCTGTCCTCGCCTCGGAACCGAACGCTGCCCGCCGATGGGATGTCCAGACGGTTGCCGAGCCGCAACAGCGTCGATTTCCCCGCCCCTGAGGGCCCTGCGAGGACGGTAACCGCTGCCGGAGCCACCGAAAGGCTCACCTCGTGCAGGATCTCGCGATCGGCGTCCACCGCAAAACTCACACCGTCGAATGCGAGCAGTTCGGCGCTCTCGGCGGGGATGCGGGTGGGACCCATCCCGCCAGCATGACACCTGCGCGCCCTCCCTCTTAGTCTGACGGGGTGACTTCCTCAGAACAGTTCCCCACCGCCTGGGCCGACGCGGCCTCCAAAGACCTCAAGGGCGCAGACCCTGCCGACCTCGTCTGGGAGACCCCCGAAGGCATTGCCGTCAAACCGATCTACACCGCCGCCGATCTTGAGGCGTTGGGTGATGTCGACACGCTTCCAGGCTTCGCCCCCTATACCCGTGGCGTTCGAGCGACGATGTACACGAACCGCCCGTGGACGATCCGTCAGTACGCCGGATTCTCAACCGCACAAGAGTCCAACGCGTTCTATCGCCGCAATCTGGCCGCCGGCCAGATGGGCCTGTCAGTTGCCTTCGACCTCGCAACACACCGCGGGTACGACTCTGATCACCCGAATGTGGTTGGCGATGTCGGCAAAGCCGGCGTTGCGATTGATTCGGTCGAAGACATGAAGATCCTGTTCGAAGGCATTCCCCTCGATCAGATGAGTGTTTCCATGACGATGAACGGTGCCGTCATTCCGATCCTCGCGATGTTCGTCGTTGCTGGCGAAGAACAAGGCGTCGATCGTGCACTTCTCGCTGGAACCATCCAGAACGACATTCTCAAAGAGTTCATGGTGCGCAACACCTACATCTACCCGCCAGCACCAAGCATGCGAATCATCGCCGACATCATTGATTACACCTCGAACGAAATGCCGAAGTTCAACTCGATTTCAATTTCCGGCTACCACATGCAAGAAGCAGGAGCTACGGCAGTTCAGGAACTCGCATTCACGATCGCCGACGGCAAGGAATACGTTCGCGCCGCACTCGCCAAGGGCCTCGATGTCGATCTCTTTGCTGGCCGTCTCTCGTTCTTCTTCGCCATCGGCATGAACTTCTTCATGGAAGTTGCGAAGCTTCGTGCCGCCCGCGTGCTGTGGCACCGAGTCATGAGCGAGTTCGAGCCCAAGAAGGCTGGTTCGCTCATGCTGCGTACCCACTGCCAAACATCGGGCGTTTCACTCACCGAACAAGATCCTTACAACAACGTCGTCCGTACGACGATCGAAGCGCTCGCAGCGGTGCTCGGTGGAACGCAGAGCCTTCACACAAACTCATTCGACGAAGCACTCGGACTTCCTACCGACTTCAGTGCTCGCATCGCTCGCAATACCCAGCTCATCATCGCCGAAGAATCTGGCGTCACGAGCACCGTCGATCCTCTTGGTGGTTCGTATTACATCGAGTCGCTCACACAGTCACTCGTTGATGAAGCGTGGACGCTTATTTGCGAGGTTGAAGAACTCGGCGGTATGACCAAAGCAGTTGAATCAGGCATGCCGAAACTGCGCATCGAAGAATCAGCCGCTCGCAAGCAGGCTCGCATCGACCGACGCCAAGACACTGTCGTAGGCGTCAATAAGTACGTGCCCGAGAACGTTGAAATGGTCGACGTTCTTGATATCGATAACACCAAGGTACGCAACGAACAGTTGGCAATCTTGGCCACTGTTCGTGCGAATCGTGACGACGCCGCCTGTGCCGCTGCCCTCACCGCACTCACCGAAGGCGCCAAGGCCGACGGCAATCTGCTTGCCCTCGCCATCGACGCCGCCCGAGCCCGAGCCACCCTTGGTGAGATCTCTGACGCCATGGAGGCAGTATTCGGGCGACACAAGGCCGAAGTCCGTACCATTGCTGGTGTGTATGCAAAGGCGTATGAAGGCGATGCAGACTTCACCGCTCTCCAGGGCGAGATCGAAGCGTTCGCCAAGACCGAGGGACGCCGCCCCCGCATGCTTGTCGCCAAAATGGGCCAAGACGGCCATGACCGCGGCGCCAAGGTCATCGCAACAGCATTTGCCGACCTCGGTTTCGACGTCGACATGGGTCCGCTGTTCCAAACTCCTGCTGAAGCAGCCCGCGATGCCATCGAAAACGACGTCCACGTGGTTGGCATCTCGAGCCAGGCCGCCGGACACAAAACCCTCGTGCCCATGCTCATCGACGAGTTGAAGGAGGCCGGCGCCAACAACATCCTTGTCGTGTGCGGTGGCGTTATTCCTCCACAGGATTACGACATGCTCACCGACGCTGGTGTTGCGGCAATCTTCGGCCCCGGAACCAACATTCCGACAGCGGCTCGCAAGGTGCTCGCCCTCATTGCCGAGAACAGTCCCAACTCGTGACCGAAGCCGCCGAGGACGCCGCCTCCCTCATCCAGGGGATTCGCTCCGGCGATCGGCGTTGTCTGGCCCGAGCGATCACGTTCGCCGAGTCCACTCGGCCAGAACACCGCGTCATCGCCGATGCGGTGCTGGAAGCCGTGCTGCCTTCCACGGGCAACGCTGTTCGCGTCGGCATCTCTGGTCCGCCCGGAGTCGGGAAATCGACATTCATCGAAGCAATCGGAAATCACATCATCAGCCAAGGGCTGCGCCTTGCCGTCCTTGCCATCGATCCTTCGAGTCGACTGACCGGCGGCTCAATCCTCGGCGACAAGACACGAATGGGCGAACTCGCCAACCAGCCGAACGCATTCATTCGCCCCTCCCCCGGCAGCGGACAACTTGGCGGCGTCGCCCGTCGCACACGCGAAGCAATGCTGCTCTGCGAAGCAGCCGGGTTCGATGTCGTGATTGTTGAAACGATCGGTGTCGGTCAATCAGAAGTTGCTGTTTCGGACATGGTTGACCTCTTCGCCCTCCTCGTTTCGCCTGGCGGCGGCGATGAACTACAGGGAATCAAGCGCGGCATTATGGAATTGGCCGACCTCGTCATTGTCAATAAAGCCGATGGCGACCTTGCCGCAGCCGCGGCGCGGACCCGCGGTGACTACGCAAGCGCGGTTCACTTGCTGCGGCCGAAGTGGGAGTCATGGTCTACTGAAGTACTCGCGTGTTCTGCCCTCAACGGCGTAGGCGTTTCCGAAATTTGGGATGCAGTGACGTTGTTCCGTTCGACCGTCATCACCAATGGCGAACTACTCGAAGCGCGCTCGGCACAGGCCGTAGCGTGGCTCTGGAGCGAAATTGGCGACACGCTGCTCGAGCGCTTCCGCGCTGATGCAAGAGTCGCAACTCTCCTCCCTAACATCGAATCGAGTGTCTCTTCGGGGCGAATCACACCAGCGAAAGCCGCTCTCGAGCTTCTTCAGGCGTTCGGAACTACTGACTCAGCTTGAGCAACCACGAGACTCAATGAGTCCCGCGCCTCCACACGAGTAGAAGATTGGTCTTCCACGGCCGGATCGTCGATCGGCCACATGCAACAAGATTTGGAACGTTGTCTGTGACTAATCGTTTGAGGTCTGCCTCACGAAGGAAGGACACGTTGCGATCGCCCGTAATCCAACGATCAGAGAACCGACCCATCCAGTAACCGGGAGACTTCACAACAATGGTCTCCTTCACAAGAAGTACTCCATCCTCGCTCAATAATGTCGCAACATCGTCAAGCAGCTCTGTTCGCAGAGACGGCGGGACGTGATGAAGCACATCAGCGATGACGATCGCATCGAACGGAGTCGGCTGTTCAGCAAGAAGATCCGAGGTTGAAATGGTCCGGAACTCCACCCGACTACGGTCGCCCTCGAATAACGAACCTGGATTCTGAGCCAAGTCGATACCGAGAACTGACGCATCGGGACGACGCTCGACGATTTGCGAAGCGATCATGCCGTCGCCAACGCCAACTTCCAACACTCGCGAGCCGAACGGCACCGCATCAATCGCTTTACCGAGTTCGCCAACGTTGATGAACATTGATCGATACGCGGAACTAATGGGTGCCTCAATCGGCCCCAATATCCGTCGAACTGTGGGTCCGATACTCATTGTTTAGGTCTTTCTTGCACGCAGTAAGCGTAGTTGCCGTCGCACCCCATAGGCCCTCTTACGAGCAGCGTGTGGCTGAATAATGGGCGGCTATGGTTTGAACCCAAATGGATGTCCCCGAAGATCTGCCCGTTGCGATTCCCCCCTCCGACGAACTCACCGAACTTCGCGCTGAAGTTTCGCGACTCCATTCACTCGTCGGACCTTCAGAGAAGTCCTACGAAGATTTGACCCGCGACGCACTCACCGCTCGAGATGCAGCTCGCGCTGCCGAGCTAGAGACCGGGCGTCTCCGTGCGCAAGTTGTCGAGTTGGAAAACGAAGTGCGGCGTTGGCGGCGCGATTTCGTCTGGTTCCGCGATCGTGTCGTAAAGAAGGTCCCAATCTTTGGACGCGCCATTGGTGGGCTTCGTCGAAAATGAATTCAAAGATCCAGCCGAAGAGAGAGAAAAAGGCGACGGTCGAGATTGTCGTTCTTGACGATCAGGCCGATCACCCCGCAATCAACGCAGCACTCAATTCCTCACTTGCCGATGTCGTTGTACTCTCTAGCCCCAGAGGGGGCTGCAATCAACGTGCCCTTTCGTTCCTGGGAACTGTTTTTAGCGATCCTGAGATGACAGTCGCCTACTCCGACGAATCGGTCGTCGACAAGCGTGGACGCCATCTTCACTCGATCTACAAGCCAGATTGGTCACCGGAACGATTTCGATCTCAGTTCTACATCGGTGATCTTCTCGCAGTCCGGCGCAGTGAGGCTCTCAACGCAGTTCTCGACTCCGCAGTCGACGACGTCGTTCCCTCATTGCACGGAAAGGCGTTGCGCTGGGATCTTGTCCTCAGGCTCACCGAGAGTGGCGGCAAAGTCGCTCACATCCCTGAACTCCTCTTTGGCTCCACTGACGCGCCTTCTGACATCGACTCTGATTCAACAAGTCAGGTTGGGAACATGATGCTCGAGGCCACTGCGGTCGTCCAAGCACACTGTGCCCGACTGGAAATCGCCGCAGAAGTTGAGATTTCCGAGCCGGGGAACACCCTGCATCTCCGTCGCCAAACAGACGCGTCAACGAAGGTCAGCCTGATCATCCCAACGCGCGGATCCTCGGGAACGGTTTGGGGACAGGAACGCGTTTTCATTATCGAACTCATGCAATCGATCATCACCAAATCAACTTGGAAAAATGTGGAGTTCGTCGTTGTCGCCGACACCGCCACACCCCCAATCGTGCGCCGGGCTCTCACCCAACTCTGCGGCGATCGCCTGGTATGGGTCGACTACGACAAGCCATTCAATTTCTCCGACAAGATCGGACAGGGTCGCGCCGCTTCAAGTGGTGATGTGCTGCTGCTACTCAATGACGATATGGAAGTCATTTCTGAAGATTTCATCGAGGAGCTCGTTGGTCTCGCCCTCGATCCAGGCGTGGGCGCTGTAGGAGCGAGACTCCTCCTGGCGGACGGTCGTCTTCAGCACATCGGTCATCGTTATGCCGACGGAACCTTTCATCTTTTCGCTGGTTACGACGGGGACTACCCAGGACCCGAAGATATGTGTCGAGTTACAAGGGAATGCATCGGAGTGACGGCCGCATGTCTTGCCATTCGCGCAGAAGTTTTTGATGAAGTTGGCGGGATGGCTCTCGACTTTCCCAACAATTTCAATGATGTCGACTTTTCTCTGCGTCTACGCGAACGCGGTTTACGCAACATTGTTACGCCCCACGCGGTACTTTTCCACTTCGAAAGTGTCACTCGTGACGGAACCGTCACTGCCGAAGAAGCGCACCTTCTTTTTTCACGATGGGGCACTCAACTCAACTCCGATCCGTATTCGAATCCAAATCTCGAATCCGGTCGCATCGAATGGCTGGAAAAGGGTGCGCACTAACTCCGTCTGAGTTTTGCTAGCGCTCGACCGGCGAATTTTCGAACTCTCGCAACGACAGCCTTTGTGATGCCACCGAATCCGTCGATTCGGTAGCGCCCAACAACCATTCGCCAGATCTTCATGATGCGACTTCGACGCCACGGACCCCAATTGGCCGAAGCAACGACCCCGTCAAGGTATACGCCAAGTTCGAGAGCCGTCGCTTCCCACGGAAACTTCTTACGCGAGTAGGTGTAGCAACGTTCCGATGCCAGTTGCAGAAGCGCTGGATCTCGATGCCACTCTTCTAGGAGAAAGTTCGCATCTGCAATATTGGCAAGTACGTATGGGGTCGTCTCTGGATGTGCTCCCACGTCGAACGCCAAGCCCACCGTTCCCGACGCATGGGCTTCGACGAGTGGAAGATTGAACCCTTCCCACTTGCTCGGCGAGATGAACACATCGAGCTCAGAAAGAAACGTCGAACGCTCTTCATCGGTGGCATTGAGGTGACAGTGAACGCCACGTTCCTCCCACCACAGACGATCAGATTCCTCCCCGCGGCCCATAATAGAGAAATCAAAACCGGGACGATCGGTGAAATGCGAAACGATCGCAAGATATTCATCAAGACCCTTATAGAGGGCTTCGCCACTCCCCAGACGCATCAAGGTACCTACTCGAAGCGGAGCGTGGTCAGAGGCTGTCCGCTGAGTCGAAGGCTGTCCATAATCGGTGACATGGTCGCACCCAAGTGCGATGACTTTTGCTTTCGGCCAAAGCAGTTCGTCGCGAAGAAAATACGAACTGGTCAGAACTGCATCGACCTTGGGGTAGACCCGCTTCAGCTTATGGACCTTTATTTGCTCGCGCTCCAATACGTCGTGTTCGAACATCGTTGGCGTCGGATCGCCATGTTCAAAAACCACTGTGGGAATCCACATTTCGAGCGCAGGCAGTACCTCGAAATATGGACTGGTTTGCGCAACCACGATCTCGATCGAATTTTCTTGGCAGTACTCAAAAATCATCTGCGAAGATGGGCGCAACTCGACCACATCGTCGGCGTCATAAAACTCGTCGACTTCGAGACATCCAATCGACATCTTCCAACCGGCAGCATCAATGCGGTCGGCGACTTCTCGGGCAACGACGGAAACGCCATAACCGCGTTTCATGACCGATGTAAGCAACAAGACGTTCCTCATTATTAGAGACACTCCACGAAGGAACTCCAACGACGGACAAACAACGCTCTATCGCTCCAGTCTTCCTCGCCTGGTTCGCGGGTTCCGTTTTCGACGTGGAAGA
>CAMCTW010000099.1 GCA_945878645.1 Bifidobacterium breve
GCCGAGGCGATTTTTGTCGATCACCCTTATGTGCAGGTTCTCGTCAATAACGTCGGCGATTTTCGACCTCTTGAGCGTTTTCGTAAATCCTCGCCAGAATCATGGAAGGCGATGTATGACATCAACTTCTTTTCGACGGTTGCATCGACGAAGTGTTTTCTCGAATCGATGATCGCCGGTGGCGGTGGATCGATCGTCAATGTGCATTCGGTCGAGGGCATGCGCGGGTATCCCGGCGATCCCATCTATGGGGCAATGAAAGCGGCGAGCGCGAAATTCAGCACCGACCTCGCGCTGTCGATGGGACGCAACGGAATCCGCGTCAACGGCATTGGCCCCGACCTGACCCAAACTCCCCAGGTCGATTACATCTCGACAGCTGTCGGATACGAGCACCTTTGGGAGGCGTGGGCCCCGATCGGTCGCCTTGGCTGGCCAGAGGATCAGGCCCGCGTTGCGCTGTTCCTCGCCTCGGATCTCTCGGCGTATGTGACGGGTCACAACATCCCGGTTGATGGTGGGACCAAGGCCGGGGCGGGTTGGTTCTTCTCTCCAACAGAAGAGCGATTCACGAATCGACCAAAGGGTCTGTGACCTCAGACACAGTAAAAACACAGGTCTTCGGTTCCGCTCTTGACCTGTTGCACCACCTATGATTCAGTCAACACATTGCACCTTCGGGTGGCCGTGCCCAATCCTTGGGCCTGAACAGCAAGAGGAGACATCATGCTCGGACCGGATGATCACTACATCATCATTTCGGCCGACACCCACGCGGGTGGCAGCCACGTTCAGTATCGAGAGTTTCTCGATCCCAAGTACCGCGATGACTTTGATGCATGGCGCGAGAAGTACAAGAACCCCTTCAAGGATCTGAAGGACACTGACCTGCGCATCCGCAACTGGGACGACGATCGTCGTGATGGCGACATGTTCGCCGATGGCGTTATTGCTGAGGTCATCTACCCCAACACGGTTCCGCCGTTCTTCCCGAACTTCGTGCTCTTTGCGCAGCCGCCAACGCCCGACGAGTACGAACACCGTCACGCAGGTGTGCAGGCACACAATCGCTGGTTGGCCGACTACGTCAGCCGCGCTCCCGAGCGTCGCGCGGGCATTGGTCAGATTTTCCTGAACGACGTCGACGACGCAATCGCCGATGCAATCTGGTGCAAGGAAAACGGTCTTCGTGGTGGCGTTCTGATCGGCGCAGTTCCGCCGACTGCGGAATGGATCAAGCCGCTTTACCATCCCGATTACGACGAGTTGTGGGCGGCTTGTGCCGAAAACAACATCCCCGTCAACGCTCATAGCGGCACCGGTGGCCCCAAGTACCACCCAGCGCCGGCAATGCCGTTGGTTCATTTCATTGAGATCCCGTACTACTCGCAGCGCCCGCTTGTTCACATGATTCTTTCTGGCGTCTTTGAGCGGCATCCGAATCTCAAGTTCGCGCTTACCGAAACTGGTTGCGCGTGGATTCCACCGTTGCTCGATTCGATGGACAGCCTCCTCAATGGAATGCGCGGTAACAAGGTTGGCGAAATGCGTTTCGAGGGCGAAACCGTTCCTCCTCGTTCAGCATCCGAGTACTTCGCGCAGAGCTGCTTCGTTGGAATCAGCCAGCCAACGCCTGCCGATATCTCTGCCGGTCTCGACGTACTGGGCATCGACAAGATGATGTGGGGCAACGATTACCCGCACGAAGAAGGCACGCATCCATTCACGCGTGAACATCTTCGTCAGGTTCTCGGACACCTTGAACCCACGCAGATTCAGCAGATTCTTGCTGGCAACGCTGCGGAGTTCTACAACTTCGACCTCAAGGCCTTGCAGCCATTTGCTGACAAGTACGGCCCCACCGTCGGAGAGATTTCTGTGCCGCTCACATCGCTTCCCTCGGGAGCGAACCAGGCACTCGAGCGTTCAGCCGCTCAGCTTTCCAAGGCGGGCTGAGTTCCGTCTGAGCAATATCGCTTCAGCACGCGAGAAGGCCCCGGATCACTCCGGGGCCTTTATCGTTTTCCGATCACGCTGATTGATGACGTGTGTCGAGCGTTCATCTGCTCCCTGATTTGTTACGAAAAGAGATTCGTAATGAGTGTGAGAGCGCTCAGGATGAACAACGCCGCGGCGGGCAATGTTTCGGCGCCCGAGTCTCCGAGTTTGGCGTGGGCCCGAATGGCCAGAATGAAATAGACAACGAGTCCCAGTGCGGCAAGGACGCCAATAGGTCCGACGGCAAGGCCTACGAGGAGACCGAGGCCTCCAAGTGCTTTCGTGAGCCCGAGTGTCCGAACGAAATTTGGACGTCGGCCCAATTTCCCAACGAGTTGGATGACCGATTGAGGCATCGTGAAGTCGTAGGCCGCGCTCCCAAGCATGACGAGCGCGGTGACGACGGAGAAGAAGGTTGCTGCACTACTCATGGATGAGAACGCTATTGCTCGGAAACCTTCGGCCGAGGGATACCGCAGCCTCCCAGCAACGCCTTGGGGCAGATAGCGTTAGCCCTATGAGCCAGTATGAACCAAGCCCTTGGGAACCCATTGCCGACCACGTGGAGCGCTATCTCTCTACCAACGGGGAGGACGGATTTCTCTGGGAAGGCGCCGAAACCATTGTGCTGACCACGACCGGTGCGAAATCGGGCAAGCTCCGTCGCACCCCACTGATTCGAGTCACCGATGGTGAGCGGTACTTCTGTGTCGCCTCCATGGGTGGTGCGCCGAATAATCCGCAGTGGTTCCACAACATGGTGGCCAACCCAGACGTGACCGTTCAGGATCGAGCCGATGTACACCAGCTCATCGCTCGTGTTGCCACGACAGACGAAAAGGCGAAGTACTGGTCGATAGCGACAGCCGCCTGGCCCGCTTACGACGCCTATCAAGCATCCACCGAACGCGATATCCCACTCGTTATTTGCGAGAAGGCATAGGTCGGAGTTTCTGATGACGGCGGAGCATCCCCACTCTGCTGACCATGTGCATGATGCCGGATGCGCGGCACAACGTTCTCGGTTGAGAGCGTCGATTGCGCTTCCGTTGCGACCGCTGCGTTGGCTCGTCGTTGGTTGCTTGGGTCTTGCTGTGGTCGGAATGGTTCTACCGTTCTCTCCCATTCCACCGTGTCCGATGTTGACGATTACGGGTGTTCCTTGTCCGCTGTGCGGGATGACCCGATCAGCTCGTTCGCTTTTGCATCTTGACCTCTCGGCGTCGTTGCGGTTTCAGCCTTTCGGGCTTGCTGCATTCTCGTGCGGAGTGATCATCCTCGCTCTTTGGGCGATCCCGAGAACTCGCGCAGTTTCTGTCGTTCGAATACCCGTTGCGGTAGTTATTGCGGTAGTCGCCGTTTCGTGGTTCTGGAATATTGCGTTCAACCCGACATTCGCGTGATTTCATTTAGCAGTGGAAAACGACAAACGCCCCGGCGAACCGGGGCGTTTGCGAAACAAAGGGTTGCTTATCAGGCAGCGACAGCGCCCTGTGCTTCCCACAGTTCATTGGCGGCATTCTGTACTTGAACGATCCAGATGAAAACTCCCAGAATGGGAAGCAGAATCCAGAGACCGTGGATGGCGTTGACGCGCTCGGGCATACCGGCACGCTTGCGGCTCTCGCCAACCTGCCACGGGATAAGGAAGATGGCAACGATGCCGCAGACGATCGTGATCAACAGGCCGACGATGCCGCTCACGCCTTCCTTGTCGAATTCGTTCGTTTCCTTGAACATTTCGTAATGCCAGTAAATGCCATAAATACCAAGTGTGACGATAGTGAGTAAAATAACTACAACTGGATTGCGGATTTTTCCAACAGGACGCATTGGATCCCCCTTTGGGTTAGCGGTGACATCGAAGATGTCCCTCGGATAAGCGTAGAAGTTCTGGACCCGCTGAGGCGGGATTGCCTCAAACGTTCATTCTCCGGCCTTCATGAGTTCAACTCGAACGCCATCAGGGTCGGCGATAAAGACCAGTTCGACCGATTCTGCGCCCTCACCCATCTTGGTGCGGGTCTTTTCGATGACCGTTCCGCCACATTCCACAAGGCGAGCAATCTCAGCGTCCATGTCGTCGACGTAGACCGCGAAGTGGGTGAAGCCCACCTGGTTGCGTGACATCGATGGGGAGCCATGGGTTCCGGGAGTGCGGTAGTAGAGAAGTTCGAACTCGAAACCGTCGCGCTTAATGAAATGAGCGGTGAAGTCGACCTCGCCGCCAACCTCAAGCGAATCGGACCATTCGCCGCCAACGGGCGGGACCATCGTGGTCTCGAAACCCATCCCGTCGCACCAGAATCGAAGTGACTTCTCGAGATCGGTAACGCAGATGCCAACGTGGTGCGGGTAAATAGCCATAGGTCCCCCTGGAACAGAACACCATTGGTGGCGTCTTTTTGCAGTGTAGGACGTTGGGTGATCTTGATGCCGAGCGACTTTGTGCTTCGAGACGGCTAGGTTTCGATGAGGGGGTAGCCATGACGTTTGATCCGTTGACTGCTGCATTCGATGATCCTGGATTCGCCGAATTGCGCCAACAGTGTCCTGTTTCCAAGACCGAAATGGGGGCGTGGTATTTCGCGCGTTATGACGACACTGTTGACGGAGCAAAGAGCGTCGACCGTTTCATTGCCAGCTTCCGTGAACCGGGAGTTGTGGTTGCTCCTGAAGAGCAACTCATTAGCGAAATCCCTGAACCGCGTCATGGTCAGATCCGTAAAATCATCAACTCTGCAATTGCCGCTCATCGCATTGGTCGCGTCGAACCGTTTTGCCTCGAACTTTGCCATTCGCTGCTCGATGACATTCTTCGCACTCCGGGACCGATTGATTTGGTTTCGGATTACGTCATGCCAGTTCCGAACAACGTCATCGCTCATCTGCTCGGCGCGCCACCAGAAGATTTTTGGCGTTGGGCAAACTGGTCAGACGAAGTTGTGCAGGGCACGTACCCAACAAAGAATCGCAATGATCGCGGCGAAGGACTTGCCGGTGCCCACCCAGAGTTTGTCGCCTATGTCGACGGATTGATTGTCGACCGCCGCCGTGAGCCCACCGACGATTTCATAACCCGACTCATCAACACAGAGGTCAACGGACGCAAACTCACCGAGATCGAAGCCAGAACGCAACTCGTTTTCCTTTTTGTCTCTGGAAATGAAACCACCCGTCATCTCATAGGAAATCTCTTGTGGCGCGTCTCGACGGACCCCGAGTTATTCGCCACGTTGCAGAATGATCGCTCGCTCATCCCGTTGGCGGTCGAAGAGTGTTTGCGACTCGATCCTCCTGTGAAGTTTCTGATGCGTAACTGCATGATGGACAGCAATGTCGCTGATGTCGAAATTCCTGCGGGAGAGAAAGTTGCGTTCGGCATTGGTTCAGGGAATCGTGACGCCAACAAGTTCGAAGACGGGAATAGTTTCCGTCTGGATCGCTCCGACCCGAGAGCGCATCTTTCCTTCGGTGGCGGACCCCATGTCTGCCCTGGAGCAATGCTCGCAAGACTCGAAGCCCGAGTGGCACTCGATGTGTTTCTTGATCGCGTGAAGGAAGTTGCGCTGGTCGACAGCGAGTTCAAAGGCGTTGAGGTGTTCTGGGCGCACGGTCCGGCGACGCTTCTGGCAAACATCGCTGGGAACTAGCGTCAGTGGCTTCACGGAACGAGGGGAAGTCATGGCTGGTCGGCTTGAGGGGAAAGTTGTCATCATCACTGGTGCTGCTCGTGGGCAGGGCCAGGCCGAGGCTGAACGATTCGCCGCCGAAGGCGCCCATGTCATTGCTGGGGATGTGCTTGAGCACGAGGGGATCCACCTTGACGTGACCTCGCCCGACAGCTGGGCATCGGCAGTCGCTGGGGCGTTGAAGGACCATGGTCGGATTGATGTCCTGCTCAACAACGCTGGAATCCGCGCTGTTGGGCCGGTTCACGAAATGCCGATCTCTGACTTCCAGCACGTGATGGATATCAACTTGATGGGCCCTCTTCTCGGAATTCAGGCGGTCGTGCCCCATATGCCAAAGGGGAGTTCCATCATCAACGTCTCATCTCTTAATGGTCTTGCTGCGAACATCAATACCTCGGCGTATACGACGTCAAAATTCGCCTTGCGTGGGCTAACGAAAGCGGCTGCTCTCGACCTTGGGCCACTTGGCATTCGAGTGAACGCGATTCTCCCCGGAGTTATCCGTACGCCAATGATCTCCTACATCGTCGACGACCACGAAGAGCGTCTTGCTGCTGGTCTTCCGCTTGGCCGAATCGGAGAGCCAATGGATATTGCATCTGCCGCTCTTTTCCTCGCAAGCGATGAGTCAGCGTGGATCAGTGGCCTCGACCTGACGGTCGACGGTGGCCAGATGGCAAGCACTCCCAAACTCTAAGAGCGAGACGTGGAAAAACTCGATCTTGTAAATCCTGATCTGTACCTGAACGGGGTGCCGCGCGACTACTTCAGGTGGTTGCGAGACAACGAACCGATCTCTTGGCATGAAGAAGTTGATGGCCCGGGGTACTGGGTATTCACTCGCTTCGACGATGTTGTCGCGGCCAACAGAGATTGGGAGTTGTATTCGAACTCCTTAAAGGGTTCGTCAATCGAAGAAGCTCGCTCGGAAGAGGAACTAGTCGCTCGTCGAAGAATGTTCGTCAATCAAGATCCACCCCAGCACACGCGCTATCGCAAACTTGTGAGTGCGGCATTCACTCCAGGCCAGATCAGGCGGATGGTTCCTCTGATCGAGGAGACGTGCGCGCGTCTTGTCGACGGACTGCTCAATGGCGAAGTTCATGACTTTGTTTCAGTGGCCGAAGAACTTTCTTTTCAGATGGTGGCAACGCTCTTCGGTGTGCCCGAATCAGACTGGCCCGGGCTCATAGAGATCACTCGAGTCATGGCTGACTTCCAAGACCCCGAAGTGAACCCGGGTCTGGCCCCTCGACCCCAGATGCAACGCGACATCGCCGAGTATGCGCTTTCGCTCATTACCGACGTGAGGGCGAATCCTGATCGGCATCTCGGAGTTGTTGCCGACCTGGCCAACGCTGAGATTGTTGATGATGACGGTGTCCATCGCTTGAGCGACGCGGAAATCGTGGGCTTCTTTCCTGCCGTTCTCGTTGGTGGTTTGAGTACAACAGCGCATTCAATGACCGAGATGATTCATTCATGGGTTGAAGAACCAACGTTGTTCGATCCATGGCGTGGCGTTGAATGTACGCCGGCGTTTGTTGAAGAATTTTTGAGGTGGCGAGGACCAGTGATGACATTCAGGCGAACAGCCACACGGGACCATGAGCGAAGTGGCGTACACATCGCCGCCGGCGACAAGGTTCTTCTGTCGTATGCGTCCGCAAATCACGATGATCGGCACTTCTCTCATCCCGAACTCTTCGATCCATCCAGAGAACCGCTTGATCATGTGGCGTTCGGCGGGGGAGGCCCGCACTTCTGCATCGGTGCACAACTGGCA
>CAMCTW010000100.1 GCA_945878645.1 Bifidobacterium breve
AACATTTTCAGCACAGTAGAACTCGTCGTACTCAAGGCAGCCAATCATCATGTTCCAACCGGCAGAACCGATACGGTCGGCGACTTCTCGGGCAACGACCGAAACGCCATAACCGCGTTTCATGACCGATGTAAGCAATAAGACGTTTCTCATTGTTAGAGACACTCCACGAATGAACTCCAACGACGGATAAACAACACTCTATCGCTCCAGTCCTCCTCGCCTGGTTCGCGGGTTGCGTTCTCGACATGGAAGATCGGACCGACTGACAAGGTTCGGATTTCGAATCCCGCTCGACGGAGCCGAAGGCAGTAGTCGATGTCTTGACACTCGGCCTCGTAGCGTTCGTCGAACCCGCCGGAGCGAGCGTAGTGATCGCTCGAAGTCATAAGGAATGCGCCGGTTACCGCCGAGGACGCAAAGGAGACACCAAGAGCATGCAGCGGATGTTGCTTCGCCCCTGGATGGAAAGGCAATGCGAACAATTCAGGAGATCGAAGCAATTCGACACCAGCGTGCTGCACAGTTCCGTTTTCGAAAAGGAGAACGACGCCTACAGCACCAAGGCTCGGATCCTTTGTGAATGTTTGAAAGACCTCAACGACTCCCTCGGGACACTCATCGATGAAAACGTCGTTGTTCATAAAAAGCACAGTTGAATAGCGAGCCTGTTCGAAGAGATCGTTATTGCAGCGAGAGAACTGATAACGCATTCCGCGCGTGACATCGACGCCCCGAGGCGGTGCATCAAGCAGCGCAAGCGTCTCAGAATCCGTAGAACCCGTGTCCCCAAGGAGAAGTTCGATCTCGATACCAGAGCGGTCACAAACTTCCCAAAGTTTGTCGAAACCCAACCAGAGTCGTTTCAGCAGATCTGGGCGGTCTTTATGAAGTACGAGTACTGAGAGTCCGGTCGATCGACCGTCCTCTCGCAAGGTTCGGCGAGGCATTGACACTCGTGCTGCTCGTTCGGCATTAAACGATCGAGCGTAAGGGTCCAACCTCGGCATTAGTCCTGCGAATTGCGCCATTGGGCTTTCACCGACCGTTGTCTTTCAGCCAAGTGGCGGGAAGTCGAAGAAGCCCGCCTGGAGGTGAAGACTCCGCCCGCACACGGAACGAAAAGCCGAAATCACGCATCGCCTCGGCTCGCACCGTCGTGCCGCCGTGCACACGCACTCGACCTTCATAGATTCCGGGAGCAAGCAACAACGGATCGAAGCGGCAGCGAATTGTGTAGCCGTTCGCCAGTGGGTCCTGCTGAGCCATAGGTGCGCTCATTTCCGTTTCGCCCACCACCACACCGGATTCGGTTTGAATCATCAGCGAGTAGGTGTGCTCTTCAGTCGCAAGAACTTCTGGAAGCGCGACTCGCATATTGATGGGCTCGCCCGTGACTCCGAATTCGAGCGGATTGCCTGAATCATCGACCATCTCCGACTCGGTGGCTTTCGCTGGTGAAAACAGAAGCCCTGATGCTTCAGCTTCAATGCGGAGTCGCTCATCTTCGCCTGCGTTCACTCCCCGGAGATAGTTCGCGATGACCGAAGACGGTTCGCCGCTATCTCTGACGACTCCGTGGTCCATCCAGGTGACCTGGTCACAAAGGTCGCTAATGACTCCGAGACCATGCGAGACGATAACTATCGTGACCCCGTCGGCCTTCAATCCAGCGATGTGGTCTAGACAACGTCGCTGGAAGTCTTCGTCACCCACGGCGATGACTTCGTCGACCAACAACACTTTCGGATCGACATGAACGGCCACAGCAAAACCAAGTCGAACATACATTCCGCTTGAGTAGTGCTTGACCGGGCTGTCGATGAACGGTGCTAATCCGGAAAAGTCGACGATTCGTTCGAGGATCAGATCGGTCTGTTTGCGACTGAGCCCGAGAATCGAAGCATTGAGATAGACGTTCTCGCGACCAGTGAGATCCGGGTGGAAACCTGCGCCCAACTCAAGGAGCGCTGAGATCCGACCACGGGTTGTAACCGTGCCCGATGTCGGAAAATGAATTCCCGCCATCATCCGAAGAAGTGTCGATTTTCCACAACCGTTGTGGCCGATGAGACCGGCAACGCTGCCCTCGTCCACGTCTAGGGAGACGTTCTTCACGGCCCAGAAATCCTCGTACTTTGGTCGACCAAACTTGGTGAACAGTTGCTTCACGCTACTTGGACGATCCTTGTACAAGCGGAACCGTTTTGAAACATCCTGCACTTCGATCGCTTTCATGGCTTCACAACTCCTGCACTATGTCACGGGATTTGCGATTGAAGATCGCGAGGCCAAGCACAAAGACAACGAAAGACGCCAGTGGGACGACGATGAGCGACGTTGCACTAGGCATCGTCAATCCGTAAAAGATGTCGCGTGACCATTGCACATATTGGGCAATGGGACTCAGCTCCAATATCCGCGCCAACGTCATGCTCTTCTCTTGAACGAGCGTGATCGGGTAGATGATCGGCGTGGCGTAGAAGAGAACGTTCATTCCGATTGTCACTAAGTAATTCACATCGCGGTAGAAGACGTTGTACACACTCAGTGCGAGTCCAAAGCCCAACGAGAAAAGTGTGATGCAAAGAACCAGCAACGGGAAGAGCAGAAGCATCCAGCCCACGTTGCCAAGCAGAATCATGACGAAGAGGAGAATCCCTGCCTCGATTGACGCCTGAAGAAGCACCGTGATTGTGTTGGCAAGAGCCGGACATGCGGGAGGGAAATAGACCTTGTTAAGCAACGGTCCTGCGGACTGCAACGCTGAGATGGCCCCCAGGACCGTGCCGTTAAATAGATTCCATACCCACAGGCCAGCGAACAGGTACAAGGCAAACACATCGGTGCGGCCATTGCCTGCAAGCGGAGCTTTCGCACTAAAGAAATACCCGAAGACGAGGGTATAAACGGCCAGTACCGCCGCAGGATTAAGAAGCGACCACAGCCAGCCAAGCAAACTCTTTTTGTACCTTGACCGCAGCTCACGCTGGGCGAGGTTGTAGGTCAGGCTCCGGTAGGCCCAGAGTTCGCGAACTGACTTCAACGCTTGGCTCTTCCGCTCTCGTGTTGGCTCATGAGTCCCGGTTCATCGGGAAGCACCAAGGTTAGCAGAAGGCTCCGCATAGTTATCGGACAGTCCAGCCCTCTGAAGATGGGATTCCCACTGGAGTTCTCTCATAGAAGAACACCGGAACTCCATACGGACCAACGGATTCCTCCTGCAGCCTCAAACACGGTGCCGCAACACGAGCTTCGGTCACGATGTGACGCAAGTTGAATTTATCAAGAACGGGATCACACGGATTGATTTTCACCTCAACCATGTCAGCCTGAGGTAGCGCCACGACCGCAGCTTTCAGGTTCGTATCAAACGACCACACCGCCTGCGAATAGCGGTTCCACGCATTTTCGTAGGTGTGGCTGGGGTCAATTATTTCCCATGCTGCGACGTTGGGATAGAGGTTGACGCCACTCAGGTTCTGCACACCTGCCGTCGTCAGCAACGAAGCTAATGGATAGGTCTCTGCCACCCAAGCACCATCACCATTTGGAGCGGATGAAATGGTGCGAACTTTCGACACAACCAAAGAATCACGAGCTTGCGAGATCCCGTTCACCAATGGGTTTACCGGCACTGAAACCATGAGTCCGAACAGTGCAATAACACCAACTGATACCAATGGACGCCAGAAATACAAAGCTGCTGAAGCGACAGCAGCAATAACCGCTACAGCAATCAGTCGGCTCCCCATCGCTGCGTGCACGGACCGGAAATCTTGTGCGAGTCCGATGACACACACCGCGCTCACCGAAACCAACACTGCAGTTGCAAACCATTTTGTTCGCCGAGGAATTTCGAAGCGCTCGAGCGACACGCCAATGGCAACAACGAGCACCATTGAAGAAAATCCGAGACCTATCAGCGTTCGAGGCTCGGGAACGACCGACAAGTACGTCACCCGAGCGACGATCTTCGGAAGACCCACAAATAATTGTGTGAGAAACAGAGCCATAACCGCAACGGTTGCGATCATCACGCCGCGCAACCGATCGCCCAAAGGCGCAACAAATCTCCAAACCAATGGCAGTGCGAAGAGAAGGGTTACGCCAAGAAAGAGGAACGACGATGCTTCGGACTCATTCGGGAAGAGCGCGCCTCGCATGCCGGAACCGTTCGTCAGATAGTTCAAACCGAACCAGCTCGAGAACAAATGAGTCCAAGGAAGACTGCCACCCGGGATCACACGAGCGCCTGGATAGACGGTGTGAGCAATAGCGTTCATCGCTGGTCGACGTGTCAGCACGAATACCCCGAGCGGAATGAGTGTCAGGACCGCCATAACAGCACCCGCCGTGACAATCGAACGCAGAGATGCAGCGTTCGTCCTCCAACGGGTCCAGAGTGCGCCAGAGGTAACGCCTGCCACTGCAATTGCGGCCGGGATCTGCCAAGGCGGGTAGATAACGAGAGCAAAACAAACCAGAGAAAATGCCCCTAGGGCCGAGAAAACAATCCTTCGACGACCAGTCGAGGTCACGGCGACAAGCAAGAAGGCTCCTGCAAAGGCCATCCAACCGATAGCGGTAAAAACCGAAGCCGTGTACCACCAATGCAAGTACGGCGATCCATAAAGAAACAACGCCCCAAGAATCGACCATCGCAACGAACCAGTGACGACGAGAAGAAAACAGTACGTGCCGAGCACCAGAATCGCTCCGACTGACCACCAGTCGAAGGCATAGGCGTTATCGATTGGGAGAATCGGATAAGCCCAGTGGTTTGGATGGAAAACCGCGGTCCAATCAAGAACCGGCAGATCGGACAGGATCGACATGTCGTGCGAACCCACGCCAACATCGCCATAGCGCGGCGAATCGTTCTCAACTTGTGAGATGACCATCGGCGTGTGAACAATCCACTCGTCGGACCTGATCGATCGGGGCAACCCGAAAACGACGGAATCGCCGCTTCCAGCATCTGTTGCAAGTAATGGGGTTGACGATCCTGAAATGCCGAATGCCGTGAAGGTCATGAGCACGACGAAGACAGCCAAAGGAAACATCAGCAGCCGCCGCCGATCAGTTATGAACGCCATAACCGATCGGTAAAGCGACTGAATCCGATCCTTCACGGATCGCTGCGATCCATTCGATACTCCGAAGCCTTTGGAGCCGTCATTCCGAGTTTTGCTTCGGTCAGTCGTCGGCGTCACAGAAGAAACCGTACTCCACGACCATCGTCGACTCAGGCCGGAGAATCACCGGATCCGAAACCAAGTTCGCCCGCCAATTCATGGCGCGACAGCATCCGATCAGACGCTATTTTCCGACGAGATGAGAGCGAACGCGGCAGGAGCCCCAACGCCGCCAGAAACGATGCACTGCGGCGATGGACTCGGGTGAGGTCGGGCTGCTGCCGCAGAGACACGGCGCTTACGCATGCGGACCACAAGTAGGACGCCGTCACAAGAAGGTGACGAACGAATACTCGGAAAATGTCTGACGCCGAGGCATGCCGAAGAACTACAAGGAGACGATTTCGTTCGATGTAGTGCTCGGCTATCGCCGAACCTTCAACGGTTGATGCCGAATGGACGTGGCGGACAACACTTTTCGGCTCAGCAACGAAACGCCAGCCTCTCCCCCTGCCCCGGACTGCCAAATCCGTATCTTCGTAATACAGGAAAAACGTCTCATCAAAAAGGCCAACATCAACAACATGTTCTGCTCGGAGCAACACCGCTGCACCGCACCAAGTGCCAACTTCGATTGATTGATCGAATTGCCCACGATCAGCCTCATAGAGGCCGCGCTCGCGACCAGTCCAAGTCACATCGAGCCAAGATCCCACGTTGTTCACGACGTCAACGGGGTTGTTGGCTACCGACAGAGCTAGAGAGACGCGATCACCGCTCGAAAGCCTGATCTCGATTTCGCCTGAGCCGCCGCTGAAGGTGGCCGTACAGTTCGAGCGAGACTCAAGTTCAAGAACAACGTCACGAACAGTTCCGGTCCCATCGCCGATTGTCTCGGGTATGCGAATGACCACACCGTCGGCGAGCCACTCGAAAATTCCGTTGCGATCGGAGGATCGTCCGCCGCCACCTGCAACATGACAACGAGTGAAAACATCTTTGCCATTACTGCTCACTCCCCGTAGGGCAGCAGATTTCGTTCCTTGAGTCTTATCGCCTTCCATCTTTACCGTGAGTTCAAGAAAACGATCGGCGAAAAGTAACTTCGGCACAACCGCGCCGATTCCTCGATCAGTTCGTACGCGGTCGACCAGCGGTTTGAGCCAACCGGGCTCGACAAATGCATCGCTGTTCACCAAAGCAACGAAGTCAACACCCTTGAGTTCTCTCATTGCAGAGTTGTTACCTGGAAATCCCAGATTCTCTCCATTACGAACAACAACAACCGACGGAAATTCGAGTTCGATTACTTCAAGACTTCCGTCAGTCGAACCGTTATCAACGCAAACGATTTCGATCCGGCCTGCAGGCCACTCCGTCTGGACAAGAGCTCGCAGGGCATCGCCAATCGTGCGACCGCCATTGAAGTTAAGCAGCACGACCCGAACGAACGGGTGGGATTCGGGCGACACCATGGAAAGAAAAGGTTAGACCGACCAGCGGATCCCTTCGCCAAGGCTCAAATGCCGCGGGTTGCGACTACCGATATCGCATCAAAAAGAGCGTGAAGGTTCGCTCGTGACTCCCACTCCCCGTTGCTGGGAAACGAAACGATAGGTGCAAGTGGCAATATCGCATCCCGCACGTGGGGTGCTGAGGATTCCGAGCGAAGCGTGTGTTTCTCGCTTAACGAAGCAAAGCGACAAGACGACGCAACGGCTCCCGAAAATCGACCATCGTGTCGATCCCTGCCAAACGAAGCGCAGCGTGATCGAGTACCGAATTTGCGGGCCTCGGTGCTGGTCGCGGTGGCTGAAGGTCGGCTGTAGCAACAGGCAACACTCGGTCAGGATCCTGACCACTCGCGGTGAGCACTTCACGAGCGAACTCGTACCAACTCACTGGCCCTGCGTTCGTCACGTGAAATACGCCCGTGCGACGTTCGACAACAAGTTGCGCAATCATTGCTGCCAAGTCGTCGGCAAACGTTGGACATCCGCGTTGGTCGTCAACGAACGACAAGGAATCGTTCTCCGCTGCGATACGAAGAATGGTCTTCACCATGTTGGGCCCATGAAAGCCAGACACCCACGAGGTGCGAATGATCGAAGAGTTGTCTCCGAGTTCACACTCGCCGGCAAGTTTTGATGCGCCGTAGACCGACTGTGGATTTGTTTGATCCCATTCCACATACGGCGAAGGTTTCGTGCCGTCGAACACGTAGTCAGTCGAGATG
>CAMCTW010000101.1 GCA_945878645.1 Bifidobacterium breve
TGATCTCGTCAGACATGCAGGCGAGCGTACCCGAGGCTGTCAAGAACTTTGGAAGCGCTTACAGCCTCAGCGTTGAGGGTCACCGACGAGGAAGACGCCAAGCAATTCAGCCGCTGACGCGACGCCTTCTCCCCGCTCGACGGCGCGATCGATCGCTGCGACTGCACCTGGGGTATCGAGATCGTTATCAAGGCATGCCCGAACGTCATCTAAAGCAGCGACACTCTCGACAGACCCGGGAGCAATCGTTGCCGCAAGCCATAGCTCGAGCCGCGTTGCTGCGATCGGCATGATTTCGTGTTCCCATTCCCACGAATCTCGGTAGTGGTGAGAAACGATGGCAAGTCGGATTGCCCGGACATCCCACGTCTTTCGTAATTCACTGATGAAGACGAGATTGCCAAGAGACTTCGACATCTTCTCGCCATCCATGCGAACCATGGCTTGATGCATCCAGTGGCGCACGAAGGGCTGACCGGTTGCAGCTTCACTTTGAGCAGCTTCGCATTCGTGATGCGGGAAAATCAGGTCGGAACCACCGCCATGCAGGTCGATGGTCGTGTCGAGTTCACGCAAGGCCAGAGCAGAACATTCAATGTGCCAACCAGGACGGCCAGGGCCCCAGAGCGATTCCCAACTCGGCTCGTCGGACGCCGATGGCTGCCAGAGAACAAAATCGAGTGGATCACGCTTATTGGGATCGTCAGGGTTTCCGCCATGCTGTCGAGCAAGGTCGATCATTTGCTCACGGGTGTAATGCGAAACCTGGCCAAATCGCTCGAAAGAACTCACATCGAAATAGACAGAGCCGCCGCTCTCGTAGGCGTGACCCTGATCGAGCACCATTCCGATGAATCCGCGAATGTCAGCTATGGCGCTCGTGGCACGTGGCTCACTCCAACATTCGACAACGTTCAGTGCTTCCATGTCGGCATCGAAACGAGCGGTTTCGGCAGCCGCCAGGTCTAGGTAGTGAACCCCGAGTTCCCGCGCTTTGCGCAACAGGTCATCGTCGACATCGGTGACGTTACGAACACAACGCGTTTCATGGCCCAGATCACGCAACCGTCTCTGGAGAACGTCGTAGGTCACATAGGTGGCTGCATGCCCGAGGTGCGTCGCATCGTACGGAGTGATGCCGCAGGTGTACATGAGCACCAGTGGGCCGGGCTCAAATGCAACCACTTCACGACGAGCGGTGTCGTAGAGGCGCATTGGACCGGTCGGATCTGCCAACGTCATCGAAGTTTTTCGGGGTCGATTCCGGTGAACTTCACAGCGACGCGGGTTTTGTACTTGAGGTTGAGTTCAAGGAGCACTGCGGTAAATGCCTCGATCGGCGCAGCCTGAGTGAGATCGCCGGCGTCGAGTGCGCGCATACTTGGCATCTCGTTAATGAGGTCCATTGAGATCTTCTTGGCCGCCGGATGGTCGGAGCACACCAGAACATCGCTTTCAATCGGGTGATTGAGGTCAGCAAGCTCTTTGGCCGGCACATGGTGAAGCGCTCCCACGACAAGCGAGCGAGGTACGGCAGCTTGAACGCTGGCGGCAACAGAGCCACGTGGCGGCACCAGCGGTTGGAATTCATGTCCGACACGAATAAGGGCATTGGCCATACAAATCACAACCTTGCCGTCGAGCGATTCGCTCACCGATTTTGCGGTGGTCCATGCTGCATCCCACGGTGTCGCAATGACGATGAGTTCTGCGGCAGCAGCCCCGGCATTATCGGACGCGGTGATGTCGAGATTGTGGTCAGGCCAATCCGCGATGATCGAACCGACGACCTCGGCCGCTCGTTCTGCACTTCGCGAGCCCAAGATGACCTTGTGACCAGCTGATGCCAGCCTGATACCCAGCGCACTTCCTGCTGGGCCAGTAGCGCCCACGATTCCGATCAACATTCAGCGAACGGTAGCGGACGATCGTGCCCTCTCGGTGCTGCTCCACCGAATCATTGGTTTGGCAACGTAACGTCTCTACGTTGCCCGCGATCGGAGGACCCATGGGACTGCTTGAAGGTAAGCGACTGCTGATGACCGGAGTGCTCAATGACTCCTCGCTTGGCTTTGGCGTTGCTCGTCTGGCCCAGCAGGAAGGCGCAGAGATCGTCCTCACCGGACTGGGAAACGCAATGAAGCACACGCTCAAGGCAGCAAAGAAGTTCGACATTGAACCCGAGGTCATCGAACTCGACGTCTCCGTGCCCGAGCATATCGATGCCGCTCGCGACCATCTGGCAAAGAAATGGGGTCGAGTCGACGGAGCCCTTCACTCGATCGGCTTTGCCCCTGCGGTTTGTCTCGGGGGAACGTTCATGGATGCCACATGGGAAGACGTGTCTGTGGCCATGAATATCTCTGCCTATTCGCTCAAGGCCCTAGCCGACGTGGTTGCGCCGCTGATGACTGAAGGCGGATCGATCGTCGGCCTCGATTTCGACAACACCGTGACGTGGCCTTCCTACGACTGGATGGGCGTGTCCAAGTCCGCTCTTGAGTCGACCTCCCGTTATCTCGCTCGCTATCTCGGCCCACAACAAATCCGCGTCAACCTTGTTGCAGCTGGACCAATCAAAACCGTTGCGGCACGATCAATACCTGGCTTTTCGAAGTTCGAAGATGTCTGGGATGAACGCGCACCCCTGGGCTGGGACGTTCGAGACTCAAGCGCAGTTGCCAAAGCTTGCGTTGCCTTACTTTCGGATTGGTTTCCGCAGACCACGGGCGAAGTCGTGCACGTTGACGGCGGCTACCACTCCACCGGCGCCTGAGGGTTACTCTCCAGTGGGCAAATTTCTGGGTTCAAGTTCATCAGCGACGTCGCCGACAAGTTCTTCGAGAATGTCGTCGAGGGTCACAATCCCTGCGGTTGATTCATCGTCGTTTGCGACGAGCGCGAAATGAACTCTCGAGGTCCTCATGTCGAGCAGAAGCTCCTTCAGGTGCTGTTCCCGCGGCACCCGAAGAGCTCGGCGCATCAGCAGCGGAGAAAAGGTTTCGTCGAGCCCGATTTCAGAGACTGACAACAAATCTTTGGCGTGGATGAAACCTCGAGGGTCATCAATTCCGCCATCGCCAACGACCAACAGTCTCGTGTGCCCGAGAGTTCGCACCGCTTCTTCGAGTTCACGCGGAGTAGCTTCGATCGAGACAGCAGCGATATTTGGACGATCAATCATCACCGAGGCAACAGTGCGCCCCGCGAATTCAAGGACTCCGGCAAGCAGCTCCGCCGAGAAACCCGTGATCGCTCCTTCCTCTTTCGAGACCGAGACCAACACGGCCAGTTCTTCTGCAGTGTGTAGTTCCGACAACTCATCACGAGGTTCGATGCCACACAGTCGAACCCCTACGTTGCCCATCCAGTTGAGGACGATAAGGAAAGGGCGAGCAAAAAGGAGATAGAGCCGATTCGGCTGACTCACGATCTTGAGAACCGATTCAGGGTGCGTCAGCGTCAGATTCTTGGGAACCATCTCACCAATCACCATGTGCGCAAACACGATGATGAGGAGCCCCAGCACCGCAGCCATCGGATGAATCCATCCGTTGGGAATCCACGACACCTTTTGAGCGAGGCTCACGAGAAGGTGCGCAACTGCAGGTTCTCCAACAAGGCCAAGCACCAGCGAGGCCACAGTGATGCCGAGTTGAGCCCCTGCCAGTTGGATGCTCAATTCCTTCATCGCTGCCAATGCGCGAATCGCCGAACGATCACCGCTCTCAGCGAGGGGTTCAAGGCGACTCCGCCGTGATCCCACCAAAGCAAACTCGAGTGCCACAAAAAAACCATTGATAGCGAGAAGTACAACGATAACGAGGAAGGGCCACATGTCAGCCACCCACCCCGTCGTCAGTTGGCGTTGCATTCTGCACGATTTGTTCAGATTGTTCCGCCGCAGTTGCTCGCACCGTTACCTGAGCAATTCGACGTCGATCCATCTCGGCGATCTCGAAGGACCACTCTCCCCAAACAACGACCTCGCCAGCAATGGGAAGGTGTCCGAGTTGATCGAGAAGAAAGCCAGCAAATGTTTCGTATTCCCCTTCAGGGAGAACGCAACCAATTTGATCGGCGACCTCATCGGGATGCAGTCCGCCTGGAAGCGACCATTCGTCTCGCCGGCCCGGGACCGTCATTGCCGGCATCCGACGATCGTGTTCGTCGCCGATCTCACCGACAATCTCTTCGAGAATGTCTTCGAGAGTGATGATTCCCGCAGTACCGCCGTATTCATCAACGACAACCGCAAGATGAGAATTCGCCCGTCGGAGATCAATCAACACGTCAGCAAGGTCTCGACTCTCCGGAATTGCAAGCACCGTGCGAACAAGCGTGGAAACTGGCGTTGTTGCCCGTTCCTCGCGGGGAACACCGTGAACTGAGCGGACGTGCACTGTGCCCAAAATGTCATCGATGTCATCGCGATAAACCAGAAACCGCGAATGGCCAGTGCGGGCCGACGCTTCGACCAACGCCTCGACACTGTCAGTGCTTCGAAGTGCTGTGACCGCAGTACGTGGAACCAGAACATCTTCAGCGCTCTTACGTTCGAAGCGAATAGACCGCGTGAGGAGAACCGATGCCGAATCGTCGAGCGAACCACCGCGAGTCGACGCGCTCACCAGGATCTGCATCTCCGAAAGAGTTCGAACATGCGACAGCTCCTCTGTCGGTTCGACGCCGAGCAAACGGACAGTGCGGTTCGCTGCCCCATTGAGGAATCTGATCAGACCACCAAAGACGACTCCGTACACGCGGACGAGTGGACCGAGGAGATACACCGTTTTTTCTGGTCGCGCGAGTGCCAGACCTTTCGGCACCAGTTCTCCCACCACCATTTGAACGACTGTTGCAATGAAAATAGCAAGAGCCAGGGAAACCCCTGTCATCGCAGCCGTTCCAAGGACCGGTTCAAGGAGTGGATGCAATAACTCTGCGATTGCTGGTTCAGCGAGGAGGCCGATCAAGAGCGATGTGACAGTGATCCCGAGTTGTGCTCCCGACAAATGAAACGACAGGTGTTTCAAGAGTCCCTTGGCGAGTTGGGCGCGACGACGCCCTGAATCGGCATCGTTTTCAACTTTGGCTCGATCTACGGCGACAAGCGCGAACTCGGCGGCGACGAAGAAACCGTTCGCGATGATCAGAACTGCTACTGCAATGAGGCCTAACGCGTTATTCATATGCCCGTGCCCCATGCCCACCATCGGCCATGACGGTATTCAAGCCCAAGTCTCATCTCGAAGCACTCAGAAAGATTTGTTTCAGTGAGAACCTCATCGAGTGGGCCAGCCGCGAGAACCTTTCCTTCCCGAAGCAACAAAACGTTGGTGAACCCCACGGGGATCTCCTCGACATGATGTGTCACAAGCACCGTTGCCGGTGTGTCGTCCCCTGAAACCAACACACCGAGACCACGCACGAGGTCTTCACGCCCGGCGAGATCAAGTCCCGCCGTGGGTTCGTCGAGAAGTAGCAAACCTGGTTCAGGCATCAATGTGCGAGCCAAGAGCACACGCTGACGCTCACCCGAAGAAAGGGTGGCAAAACTGCGATCTGCGAGTCGACCTATTTCCATGCGCTCAAGACAGTCTCGAGCACGCTGACGATCCGCATCGTCATAGGTGTGCCACCACGGTTCCAGCGCTGCATTCTTCGCTGTCATTACGACATCCGAAGAGGTCAGATCGGATCGAAGCTGATCGGCCATTCCTGTGCTCGCCAAACCAATCCGTTTACGAAGAGAGCGAACGTCGGTGCGTCCGAGTTTCTCGCCAAGTACCTCAACCTCACCCGAAGATGGATGCAGATACAGCGAGGCGATCTTCATCAGCGAAGACTTTCCCGACCCATTACGGCCGAGAACTACCCATCGCTCCTTAGCGGCGACTTCCCACGACACACCATCGAGAATGGGGCGGCCTTCGCGTATCAGTGTGACATCGCGCAGCGAGAGGGCCGGCGGGTCGGTGCGACCCATAGCGACCTACTTGTCGAGCAGAAGTGCGAGTGCGACCGAAGCGAAGATGAAGATCACCGCAGCAACCACTGTGAGTCGATCGAGATTCTTCTCAACCACTGTCGAACCTGCTGCCGACGCGCCAAGACCGCCACCGAACATGTCGGAGAGGCCACCACCCCTGCCGCTATGAAGCAGCACGAGGAAGATGAGCGTCAGTGCAGAGAGCACCTGAATGATGAGGACAGCGAGCAACACGGTGCCGGACGTTATCAGGAGAGTCGGAATTGGACGATTCGAGCAAATTCCTCGGGATCGAGGGCTGCTCCGCCGACGAGCGCGCCATCGATATCGGGCTGACCCATCAGTTCGGCAGCATTTCCTGCTTTCACCGAACCGCCGTACTGGATACGAACGGCCTTGGCCGCATCAGTACCTTTCATGTCCTTGACCTTGGCTCGGATCCAGGAACACACCTGCTGCGCATCTTCAGCGCTTGCGGTTCGACCTGTGCCGATAGCCCAGATCGGTTCATACGCAAGGACCATCGAGGCCACCTGCTCCGACGTCAGGGCTTCAATCCCAGCGTGAATCTGTCCGGTGACCTTTCCGCGAGTGGCTTCACCTTCACGCTCTTCGAGCGTCTCACCACAACACAGGATCGGAGTCATGCCGTTTTCAAAAACGGCTTTGGCTTTTCGGGCCACAACGATGTCGTCCTCGCCAAACAATTCACGGCGCTCGCTATGCCCAACGATCACATATGACACATTGAGTTTGAACAGCATTCCTGGCGCGATTTCACCGGTGTACGCGCCATTTGTTTCCCAATGACAGTTCTGTGCGCCGACAGCGATCGGCACCTTTTCGCTTTCAAGGAAAGTTTGCACTGTGCGAATGTCGGTGAACGGCGGATGGACCGATACGTCGACAACTTCGTAGTCATCCTTTGAAAGCAGATAACGAAGTTTGTCGAGAGTTGCTGTGGCCTCAAAGTGGTTGAGGTTCATCTTCCAGTTACCGGAGATGAGCGGTTTGCGGTCAGCCATTTGTTGCTCCTCGTAATGCTTCAAGCCCGGGGAGATCACCGTTCTCAAGCAATTCGAGCGATGCACCTCCACCGGTTGAAACGTGATCTACCTCGTTGGCAAGTCCAAATGCGTCGAGAGCCGCAGCAGAATCGCCACCACCTACGACAGTAAAACCGCGCGCCTCTGCCATGGCTTCGGCGATGACACGAGTTCCTGCAGCGAATCGGGGATCTTCGAATACCCCCATCGGGCCATTCCAGAAGATTGT
>CAMCTW010000102.1 GCA_945878645.1 Bifidobacterium breve
ACTACGACCAGGCGCTCTCGGCTGTTGCAGTTGTTGCCAATCGTCTTGGTCACACATTGAGTGAAGGCTGAAGAATGGCCGACTTCTACGAATTGCTCGGTGTGAGTCGTCAGTCGACCGCCGACGAAATCAAACGGGCTTATCGTCAACGTGCTCGCCAGTTGCATCCCGATGCGAATCCCGACGACCCAAACGCTGAGGCGCAGTTCAAAGAAGTAGCTCGCGCCTACGAAACCCTTTCCGATCCTCAGCGCCGTCAGCAGTACGACACGTACGGCGAGGGTGGACCTCAGACGGGTTCACCATTTGGGGGTGGGGGACTCGGCGATATCTTCGACATGTTCTTTAACGGCAACTCTCCATTTGGCGGCGGGTCTGGCCCCACTGGTCCGCCTCGCGGCGCCGACGTTGAAGCAATTCTCGACATCGAGTTCGCCGAAGCTGTTTTTGGATGCGAAGCGTCGGTCACGGTTCGCACTGCCGTCGTTTGCGAAGATTGCGAGGGTTCCGGTGCCGATGGCGCGACTGGTCCCAGTACGTGTCCGGACTGCGGTGGTGCTGGCCAAGTTCGCCGAGTACGCCAATCCATTCTGGGTCAGATGGTCACCGCTGGCCCGTGTGGCCGGTGCAATGGTTTCGGTTCAATTATCGATCGTCCCTGTTCGACGTGTGCGGGTGAGGGACGCCGTCTCGATGATTGCGCGTACACCGTCGATGTTCCTGCGGGTGTTGACACCGGAGCGACTCTTCGACTCTCGGGTCGCGGCGCGGTTGGGCCTAGGAACGGATCCACGGGCGATCTGTACGTTCATATTCGTGTTGCTCCAGATAATCGATTCGATCGACGCGACGACAATCTGATCCACGATCTACCGATCGCGTTCACCCAGGCGGTTCTTGGCGCTCAGATAGTGCTTGAAACCCTCGACGGCGAAGAAGTTGTTCCGGTGGAACCCGGAACGGCAACTGGCGATGTGATTCGCTTTCGGGGCAAGGGTGTTCCACATCTTCAAGGACGCGGGCGCGGTGACCTTCTTGTTCGGCTCGTGATTGAAACTCCAGACGACCTCGATGACGAGCAGCGAATGCTTCTGGAAAAGTTCGCTGCTCTGCGCGGAGAACAGATCGATCCGCCCGAACAGGGACTGATGTCGAAATTACGTGGAGCATTTAAGTAAGGCCATGGCCCACAATTCGGTCGAGCTTCCCGATCGTCCTGGCGGCACGGCGCCTCATGTCATCGTCACTGATGTCGACGCGCCGGTGCTGTTCGACGAGGACCTGCATCACCTCGAAAAGGTACGGCGGTTACGTGCTGGTGATCTAGTGAGCGTCACCGACGGAGCAGGAGCGTGGCGATGGTGCGAGTTTCAGGCGTCGGTCCTCGTTTCATGCGCCGACATCCAACGAGTAGCGAAACCAGAGCCGGTGCTTACGGTCGGATTCGCACTAGTCAAAGGCAGCAAACCCGAACTGGTTGTCCAGAAACTGACAGAACTTGGCATAGACGTCATTTGCCCATTCGTAGCCGAGCGATCAGTCGTTCGTTGGGACGATTCGAAGGTTGAACGCCAGACCGCGCGGCTTACAAAGGTTTCTCGTGAAGCGTCCATGCAGTCGAGACGGGTCTGGCTTCCCGACGTGAAGCCGGTTGCGATGTTCTCTGACATCGTGCGAACGGGGGGAGTCGTTCGGGCCGATCGCGGGGGTGAGGCACTGAATGCTCGACACACAACCGTTCTCGTCGGCCCCGAAGGCGGCTGGTCCGAAACCGAACAAGAGTCCACGCCAATCGTGGGTATTAGCCAGACGGTCCTTCGAGCAGAGACAGCAGCGATAGCCGTCGGAACGCTCATGGTCTCGCTCCGAGACGGACTCTTGTTGTGACCGAACCATTCGGCGCGTACATCCACATTCCGTTTTGCTCCCGACGTTGCGACTACTGCGCGTTCGCTACATGGACCGATCGCGATCATTTGATGTCGGACTATCTCGATGCACTAGCAACTGCGATTACCCGTGCAGTCGACGATCAGTCCCTCCCGCTCGTGACATCGATCTTTGTGGGCGGTGGAACACCTTCACGCGTTGATCCAGTGCGACTTGGCGAGGTGATCTCGCTCATCCCAGTCATTGACGGCGCCGAGGTCACTATCGAATGCAATCCCGAATCGGCAACGGCTGCTCATTTTGAGGCCTACGTAGCGGCCGGAGTCAACCGAATCTCATTTGGTGTTCAATCGATGTCGCTGCGAGTACTGCAATCTTTAGGCCGCGATCATCATCCAGAAACCGTTGTAGAAGCCGTGGCGCTTGCTCGAAGCGGCGGCATAGAACGACTGAATCTGGATCTCATCTACGGCGGGGCCGGCGAGACGCTTCAGGACTGGGAATCCACGCTCGAGCAGATCATCGATCTCAGTCCTGACCATGTGAGCGCCTACGCGCTGACAGTTGAAGCCGGTACGCCCCTTGCCGACGACCCTTCTCGACACCCTGACGATGACGACCAGGCCGACAAGTATTTACTCGCCGATTCAATGCTGTCAGCGGCTGGATTCACCAACTACGAAATCTCGAACTGGGCCAAACCTGACAATGAGTGTGCACACAACCTGCTGTATTGGCGTCAAGGGGATTACCTGGGTTTTGGCTGCGCCGCCCATTCTCATCGATCAGGTCGTCGTTGGTGGAATGTTCGGACTCCGGAGCGGTATATCGATTTGATCCAGTCGAATGATTCGGTTGAGGCATCGGCCGAGGACCTTGACCCGGAACGACGCCGCATCGAGGGCTTGCAGTTGTCATTGCGTACACGCGAAGGGGTCCCAGCCGATTCCTTGTCGACCAGCGATCGTGAATTGTTGGATCCGCTCATTGTCGTCGACGGCGAAAATCTTGTCTTAAGCACTGAAGGTCGTCTTCTTGCCAACGAAGTTGCGATTCGTCTCCGTTGAACTATGGCCGATCCCAACTATTACGAAACACTCGGTGTGAGTCGAAATGCCGATCGAGAATCGATCCGTAAGGCGTACATAGCGATTGCTCGTGCGTCTCATCCCGACCGACAAGCATCGGAAGGTAAGCAGCGCTCAGCAGCGGAGGCGCGCATTCGCGCTGTGAACACCGCGTGGAATGTTTTGAGCGATCCAACGAAACGTCGCGACTATGACCTGTCATTGCCCGACCCGGTGCGGAAAGTGACCCCGCAAACGACTCGACCAGATCTGTCTGATCGGCGTCCGCCTCCGCCTTCTGGAATTCTCGTTCCGGCATCGACTGCAGTTCTCTGGAAATGGCTTCCAGTCGCAATTGCAGTTCTCATCGGCGTCGGATTAATAGTTGGCAGCGCCTACGCGACGTCACAAGACGGGCCAAAGTCTTCGTCAAATAGTTTGTCAGGGCCACAGACATTCACGAAGGGCAGTTGCGTGGTGGTGACTCCTGGGCCTTCGGGCAAGGTTGCACTCGTGGTTACCTGCGACAAGTTGTCCTCGGGAGTTATCGATTCGGTTGTGCAGACCCCTCGCCCATGTCCTCCACTCACTACCGAGTTTCAGTTGTTTGATGGTAAGACGACCCTCTGCTTGATTCCGACGCAATGATCGTGGAGTCCCCTCGCGTGAACCCTTGATCAATTTTGCTTCAATAGCGATTTCAGCCCCGACCACGCAGTCGTGGCATCATCATAAAAACGACATGGGGGATAGCAATGACCTACGAAAGAATCATCGTTGACGAGCCAGCGCCACTAGTGCGACGGATCACGCTCAACAACCCTGACAAGCGAAATCCGCTTGGCGCCACAATGCGTCGTGAAATTATGCACGCATTGCGTGCTCACGACGTTGACGACAGTGTTCGCGTCACGATCATTCGAGGCGCAGGGAAATGTTTCTCGGCCGGTTATGACCTTGCTGGCAGTCCTACTGACGGTGAGCCCCCGGCGTATCAATCGGCCGATGGGCTCGGTAGTTACCCGCGTGAAGTAACCGAGACATGGATGAGTATTTGGGATCTTGCGAAGCCCGTTATCGCTCAGATTCATTCCTACTGTCTCGCTGGCGGTACGGAACTCGCCACTGGTTGCGACCTCGTTTACGTCGCCGACGATGCCCGTATTGGTTACCCGGCGGTTCGTTTTGGCACGCCGGACATGCAATGGCATGCGTGGTTGCTCGGACCAAAGCTCGGGATGGAACTGATGTTGACAGGGGACTGGATCAGCGGAACTGAGGCGGCGCAATCTGGTTTTGCCACTCGTTCCTATCCCGCCGATGAACTAGAGACACAGGTTCTTGAGAAGGCGAAGCGAATCGCGATGATTCCGACCGATATCGCCCAAATCAACAAACGAACTGTGCATCGCGGAATGGCCGTCATGGGCTTCCCAACCGCAATTCGTCAAGGCACAGAACTGTGTGCACTGACGATGGGCACTGAGACATTCCAGGCATTCATTGCTGAGAAAGACTCAGAAGGTGGACTCACCGGCGCCCTGTCGAAACGCGACGCGAAGTTCGGCGATTATCGAACATCGGAGTCCTAAGGACGACGAAAGAAGCCCTGCCGCAGAGGATCTCTGGGGCAGGGCTTCAATCTCGACGTAGGCGGATGTGCTGCTGAAGATCCTTAGGTGCAGTGGACTAGTTAACCGACGGCGGTGTAGCCGTTATCACCAATCGTAAAACCCTTGCCTTTAACTTTTTGTGTGCAGGTAACGCCATCGGCAGTCGCTTTACAAACAATTCCGTAGGCCTCTGTTTGCGAGCCCGCGGGCATCGTCTGCCAGCCCGCCGGATTACTCAAGGCCGGGCAGTTCGGCTGTTGGTTGCACGTTTGAAAGAGCGACTGACCGCTCACGTCGATCGCATAGAGACCAACTGTTGTCGAGGTGTAACCGCCGCTGCTGGTCTTGAGCACTTCTTGGCAGGCAACAAAACCTTTTGCGTCGAAATAGCAAGTGACGACCGCACCGGATTTTGTGGTTGCGCCGAATTGTTGGTTCCAACACGATTTCTTTGCGCCCCCGGTCCCAAAGGTGGCCGTGCCTGGTTGATCACCGCAGGGAATTGAGGTCGTTGTGCTCGCGGGCGCTGCTGTCGTCACCGGTGCTTTAGTTGTCGCCGGCGCTCTAGTTGGCGCTGGTGCTTGTGTGCTTGAGGAAGAAGTTTTCGAAGAGCATGCGTACACGCCAATAGCGACGAGGATGATGGCGCCTACGAGAAGTCCTATCCGAATCTGTTTCTTGATCGGGCTCATAGATCATTGACTCCCTTTTAATCCGCTTCTTCTGTCCAGCAGAGGGTCATGACCATTCGGCGGACTTCTGCTGGTTACCCAGAGGAGCGATGAACTAATCCAACCAAGAGCGGTTTAGGGGGCAGGCGTCGTAAGTTGCCGAGGCTGAGGCCCAATGCGAATGGCCGTCAGTACGAGCGCGGCAGCAATCAGAGTCGATACAACGCGAGCTGTGATTGATCCGGCCATCGGGAAGCCAACGATCCGGAAGAGAAAGAACACAAACACTGTTATCCCTGCGGTGGTGACTGCGTAGTTGGGAATCAGGAAGGCCAGGACGAAGTACGACGCGACACAGACCATGATGAGTGAGAAAGCACTTGAAAAAGGGGTAGTCGCGATGAGTGTCCCGGCGATAGCGGCGCCGAAGAGGGTTCCGATCACCCGACGGGCGACCTTGTCGACTGTTCCATCGAGGTCGGGCTTAGAGATCCACGCAACAGACATTGGAATCCAATATGAGTGCGGAAAGGTCAGGAGTTCCTCGAGCGTCGTTGCGATAGTGATCACGATTGCGAGCCGAATCGAGTGGAGGATGAAGGGGTCAGTCCAATGGAAGTGAATCTTCGAGCGATCCCAAAATGACTCCCCGTAGGAGTCGTCGTCGATCTCAGGAATTCTTTTGATCAGCAATCGGATGCCGAATTCAACGACGACAGCAGTGACCATGATGCATGCACCGAGCAGCATCAGAAGTGTGTTTGTCTTCCATTCGAGGAGGTCGATTGGCGCACCGGAGAAAACGGCGAAGATGACCAGAGTGAGGATGCCAGTGGTCATTGCTGAAACACTCGCGACGCCTATGAGACCGCAAAGCAAGCCGACAAAACCGCCCGTGGCAATGTGCAGAATTTGATTGCTCGAGACAGCGCATCCGAGAGCGGTTCCAATTGTGATCCCTATCGTCGCACCAGCCATTGAGGTGAGACGGCGGCGAAACGAACCGCCTCGATCGGCAATTGCTGCGAAGAGGAGCCCTAGCCCTAGAGGCAGGAGCGCGCGAACGTCGTGGTTCACGTAGGTGTAGGTGAGTGCTGCGAGGATCACGAGTGCAGCTCGAACTGGACGAATGTGTTCGAGTGCTGAGAGATCGGTGGCGAGAGTGTGCCTGATTAATCGCCATAAGGGTTTCACGTTCGGAGTTTAGGGGACTCACGAAATTCCGATATTCCCGAATGACTACGCGCGAGTCGATGCGCTGGAGTGGCGGCAGCGTCAGCCCACGCCCTCAGGCGCAGTGAAGGCGTGATCACCGCCGGCCATGGCCAAGAGTGGGAGATCTTGGCGAATGAGCGTGAACCGGCGCTGCCCACGTCGTCATCGTGGACCCCTCGGGCTGTGTTGTCTAGGGGCGAGCTCGTTAGGCGGCCTATTTCTCAGATACCGGCCTATAGATTCATCTGGGATGCGATTCCGAACTCTGGACCTCCAGGAGCCCCTGTTGATCGGATTGCTGGACGAGTGTTGAAGCGAACGACTTCGCGGTTGTCGCAACGCAGGAGGGACCGGCGCGATGCCGGTCCCTCGTTGTGTTTGCGGGTGGGCGATACTGGACTCGAACTACTTGCTCGTCGGCTTCTTATCCGGTGAATGCTGGTGCGACTGGATCCGACGACGGGGTGACAGCAACGACGGAAGGGTCAGAGATGCCAACGGCATTGGTTGCGGTGACCGATACGTAATAGGTGGTTCCGTTGGTCAGGCCGCTAATTGTGCATGAGGTGGCCGTTGTTGTTGTGCAGCTCGGGCCCCCTACTGAAGCCGTGGCGGTGTATCCAGTGATGGGGCTGCCGCCAGTGTTGGTTGGTGCAGTCCAAGAAATTGTTGCCTGGGCATTCCCTGGTGTGGCCGTGAAGTTGTCGGGAGGTTGTGAGGGAAAGATGATCCGCGAGACGGTGCCGGAGCCCCAGTTGGCCACCCACACGCT
>CAMCTW010000103.1 GCA_945878645.1 Bifidobacterium breve
ATGAGCCCATCGTATCGAACATGTGTTCGATACAGCAAGTGCCCCTTTCCTCCCCTCTGCCCCGGTTCTACGATCCCCCGACCGGATGGCGGGGGCCATCACATACACGGGGGTGGGACCAATGTCCGAAACCGAACTCGCCGCGCTGCGCGCTGACATTGCTCAGTTGCGCTCCGAACTCGATGCACTGCGCCCAGCATCTGCGAAACCAGTCGCCACGAGCGCTCCATCGATGCCGCAAGAAGCCTCTCCGATATCAAGGCGTCACGCATTGCGCACCGCTGGTGTCGTTGCTGCGGGTGCACTGGCGGGTGGCATAGCCACAGTGGCAAGCGCCGGACCAGCGGCTGCTGCTTCCGGAAACTTCACCGGGGATCCCGCAGTCATCGCCGACGCAACGACAGGGGCCGGTGTTGTTGCGACCTCGGTGTCTGGCTCTGCGATTGTCGCATTGACATCGTCACAAGTAGACGCCGCAATTACGGCCACGAATCCCAACTGGTTCGGTGTTGCCGGAACCGGAACGATGGGAGTTGTGGGCACGGCCACATCGGCAGGAACCACCGGCGTACGCGGCGTTGCCGACAGCACGAGCAGTGGATCGGGTGGCTCGTTCTCAGGACCAATCGGAGCAACGATCGCCGGAACCATCATCACCACACAATTGGGACTGAGCGCGAGCGGACCACCGCCTTCAATCAACCGCACCTACAGCCAGGGCGCACTCGTTGTCGATAATGCAGGTGCACTTTGGTACTGCGTCACGAGTGGCACCCCAGGAACATGGCGACAACTTTCCGGCGCAACAACTGCAGGTGCTTATCACCCGGTGACCCCTGGACGCGTCTATGACAGTCGCTGCGCGCAACCATCACCGGGACCAATTTCATCGGGCGGCATACGGCTGCTTTCCGTCGCCGCACAACGCGACATCACCACTGGCGCGGTCACGAACGCGAATTTCATTCCCGCGAACGCAACTGCGGTCTTCGCCAACGTTGCCGTCGTGAACACCGTCGACTCGGGATACCTCACCATTAACCCTGGTGGCGTGACGACCGTAAGTGCATCGACCATCAACTGGGGAACGAGCAATCAAACCCAGTCCAATGGCGTAAGCCTGACGCTTGACAACATCCGACAAGTCACCGTTATCGCTGGAGGCCCTGGCGCCACCGATTTCCTCATCGATATCTTCGGTTACTGGCTCTGATCGCTGAAAATCGCCCTAGCTCGGGAACCAACCAACGACGTCGACCACAACAGGCGTGATCCCGTCTCTGTTGAAGAGCGTGATCTTTCCACCGGTCCCAAGTTTCACGATCACCATGTTCGCGATCGTCTGTCCTCCCACGAAATTCAGATTCGACGCGGTCGGTTGCGCTGCGCCAAACGGATAGACGGTGAGGTAGTTGCTCGCAGTGGATCCGACAACGGTGACGTTCAACGCGACCGAGCCCACGCCTGAAGATGGGATTGATCCCCGACCAGTGATTTGCAGTGGATAAGCCTGAGATGGGGTAAGCGCGCCAAGCCCTTCGTATTGACCGTCAATGGTGTCGCAACCACTACACGAGCGCGTATCCATGAAACGTTGCGGAACGATTCCGGTGTATTCAGAGACAGCAGGGAACCATCCGACAACGTCAACCAACACCTGAGTTGAACCTACATTGTTGAAGATGGCGATCTTGCCGTCGTTTCCGACTTTAGCGATCACCATGTTCGCGATCGTTTGGCCTGCAGTGAAATTGAGATTTGAAGCAGTGGGTTGCGCCGCACCTGATGGGTACACGGTCAGATAACTCGAAGCGGTCGGAGACGCCACTGTGACATTGAGCGCAACTGCTCCGACTCCGGTGAGCGGGATCGCTCCGCGACCCACGACCGGCAGTAAAAATATTTCTTGATCGACAAGTGCTCCATCCGCTTCGTACAGACCGTCAATGGTGTCGCAACCACTGCACGAGCGCGTGTCTAACAATCGTTGTGGGTCCACCCCGGTGTAGTCGGACCCATCGGGGAACCAGCCGACCACATCGACCAACACCGCCGTGATCCCGTCGTTATTGTAAATCGCGATCTTGCCGTCGTTTCCGACTTTCACGATCGCCATATTCGGAATGGTCTGACCTGCGACGAAATTGATATTCGACGCGTTGGGCTTTGGCGTACCACTCGGATAGATCGTGACGTAATTCGAAGCTGTTGGCGATACAACTGTCACGTTCACCGCAACTGCATCGACTCCGCTACTCGGAATACCACCACGTCCCTCGACCACAAGAGTTCGCACATTCGTCAAACCTTGGCCAACCGCCCCGCAGCCAAGATCATTTCCGTCAAATGTTCTTGCACCGGTTGCAATAGAACGCGTATCGAGAAAACGTGCAGGAGTCAATGGCACATAGTCCGCAGGCGTAGCAGGCACATTCGGCATCGGAATCGCTGCCGACGACCGCCCTGGTCCGACACCACTTGTTCCGGTGGGGACGACCGTAAAGACATACGACTTCGTAGGATCAAGCCCGGTGACTGTGCACGTAAGCCCCGAGATCGTGCAGGACTGGCCGCCCGGCGCAGCAGTCACCTTGTAACTACTCAGCGTTCCCGACCCTGGTGATCCTGCCGTCCATGACACTGCGACTTGCGATCCTGAAGCAACGCCACTTACTGGCCCGGTTGGTCCGGGGAGTCCGATAATCGCAGTGTTGAGCTTCACGCTTGGTTTCGAGTAGCCAGCAACTAGTCCGCCAGAATTTTCAAGCAACGCAACGGTGGCCCCCACTGTCCCCTGTCGGAGAATTGCAATCGAGCCCGACACCGCTGGTGTTGCCATCGAGGTTCCTTGCATGGCCACGGTGCCGTCGCAGGGGATCGATGACGTCAGCGTTCCCGGCGCAAAGACATTTACTTGTGGTCCAATATTCGAATAATTGGCGCGTAGGTCCGCACCCGATCCGGCAGTGAGCGCCGAAACCGTAACGACGTTGGAAAGACATGCCGGCGCCGACACCCCAGTGGTGCGCGATTCATTTCCAGCCGCGACAACAGTCACGATGCCGACATTGAGCAATTGCTGCACCTTGCTGTAGGTGCTTGCCTCAGTTACATCACAAAAACCCGTGTACAACAGTCCATCACCAAGACTGAGATTGACCGCCGTGAGTCCGGGAAAATCCGTATGACGGTTGTAGAGCCACTGGAGCGCATCATCAATATCTCCAGTGTTTGAGGTGATGGTATTTGTTGTGTACTTATAGGAAAATACTTGCACCGCAATCAGCGATGCGTCCGGAGCAATCCCCGAGTTCCCAGTTCCGTTCCCGCCAACGGCAATTCCGGCAACGTGTGTCCCATGGTTACATTCCTTCTGCAAGCCAATGACAATGTCAATCGGGCATGGAGCACCGGCGCCAACTTTCGACGGCTCACTCACGCTCATCGACGCCCCACCTGGGCATGTCGTTGAATAGCCGAACGTCGAGGCGAAACAAGCCTCACCAACCGTTTTTTGCGCCGTCCCGTTCATCAAGAACGGATGATCGGTCTGCACCCCGGTATCGAGCACCGCGATCGTTTTTCCGGCACCCTTGAATCCAGATGCCCATGCTCCAGTTACTGGCGTGCTCGCGCCCATCGTCGCCAAATTGGCACTCACCCCAAGTTCGCTCGAAAGCGATTCAGAACTTGAGAGTTCGGCTGGATAGAACTCGTGCAACGCCGATTGCACACGCCGAATGCCCGGGCGCGCCTGCAGGACGGAGAGAGCACGCGCGTCGATGATCAAATTGGCAGTTGGATCCGTTGGCGTCTCGCCCGCAATGGACCAACTTCCCGCTGGCAACGATTCGGTGATCGAATCGATCCCCGCTTGTACTTGTGCGCGTTTCTCGTCGTCGGTTCCTGAAATCTCTGCATCGAAAACCACAAGCACTTCAGTCGTACCTGTCGCCGCGATCGCTGCATCTACTTCTGGTGCAACTCGCTCCGCTGGGGCAACAGGCGGCAACGGATCGTTCGGCATCAGCGACTTGTCAACCTCTGTCGTCGACGTCGTCGGAGCTGTTACCACCGGTGGCGCATCAGTCGCCGTGGTGTCAGTTTCTGTTCGTGCCGCAATCCAGAATCCTCCACCCGCCAGCAGAACGAGCAGCGCCACGCAGAGGACAAGCACTCGAAATCGGCGTGAGGACATGGGGGACTCTGATCGAAACAGGACGGGTAAAAACGGGCGAACCCAGCCACGCTGGCTTCCCACGTGTAACCGTTGAGGACAGATCAGACGTTACGTCACAACCTGCATTTGGCGTACTCAGGCAAACCCCGATTCGCCCGATCAGTTAGGACTCAGCTATTTCCAAGGCATTCGGCGCGATCGCTATGGGGTGCAGTTCAGTCATAGATCGCCTCGACTGACCAACGCCCCTGCTCAATCTGAACGAGCAGTGCCCGACCATCAGTCAACGCCAACTGCAAGCGGGCGCGGCGACGATGCGTGAGTTGATCCCACCACCGCTCATCGCACGGCCATGGCCCGGCCCACCCCAGGATCGAGACCCCGCCTCGTGCCGCGTCATCGAATCTCACCATTGAAGGTTCAGCGCTCAGCGTTCCCCTCCCGCTCACCCACACCAGAGCGCCCCGCACATCAAGCACTTGAATCGGCAGCAGTTCAGTCGGAAGCAAGGTTGGTAACGGTGAAGGCACTCGGCCCGGCCACGGAGCATCAAGCGCAACGCCGCGGCCTTGACCATCGTCACCATCAACACCAACGAATGGCACGCGCACCACGACATCGGCTGGTCCCCGACCGCCACGTCGCTCAGGAATCGTCACCGCCGCGACACCCAACATTCCTTGTACGCGCGCCAATGCCCGACCAGCGCGTTCGTCGGCCTCGCTCTCGCCTCCCCAAAAACCTTGTTGCCGACCGCGAGCAGGCATCACTTCGTCGGGAACAAGTACTAGCCGTGTCACCCCACCCGTTGGTCGCTGTGCACTTGGACCATTGAGCCATCCATCGAGTTGCCAACGGACACGATCGACGATGGCTGTCGATGACAACGCGCCTTCATGACGCCAGACGCGTTCAAGCCGTTCCCCTGAATCGGTCTCAATAACAACAAGTAAGCGCGTGCACGCCAAACCTTCCCCACCGAGTTGTTCGTGTAATTGGTCTGCTGCAGTTCGCGCTGCGAACGCGGCGATATCAACGCGCTCAGCCGGCGGATCAAGCTTCGCAATGACATCAAAGGACCGTGGCGGAGGACCCACTTCCGGCGGTCGTTCATCAAGACCACGAGCAAGTCGATGCGCCAACCTCCCATCGACCCCAAAACGGGCAACAACATCGTCAACCTTGAGTGCCGCGAACTCGCCAAGATGACGAAGCCCTAGTCGCTGCAGAAGATCAGCCAATTCCGGTCGTCCAAGTGCCGAAACGGGAAACCGAGAAAGGAAAAGCGCTGATTCTCCCGGGGCGATTACCCGCACATGGTCAGGTTCAGCCGTTGCCAGTTCCGCAGCATGCGTCGCCGCAAACACCCCATCGGCGATGCCCACACCCACCGCACCGAACCAGCCCGATGACCCGAGCGCGCCGTCGATGTCAGCAGCAACGAGACGAGCCAACGCCTCGTCTCCGCCGAAATAGCGAGAGGGCCCGAGCGTGGGAAAGGCAAGAGAACCAGGCGATGACATCTCGACTCGTGGAGTGAACTGGTCGACCAGAGCCGCAATTGCAGCAAAGACGCGCGCATCACGATCAGGGTCTGGGTCGACAATCTGCAATCCCGGACAACGGCGCTGTGCCTCGCGCCTGCGCAGGCCGATCTCGACTCCTTCTGCTCGCGCCGCCGGCGATGTTGCCGTCACCCGATTCGCCGCAATGACCGCGACGACTTCGTCAGCCGATGCAGCTGTGGCGATCACTGGCCAATCCGGGCACGACACCACCAATGTGCGCACATTCACAGCGTCACCACATCACCGGCCGAACGCGACGACCGTTCCACCGCCGTCTTCGCATTCCGCTACTGCAACTTGACCATCGGCCGCCGGCAACAACAGTTCATGCTGCATGTTGCGACTTGCTCGCCCTCGTCCACCAACACCAACGCGCGCCCGACGCGACCGCAGATGACCATGACCACAGCCAAGTCCTTCCCACTGCGAATCCCGAACGGTAAAGACAAGATCACTTGACCACTGCGAGGTTGGTTCATTCCCTGGAGACACCACAACAAGAATCGAACCGCGTTCACGTAAACGCGACCCAAGACGACGAGTATCTGAATCGCGTAACGACAACCGTGAGTCGAGCACGATGATGTCGATTGCGCCGACAAGCGCGGCCACGACATCAACCCCTCGGCCCGAACCTCCCCAATCAATAAATGCCACACGCTCAGCATCAAGACCCGCTTCAAGCACAGCGACCGGAGCGAGGTCGCTCAATCCAACAACGGCGACCCACGAACCGTTCTTCGATGCCGCTGCAACGAGCTGCAGTGCCAGCGAAGTGGCCCCGACTCCGCCAACGGCAATGGTCGAACCACGCACAAGCCCCCCATCGGGAATGACCTGTTCAAGTGGCCCACAAACGGGCAGCACGGCTTGGCGCGCCAGCACCACCGGCCGAATCTGTTCGGCCAGTTCGTGAAGACCAGGAAGGTCTCTGGAAGAGGAAAGAGCGGCGGGGAGAACCACCGCACCAGTATCGAACAGATGTTCGATAAAGGCAACTGATTAGTCGCCGAAACCTTCCGGCATCACGACTTCGACACCTTCTCGGTAATAGGTGAAGAGCTCCTCAAGGCGTTCCTTCAAACCCTCAGGCTTGCCCGTGAACGCCACCGTGATCACATTGCCATTCACATGGACCGACTCGACCCCAGCAACCTCAAACAACGTACGGGCCACGAGGTCAGCCGGCCGATCGGCTAACACATCGTCAGCAGAGCGGTAGATCTCGTGTCCCATGCCGGTAAGCGGACGATTGGTCTCGAATCGGACCACGCCGGGGATTGACGATGGCTTTTCTAGAACTGTGACTGGCTGACCCATAGGACTGAATGTAGCCGGGTCAGACCCGGCTGCTCTCCATTGCCGAGCTCTCCCGGCCCTGG
>CAMCTW010000104.1 GCA_945878645.1 Bifidobacterium breve
TGAGCCATGGCGGACACATGCATGAAGGCGAATGGTCGAGCCGCCTCGGCATTCCCGGCATACCGGCCGAAGCCGAGGAACTCATGGTGTTTCGCGACATCGCCCTCTCGCGCCTCACGGGGATGGCTGTGCACTTCCAACATCTCTCAACCGCAGGGGCTGTTGCGCTCGTGCGCGACGCGAAAGCCAGCGGCCTCAATGTCACGGCCGAAGCGACACCGCATCACTTCACCCTCACTCATGCCGAAGTCGCTTCCTACGATCCGGTCTTCAAAGTCAACCCACCGCTGCGAACCGCTGAAGATGTTGCGGCGGTAAAGGCAGGCTTGGCCGACGGCACCATCGATGCGATTGCCACCGATCACGCTCCTCACACCGACGATGTCAAAGAGGCGCCGTTCGATCATGCACCATGCGGAATGCTCGGGCTCGAAACCGCGCTTGCTCTCGGTATCACCGAACTGGTCGAACCCGGGGTGCTCTCCATGACTGAGTTCATCGCCAAGATGTCATGGAACCCGGCAGCGATCGCCCGCATCGACGGCATTCACGGTCGCAATATCCAAGCCGATGAACCAGCGCACCTCGTGGTGTTCGATCCAGCCCTCGAGTGGGCCGTCGACCCATCAGCACTCGCAAGTAAATCCAATAACACGCCATATGCAGGGCGCGTCGTGCGCGGAAAGGTACGACACACGTTCCTATGTGGCGTCCCAACCGTTCTCGATGGAGAGGCACAACGATGAACAGTATCGAAGAAGCACTGCTGGTTCTCGCCGACGGCACCGTGTTCGAAGGTGAATCAATTGGGGCTCAACGTGCTGATGGCATCACCTCTGGCGAAGTTGTGTTCAATACCGCTCTTACCGGATATCAGGAGATCATCACCGATCCTTCCTATGCCGGGCAGCTCATCACATTCACCTATCCGCATATTGGGAATTACGGCGTCACGGCATTCGATGACGAATCACGCCGGCCCTTTACCCGGGGCATCATCATTCGCGACATGGCTCGGCGTCGGAGCAACTGGCGTTCCGAAGGTGATCTGCAATCGTTCCTTCAGAACGCTGGAGTTCCTGGCATTGCGGGTATCGACACTCGACGGCTCACTCGTCATATCCGCGACCTCGGTGCCATGCCTGGCGCATTCGGCTCGGCATCTGAATCAGCATTGCTCGCTGCGGCAAAAGCCGAACACGGAACGAGTGGCGTCGATCTTGTTGGTTTGGTGACCTGCGATGCTTCTTATGAGTACGCGTTCACCGGGCCAAGTGGCCGCAGGCCCAAACGTGTCGTGGCCTACGACTTCGGAATAAAGACCACGATCCTGCGTCATCTGTCGGGTATCGCAACTGTCGAAGTCGTGCCCGCAGGAACTCCAGCCTCAGAGGTCTTAGCGCGCAATCCTGACGGTGTGTTTCTTTCAAATGGTCCTGGCGATCCTGCCGCAGTGGCCGGAGCTCCGCAGATCATCGACGGGCTGTTAGGCGAAGTTCCGATCTTTGGCATCTGTCTCGGTCACCAATTACTCGCGACCGCGCTTGGGGCCAAGACTTACAAACTTCCATTCGGGCACCATGGCGGAAATCATCCCGTCCGACGTCTCGACACGGGAACCGTCGAGATCACTAGTCAGAACCACAACTACGCGGTCGACGACGGTTCGCTTGGCAAGAAGGTCGAGGTCACGCATCGAAATCTCAACGATGGTGTCGTCGAAGGTCTCAGAAGTCTTGATCTCCCGGCGTTCAGCGTGCAGTACCACCCCGAAGCTGGGCCTGGTCCACACGATGCCGCGTACTTGTTCACCATGTTCGATGAACTCATGGATTCCGTGAAGGGAACCAACTGATGCCGCGCCGTGATGACATCAAAACCATCCTGCTGATCGGATCCGGTCCGATCGTTATCGGCCAGGCCTGCGAATTCGATTATTCAGGAACGCAAGCCTGTCGAATCCTTCGTGAAGAGGGCTACCGAGTCGTGCTCGCAAACTCGAATCCAGCAACGATCATGACCGATCCAGATTTCGCGGACGCGACCTACATCGAGCCTCTCGATATTGAAGTACTCACTCGCATCATCGAACGTGAGCGCCCCGATGCCCTGTTGCCGACACTCGGCGGTCAAACCGCACTGAATCTCGCGATGGCTCTTGAAGAAGCAGGTGTGCTGGCGCAGTACGACGTTGAAATGATCGGCGCAGATGCGCTTGCCATTGCCACAGCGGAAGATCGCGAACTGTTTAAACAAGCCATGGCCGAAATCGGCCTCGCCACTCCAATCTCCGGTTCAGCGCACACCCTCGAAGAGGCCATGGCGGTGATCGGCTCCATCGGACTCCCAGCCGTTATTCGTCCGGCGTACATCTTGGGCGGACGCGGCACCGGAATTGCCTCGACGATGGAAGAGTTCGAAAAGATCGCCGCCTACGGCCTCGAGTCGAGTCCGATCTCCGAGATCCTGATTGAAACCTCGATCGCTGGCTGGAAAGAATACGAACTCGAAGTGATGCGCGATCACGCCGACAACTGCGTGATCGTCTGCTCGATCGAAAATATCGACCCGATGGGTGTACATACAGGCGACTCAATCACCGTCGCTCCGGCTCAGACACTTTCGGACCACGAGTATCAACTCATGCGCGATGCAGCATTCGCAGTGATGCGCCGAGTAGGTGTCGAAACCGGTGGTTCGAACGTTCAGTTTGCGGTGAACCCCGAAAACGGCGACATGGTCGTTATCGAAATGAATCCGCGAGTTTCTCGCTCCTCTGCGCTCGCCTCGAAGGCAACGGGATTCCCAATTGCAAAGATCGCAGCGCGCCTTGCTGTTGGTTACACGCTCGACGAAATCCCCAACGACATCACCAAGATGACCCCAGCGTCTTTCGAACCCACCATCGATTATGTGGTCACAAAGATTCCGCGCTGGGCCTTCGAGAAATTCCCAGGCACGAGTGGCGTGTTGGGTACTCAGATGCAATCTGTAGGAGAGGTGATGGCAATCGGCCGCACCTTCCCCGAGTCATTGCAAAAGGGATTGCGATCGCTTGAGCAAGGTCGCTTTGGTCTGAATTGCGATCCCGGCGAGGCGGAATACGACGACATTCCACTCGATGAACTCCTGGCGCAGGCTTGCATTGGTACTCCAGATCGAATCTTCCAACTCGAAGCCGTGATGCGTCGCGGCAAGTCCATCGACGAGGTCTACGCCGCCACCAGAGTCGATCCATGGTTCCTCGACCAAATGTGTGCGATCACGGAAGAACGTGCCCACCTTTCCGAAGTGGGGTTCGACGACCTCACTCGCCTTGGCTGGCGTCGAGCAAAGCGTTTGGGTTTCTCCGATGCCCAGCTGGCCTGGCTTTGGAATCGCACCGAGGCCGAAGTGCGCACCCGTCGTCTCGAACTTGGCGTCGTGCCGACTTACAAGACGGTCGATACCTGCGCAGCCGAATTTGATGCGAAGACCCCATATCACTACTCGACATGGGAGGACACCGACGAGGTGTCGCCTTCGGATCGCCAAAAGGTCATCATTCTCGGTTCCGGACCAAATCGAATCGGCCAAGGAATCGAATTCGATTACTGCTGCGTTCACGCTTCCTTTGCTCTGCGCGATGCCGGATTCGAAACCATCATGGTGAACTGCAATCCGGAAACAGTTTCCACCGATTACGACACCAGCGATCGCCTCTATTTCGAACCGCTCACTCACGAAGATGTGATGAACATCATCGATGCTGAAAAGCCAGTGGGCGTCATCGTGTCCCTTGGTGGTCAAACTCCGCTCAAGCTGTCCAACACGCTTCCGGTCGAACTTATTGCCGGAACCTCTCCTGCATCGATCGATGCCGCAGAAGACCGCGAACTCTGGAATGCACTCTGCGCTCGTCTTGAGATTCCGCAGCCTGCCGGTGGCACTGCTGTCGATATCGATGCGGCTCTCGCCATCACGAATCGAATCGGGTATCCGGCACTCGTTCGCCCCAGCTACGTGCTCGGTGGCCGAGCAATGGAGATCGTCTACGACGACGAAGGTCTTCGTGTTGCCATGGCGCAGCTCGCAAGTTTCGGCAGTCTCGGAAAAGAAGGTGGGCTTTCTGCTGAGCGTCCGGTACTTGTCGATCGCTTTCTCGAAGATGCAACCGAAGTCGATGTTGATTCGATCCGCGATGCAACCGGCGACTTTGTCATCGGTGGAATCATGGAACACGTCGAAGAAGCGGGCGTTCATTCGGGCGACTCAGCATGTGTTATCCCGCCGTATTCACTTTCGACCGAGACGATGGCGGTGCTTGTTGACTACAGCCAACGCATCGCCAATGCGCTTGGCGTGATCGGACTTCTCAACGTGCAGTACGCAGTGAAGAGCGGGCAGGTCTTTGTGATCGAAGCCAATCCACGCGCCAGTCGCACGGTGCCGTTTGTCGCTAAAGCCACGGGCGTCCCGTTGGCGAAGGTGGCCGCTCGAGTCATGCTGGGGGCAACACTCGCTGAACTACGCACAGAGGGTTTGCTGTCTGAACCAGTGCAGGGCGATCACATCGCCGTGAAGGAAGCGGTGCTGCCCTTCAGTCGTTTCCCCGAAGCCGATGCGTTGCTTGGTCCCGAGATGCGCTCAACTGGCGAAGTGATGGGAATCGATCTGACCTTCGGGCTGGCCTTTGCCAAGAGTCAGCTTGCTGCCGGCACAAATCTTCCGACCTCGGGCATGGTGTTCCTTTCGCTCGCCGACCGGGACAAAAAGGTGGGCGTGAAAACCGCGCAACGTTTCCGCGAACTCGGATTCTCAATCGCCGCCACTTCGGGTACCGCCGACTATCTGACTCATAACGGCATCGAGGTCGCAACAGTCGTGGCCAAGCTCGGCGAACCCGATGGTCAGGACGCGGTGGATCTCATCGAAAGTGGCGAGGTTGTTCTCGTGGTGAATTCGCCACGAGGTCGCGGACCTCGTGCCGACGGAGCTCACATTCGCGCTGCTGCCGGCAAGCACAACATCCCGCTTCTTACGACAGCCGCAGCAGGTCTGGCCGCAGTGAACGGAATGGCCGACCGTCAATCTCATCCACTTGAAGTGCGCTCGCTGCAGGAATATCACCAAGGCGTGCGTCGTGGGGGGGCAGCCTGATGGCAAGACGCCGGGTTTCCAAAGAGCCTGTGGATCTCACGACAACAGTGGGTTCGATCACGTTGGCGAACCCTGTGATGACTGCGTCCGGGACAGCCGGACACGGCGACGAACTCGGGGCCTATGTCGATCTTTCGACACTGGGTGCTGTGGTCGTGAAATCGCTTTCACCAGAACCGTGGGCGGGAAATGCTGCGCCACGGGTTCACGAAACTCCTGGCGGCATGATTAATAGCGTTGGTTTGCAAGGTCCCGGCGTGCGCAAGTGGCTCGAAGAGGAACTTCCGGCGGTCATCGCTACCGGGGCAACGGTCGTGGCCAGTATTTGGGGAACAACAATCGAGGACTATGCAAAAGCCGCGGAACTTCTGCGAGACGCTCCGATCGAAGTCGTTGCTGTTGAAGTAAATGTTTCGTGTCCAAATCTTCACGATCGCAATCGCATGTTTGCCCATGCTCCCGAGACAACTGCAGAAGCGATTCAAGCGGCTTCAGTTTGCGGTCGTCCGATGTGGGCGAAGCTCAGTCCAAATGTTTCTGATCTCGCGTCCATAGCGAAGGCGGCGCACTCCGCCGGCGCCGACGCGGTCACTCTCGTGAACACCGTTCTGGGAATGGCGATCGATACCGAAACGCGTACCTATCGACTTGGTGGCGGAGGCGGCGGACTTTCCGGACCAGCAATTCATCCTGTTGCGGTTCGAGCAGTACACGATGTGCACGCGGCATATCCCGAAATTCCAATCATCGGTGTTGGCGGAGTTGCTCGTGGTGTCGATGCAATCGAATTGATGATGGCCGGCGCAAGCGCGATCCAAGTCGGTACCGCGTCATTCGCCGACCCTCGCAGTGTTGCCCGAGTTCTAAAAGAGATCGAAGTGTGGTGCGCCGAGCACAGTATTGGTTCGGTACGCGAACTGATCGGAGTTGTTCATGGCCGCTGATATCGTCGCCTTCTCAAATGGTGCACCCGAAGCCATCCGTTCTCGTCTTGCCCTTGCGCTCGATGTCGACGATGTCGTCGAAGCTCGACGCCTCGCACACCTCTTAAGGCCGTGGTTTGGCGTCGCAAAAGTAGGTTTGGAACTGTTCAGTGCGGCAGGACCCGAAGCCATTGAAGCGATGATCGAAGACGGGTTCGCTGTCTTTGCCGATCTGAAATTGCTCGACATCCCGACCACAGTGAACAAGGCCGCACGGGTCATGGGTTCATTAGGTGTTTCGTACCTGACCGTGCACACACGAGCAGGTGTCGATCATTTACGTGCGGGTGTCGAGGGTGTCGCCGCTGGAGCCGCTGCGGCGGGACTGCCGGCGCCGATTTGCCTCGGCATCACGGTGCTTACGAGCGAGCAGGCCGATCTCGCTTCTCTCGAACAGCGAGTCGGCGTCGTCCTCGAGGCAGGTTGCGGCGGCTTGGTGTGTGCGGCAAGTGATCTTGCAATCGTTCGCTCACTAGCGCCCGAGGTGGTCACGGTTGTGCCCGGGATCCGACCAGCGGGAGTGAGCGCCGATGATCAGGCTCGACCGGCCACACCTACATCGGCGATTGCGTCAGGCGCTGACGTTCTCGTCATTGGGCGAGCCGTGACCCATGCTGACGACCCAATTAAAGCGGCGATTTCAATCGCTGCAGAGGTTGCTGCCGCCATCGGCTGAGGCTCCATGGCCTCCTCCCGGACGGGTGTCGGAGGGCAACGGCTAGGGTCTTCGCCATGCCGCAGCCTCCTGCTCTCACTCCTGAACAACGGCAGGCCGCGCTCGCGAAGGCTGCGGAAGCTCGTCGAGCCCGTGCCATCGTCAAGGACAAGTTGAAAACGGGAGAACTCACCTTCCCGCAGGTTCTCGAACTTGCCGGTACCGATGAACTTGTTGCCGGTATCAAAGTGCTTGCCATCCTCGAATCGCTTCCCGGTGTCGGAAAGGTCAAAGCTCGTCGAGCCATGACCGACATCGGCATTGCCGACACACGTCGACTCCGAGGA
>CAMCTW010000105.1 GCA_945878645.1 Bifidobacterium breve
CACGCCGCATCGAAGTTGAACTCACAAGTACCCGAGAAGACGGAACCTGGACCTGGCGTGCTGCCGGGGCCAAGTTGCCCAAGGGAGAGCTCAACGGTTCGCTGCTGTTCGCCGGCGCCAAGGTGGGCGATGTGGTGCGTGCAGACGCCGACTTCATGATGGACGGCATCGACATCATCGCGGTGCTTGCGCCGAAGGGTGCGCGTAAAGAGCCGGAACGTATCGTCATTGTTGGTACACCCCGCCGCGACGACGAACCGCTCGTCACAACGAAACTTGCACCGAAGGGCCGCGGCGACCGCGGCGATCGCAAGCCCCGTCGCGATGGCGATGCCGACCGCAAAGATTCTCGTCCGCCACGCGACCGCAAGCCCCGCGTCGAGGGCGAAGGTTCACAAGACGCTCGTCGTAAGAGTGGCACTCGCACTGCCCACCCGAACCGCCCCACCTCTCCTGCCCCGGAACCGAAGCCGAAGGCAAAGCGCTTACGTGCGGGACGCACCCACCGCAACGCCGCGCTCGCCGCGCTCGCTCCAGAACAGAAGCCGATCGCTGAACAGGTACTCCGCGGCGGCATCCCCGCCGTGCGTCTCGCGGTCGAGAAGCAAAACGAAACAAATAAGGCCGAAGGCAAACCAGAAATCAGTCCTGCACCGCTTCTACAACTTGCTGAGCAACTGATGCCCGCTCTTCGCTCGGCCGAATGGCTCGACAAAGCTGAAGCGGCACTGGCCGACCTTGCTGAACTCGACCTTCGTGATCTGCGTTCGGTGATCGTGGCTGCCGATGCTGGTGCGCGCGACGATGACTCCCGAGCCATTGCTGAGCAACTAAAGGCCGGGCTCACGCAGCGAGTGGAGTCGGAACAAACTGCATGGCTCACGGAGATCACCGAACTTCTTGCCGGTGGCCGTGCGGTTCGCGCATTGCGCGTAAGTTCTCGCCCACCCAAGGCCGGTTCACCTCTGCCGGCGGAACTTGCAGCCAAACTTACCGAAGCGACAGTTGCCTCCCTCACGCCAGAGACTGGACAAGATCGTTACGCAACCGTGCTCGATGCGCTGGCTTTTTCGCCGGTTCGTACGCAGGTGACTCCGCTCGGGATTCCGGCAGAACCATCGCCAGAACTTCTCGCGGCAGTCAAGAAGGTTGCTGCACGGCTCCCCCAGATTGCGTCACTCTTTGGTATTGCGGCTGCTGCGCCGTCGAAGTCACGTTCAGGAGCAAAGCCTCGTCCGCCGAAGCCCAAGCTCACCGACGCAGTAGTACCTGCAACGGTCGATGCCCCCGAGGCTTCGGCCGAGTCTGCTCCGACCGAGACAACAGACGAACCTCCTGTCGAAGAGGTAGCGACTCCGACAGCGGAGACTCCAGACGTAGTGGAGTTAGCACCGAGTGAGCCTGACGTCGTAGCCGACGAACCGCCTTCCGATGGCGAAGAATCCGCCTGAACTAGTCGGCCAACAACTCAAGGAGTTCGAGTGGATGCCAAAGCACCACTCGTAGTTTCGTCACGTGACGAAACGGAGGGCTATCGGCGAACTCGCTAGAGTTTCGGCATGGTCGAATATGAAGTTCACGGACATATCGCAGTATTTACACTCAACCGTCCCGAGGCCCGCAATGCGGTGAACGGTGACGTCGCGAACGCGATGACAGCGCACCTCGAGACCTTCGAGGCCGACCCCGAGGTTTGGGTTGGAGTGCTGACTGCGAATACGACCGGGCACAAGAAGCCTGTGTTCTGTGCCGGCGCTGATCTGAAAGTCATCAGCGAGGGCCGACCCGGTGACCTCGCAACAAAGAAGGGCGGATTCGGGGGTTTCACAACCTTCCCTCGAACGAAGCCGATCATTGCTGCAGTCGATGGTTTGGCGACCGCAGGTGGATGTGAAATCGCTTTGGCTGCTGACATGATCGTCGCTTCCGATATTTCACAGTTTGGGCTCGCTGAAGTGAAGCGCAATCTTGTCGCCGGAGCCGGTGGCCTTTATCGACTCCCAAAAATCGTCGGAAAGAATGTCGCTCTCGAAGTGGCTCTCACAGGCGAACCCCTCTCCGCACAGCGCGCCTACGAGCTCGGTCTCGTTAATCGCATCACCGCCGAAGGAAAAGCCCTTGAGGGCGCAATGACGTTGGCGAATGCGATTGCGGTCAATGCCCCACTCGCAGTCTGGGAAAGCCGCACACTCGTAATTGCAGCTGACTGGGACGATGAGGAAACAATCATGGCGAAGACAGGCGCGGCCTTTGGTCGCGTTTTGGCTTCTGAAGACACAACTGAGGGCCTCAACGCGTTTATTGAGAAGCGTGCTCCTGAATGGAAAGGCCGCTAGCAGCGACTCGCCGCTTTCTTAGCGCAGATGACGGCGAACAGTGATCAGTCGTGCGGTAAGCCCGAAACGCTCGAAGAGGTTTTTTGATTCACGCGCTCCAGGGAGTGCATAGGCATCAATCGCCACAGCGTCGAGCACTGTCGCCCATGCGATCGCTGATTCGAGGAGTAGTTCGCCAACGCCCACGTCACGAACTTCGGGTGTGGTGTACACGTCAGTGATCAAGACGATCTGCTCTTCGCCCTCAGTAATAGCCGAAGCGATCGCATAGCCGGCGAGTACGTTCTCCCAAAGACCGCACCAAAGCATCGTGTCGGGCGCGTCGAGGGCCGCAGTAAGAGTGTGGAGCGAGGAGGTATTGCGGTCGAGCGCCCAAGCCAGTGCGTCTCCCCCACGCTGGTTCCGTAGTTCCAGTAATGCTGTGTCCATTAACGCGGTCAACTCGCTGAGATCCGACTGTTCCGCGGGGCGGACCGTCGTTGACATCTCAGTTCTGCGACTGACGAATTCGGGCGAGGACTGTCTTTCGAGCGCGGTGGGCCTGTTCGTAGTCAGAAACTTGCTGAAGTTCTACCGGCGAAAGCGTGGCCAACAACGGAAGGATTTGGACGGCGGTCAGAGCGTCGTAGCCGGCGAACGCGCCAGGAAGAACTGAAGTGCTGTCATTCTCGGCCGCAACCGAACTGGTTGCGGGTGCTTCAGGTCGTGATGGCTTCGCTGACTCGGTAATGATCTTTAAGAAAGAGCGCACGTGCTGTTCGGCGTCGGCGAAGGCCGTTCGGGCCTTCGCATTCGTGGTTCCGAGCGCGAACTGCCCGATCACTCGAGCGTTAGCAGCTTGAGTCCGACCACGCTTTGCGAGTTCGGGCACAGACTCGGCGCTCTTCGATAGAAATCCAATTGGAGCGTAGAGGAACATGTCGAGCATCTGCTCGACAGAATCGCCGGCCGAATCGCTCGTTGACGCCGACACTTCAGTTCTTGGCTTTCTTCGCTGATGCTGGCTTGGCTGGCGCTTTCTTCACGGGCGCTTTCTTCACGGGCGCTTTTGCGGCGGGCTTCTTCGCAGCAGCAGTTTGCGCAGTTACTTTCTTGACCGGTGGCTTCTTCGCCGCTGCTTTTACTTGCCGATCTAGTGCCCCGGATTCGATATGAACGATTGCGGGACACTCAGCTTCACCGACTGGACAGTGCATCGAACCGGGGGAACCAAACTGACCTCGGTTGACCAGAAGGAAACATCCGGTGCACATGAATTCGTTCGCCTTCTTTGGCGTCACGCCTTCCGCTATATCAGCAGGAGCCCGAGGTTCAGGTACGACTTCTTCATCTTCTTCATCTTCGTCGTCGGCAGCGGCGATTCGATCTTTCAGAATCGCATCGAGGTCGGCCTCGACGTCGTCAGGGTTGAGATCTTCCTCCTCGTCATCTTCGTCCTCACGCTTGGGACGCGCAGCAAGCGCGGCATCAGCGACTGCTTCCTCGTCTTCTTCGTCCTCGACGACCACATCGACGAGGACCTCATCAAGGTCTTCGACAAGATCGCCCTCGAGGTCTTCACCTTCGAGATCGACGTCGATTTCTTCCTCGTCGAATTCTTCTTCGATGGGATCGTCAGCCATGGAGTCCTCGCGTTAGGGCCTTCGCAGGGCGAGGCCAAGGTGATTCGTGCCGCGGATGATAGGCACGTTCTGGGGTGGTGTTGGTGCCATTCGTGTCGCTGATGGCGAAAGGTGACAAACGACACCCCATTTACGGCTCCAAACGACGACTTTCGGACCTTCGTTCGGCTTGAAGGCGTTCAAGTTCAGGTTCGGCGCTGTGATCCACAAAGCGCATCATGGCTGCAATGGCATGGTGCCCGGCTTGCTCTGCAATGAGGCGGTGCATCTCCTGACCAACGATCCGATAGGCAGGATGCCCCTGGGGCGTTGTTCGCAACTCGATGAGGTGCATTGCTTCTCGAGCGTTCATATGCATCGAGAATCGAACTCGATACGCCAGTGAGACCGCGTAGGAGGACTCAGCTGGGAAGCGCTCCTCGAGAGCTTCGTAAAGAGATGCTGAACGTTCCATCGCTTCGTCGAAGGTTGCACCGACGCCGGCGTCATCGACTGCCGCCGGGCGGGTGTAGCCGTGGAGCGGCGTGAGCTTCTGCCAATCGATGGTCAGCATGCGGTGACGTTGAAGATCTCGAAATGCACCGTAATCCGCGAGTATATCGAATCGATACGAGGGGCGTTCGAGTGCGCGACCGGGTTTATGTCGCCGGTTGTCTCGTTCGCCTTCGTAGGCGTCGAGAACTGCCACGCGCTCTTCAGTGCTCATCTGCCGAACCCGATCCTCGATTTGGCGTTCGGGTAGGGAAAGATGGGGATAGAGCGCGGCGGCGACGAGTTTGATCTCGGCATCGGGATCGAAATCGACAAGTGTGACAACAGGTGCCGGTTCAATGTCTTCAACGCCGGCGAAGAGACGCCCGGCGATGTCGTCCATTGCGTGTCGGCTCGAACTCATGTAATTGCTCCACTTCACTCCCCTGTCGTCGAGATCCACTCGCTTCAGGAAAGAGGGAACTACTTTGCGCAACTCGGTGAGCATGAGGTCCGCGTACGTACGAGCTTCGGGCAATGGGTGCGAGCGCATGCGAAGCAACAACATTTCGTAGCCCTGGCCCGTGCCGTAAACGCCGACGTTCGAAAGCGAAGATGCAGGAAGTAGCCCTCGTATTGAGTCGAAGGCCTTTGCCCGAATTGCTTGGCGGTAGACGAAATCACTATCTGACGGATCCTTTGGGATCCGCTCGCGAATATCGTCGACAAGGAGTGGCAGTAATTCGCCGTAGGTGTCGAAGAGCCGGTCCATATCGCCGACATAGCGAGTGCCCAGACTTGACTGAAGAACATCCGGCGGGCGGTAGAACCGATAGCGGCCGCCAATGCGGGCGTCATAGGCGATGTAGCGAGTCGATTGCTCGAGGTACGCCATAAGTCGACCCCACTCAAGAACCTTGGTCAGAAGGTTCGAGGCCTGCTCGCAGGCCAGATGCACTCCCCCGAGTTGGGCGACAGAGTCATCGCCGTACTCGAAAAACACTTTCTCGTAGAGTTCTTCGGCCCGACGAAGTCCGATCGTGGCATCGATGGAGGCGTCTCCACTGATGTCGAGTTCTCCGACAAATTCGTCGAGAAACAACCTTCGCAGACTTTTGTGAGTCCTTGAATACCTCGCGAACAGTGCGCCTTTCACAACCTCGGGAAGATTTACCAGTGCAAACACTGGCCCGTAGAGGTTCGTGAAATAACGACGCAGAACGTCGGCTTCTTCTGGGCTGAACTCCTCTGCGATGTAGACGCTCACGGCGCACCAACGTACGGCGTTGAGGGCTCCTGACCGCGGATGCCGCTGTGGGGAGCTACGACTTGTGACGAGCGTCGAATGCAGCGGTTATCGATTTCAGTTTTTCTGGCGAGGACCACAGGTCAATGATGGTCATGGCCATGGCCTTTGCCCCATCAAGTACACCGGCGTCGCCAGAGGCTGACGCTGCGTAATCGGTGAACTTCTCTGTGTGGATTCCGATTCCGCGTGGAGCAACCGAGATCATGGGATGAATAGAGGGCACGATATGGCTGACATTTCCCATGTCGGTTGAACCCACAACATTCAGATCGCCACTTGGCTCTGAAACCACCCGCCCGATCGCTGCACTGTTGGAGGCATAGAGCTCTTCGAATGGATCGTTCCGAACGAGTTCGGCATAGGAAGGTTCGATCCACGAGAAATCTGTAGAGCAGCCGGTCGCGTCGCCTCCTGCTTGTAACGCAGAAAGCACACGAGTTTTAAGCGCCTCGAGAGAAGCAATATCTGCGGCACGCACGAACCAATGCATCGCCGCCGTGGCGGGAACGATATTTGGTTTATCGCCGCCGTTCGTGAACACGCCATGAATCCGCTCTTGGGGACGGATGTGTTGACGTAGAGCGGCAATGTTCATGTAGCCCAAGACGGCTGCATCGAGAGCATTACGGCCATTCCACGGTTGGGCTGCAGCGTGAGCGGCCTCGCCGCGCCACGTCACCATTAGTTGCTGAACCGCAATGGTCGTCATCCAACGCAGATCGGCGTCGGCGGGGTGGATCATCATTGCCGCATCGATTCCATCAAGGGCTCCGCGCTCGAGCATGAAGACCTTGCCTCCCCCTCCCTCTTCGGCCGGCGACCCAAACACTCTCAATCGACCGCGAAGTTCCTCTGCGACCGCGCTAGCACCGAGCGCCGCTCCGAGACCAGCCGCCGCGATGATGTTATGACCGCAAGCGTGTCCGATTCCGGGTAGCGCGTCGTATTCGCAAAAGACTGCGACCTCCGGCCCGGTGGTTCCGGCCGATGCTTCAAACGCTGTTGGCAAGCCGTATGCGCCTCGTTGAACATCGAGGCCTTGCGACTCGAGGGCTGCGGTCAGAACATCATGGGCATGGTGCTCGGCATAGTTCTCTTCTGGGTGTGAATGAATGGAGTGAGAGACCTCAAGAAGGAGATCGCTGCAACCGTCGATCACTTCAATGGCGTGCTGCTTCGCCTCGATGACATCCATACTTGAACGCTACATGGCGAACGTCTCGGTCCGGCAGGTCAAACCACGACGAAGAACGCGTCTGGCTCCACTCGGATCTCGATTTCCACTGCCTTTAGTCGCAGGCCCGAGTCGATCTGCACCGATACCGGCGAGGAGAAAACGAAGCGCTCATTAGAGGTGCGGTGGTGTTTCAACGACGGAT
>CAMCTW010000106.1 GCA_945878645.1 Bifidobacterium breve
AGTGCGTCGAGACGACCGCCGAAGTCTTTTGTTGCGGCGACTGCTGCTTGCCATTCCGCTTCGTTACTGACATCGAGATGCAGATAGCGGGCATTCGATCCGATGTCAGCAGCGACGGCCTCGCCCTCAGCATCAAGGACATCAGCGAGGATGACCTTTGCGCCTTCGGCGGCAAACAGACGAGCTTCCGCCTCGCCCTGTCCGCGGGCAGCACCAGTAACGATGACGACCTTCCCATCAAAACGACTCATGACATACCCCTGGTTCCGGTGCTCATCGGTAGTGAGCGACTCGGGGAGTGTACGAAATTGTGAGGGTCAAGGGGCCATCGAACCCTGAGGTCGGTTTGGGGCTGTGAGGTGTGCTCTACATTGGATGCCGAACCCGTTCCTGAGGAGATCCGTGAACATCCGTCGCAGTCTCATTGCCTCTGCCGCCGTCGTGGCGCTCTTCGTCCCCGTTGCTGCTTGTTCGAGCGACTCATCGTCGAGTAACTCAACCCCGACCACCGTGAGGAGCGGCGAACAGATCACCGATACGGCGTGCCCATTTACCGGCACCGTGGGTACTAGTTCGGGCGGCAAGTCGGGTGCTTCGTCGGCACTTGGCTCAATCGTGAACTCAAAGCAGGGTTGTGTCGACAACATTCAATTGAAGATGAGCTCGTCGGTTGGTGCTTGGACGGCGGCTTACGCAACCGGTCCGGTACTTGATGCCAGCGGTGCACCGGTGGCGACGCAAGGCTCGGCCGCATTAGTGATCACACTTCAACAAGGAACCTGGAGCGGTTCGCCAGCGGCGCCCACAACAGTGCTTCCCGTTCAGCTTGATTACGTGAAGTCGATCAATGTTGTGAATGGCCCCAGCGGAACATTGCTCGTTGTCTTTGGCCTTTCGGCGAAGAAGCCGTATCAGGCCAGCGATTCGCAAACTCCTGCGTACATTTCGCTTGGTATCGGCTGATCCACAGTTTCGACACAGACGTTTCAGCGAACGGTGATTGCGAGTATCGCCGCGCACACGATTCCGTAGATTCCAACCGCTTGACGTAACAGTGTTGGGTGAAGTCGTCGACCATAGTGAGAACCCAGCCATCCGCCAGCGAGGGTGAGGGGAGCCATCATCGCGACGACCCCCCATTGCACTGGTCCCCAAATCGCGAAGATCACTACCGCGACAATGTTGATCGAAAACTGCAGCACGCTTTTCAGCGCATTGAGACGCTGGAGATGTTCGACCATCGTGATGCCAAGCATCGCTAACAAGATGACACCGAGAACACCGCCGAAATAGCCGCCATAAATGGCGGCAATAAAAACACCAATGACCGATGCGATGTTGTGTTCGGAGACGATGGATTCGCCGGTTTCAGGGTGGAGTCGCGCGAGTCTCTTTTGGATCGCCGGTTGTGCGATGAGAAGTAGTGACGCACCGAGCACCAGGAACGGAACGAGAATTCGAAAGACATTGCTCGACGTTGTCAGCAGGATGACTGCGCCTAACAGTGCTCCTGCAAAGGCCGCAGGCAAGAGCATGCGCACGTTTGCGCGCTGGCCTTCAAGTTCTTTGCGGTAACCGGCAATTCCACCGAGATAGCCAGGAACAAGTCCAACCGTATTCGTCACATTCGCGGTGATGGGCGGGAAGCCAAGAGCGAGAAGAGTGGGAAAGGTGATGAGCGAACCCCCTCCGGCAACTGCGTTGATTCCGCCAGCGAGCAGAGCGGCGATGGCGAGGAGAACGATGCCGCCAGCGCTCAGGTGATCCATAAGCGACGATCGTAGGTGGCGCGTGAGCGTGAACAATGTGGTGGACTTGGATTTCCAAGTTCGTGGGGGAGCAGCATGGCAATAGTTGAAACAGCAATGGTGGGCGAGGGCATTCTGCGGGTGACCCTTAACGACCCTGATCGCTATAACGCGCTCACCCCTGCACTGATCGATGGCCTTTCCGATGCATTTGCGGCGATTCGTCACGATCGTGATGTTCGAGTGGTGATTCTCGACGGAAATGGTCGAGGGTTCTGTGCCGGAGCCGATATGAGCGGAACAGGTGGCGTACCTGATCGTGCGCGCGGCCGAGGGCCAGTTGGATTCATTCATGAGATGCAGGAACATCTGATGGACGTGGTTCTTGCCATTCACGAAACCCCGCAACCAGTGATCGCTGCTCTCCACGGTGCAGTCGTTGGTGGAGGCCTTGCGCTAGCGCTGACCTGTGATCTTCGTGTCGCCTCAACCGACGCGTTCTTTGCGTCGCATTTCATCCGTGTTGGATTGTCCTCTTGCGATCTCGGTACGAGTTATTGGCTTCCGCGCATTTGCGGGCCCACGATTGCTGCCGAACTGATGCTGACCGGCCGCCGGTTCAGCGCTGACGAAGCGCGTGAGTACGGCGTGCTGAATCGCGTGACAAGTTCAGACGAACTCCAGTCGACAGCTCTTGAACTTGCCGCGATGGTTGCTGACAACTCTGAATACGGAGTGCGCATGACCAAGGTGGGCATGTGGGCCAATCTTGATGCGTCGAGCCTTCGTTCGGCAATGGAACTCGAGAATCGCACGCAGGTTCTTGGGACGTTTACCGGAAATATGACCGAAGCTGGAGAAGCGTTCCGCGAGAAGCGGGCGCCCGAGTGGAAACCGATGTGACATGCCTACTGAACACTTGAATGGAATCGAACTTCATTGGGAACAGGCAGGCGAGGGTCCTCGACTGCTGATGTTCAACGGATCGGGTTCAACGATCGAACGCATGCGGCCGCTGTTCGACGCACTCGGAACGCAATTCGATGTTGTGCTGCATGACCAGCGCGGATTGGGTCGTACAGAAATTCCCGCTGGCCCCTATTCGATGGCGGAATATGCAGCTGACGCGGTTGCCCTTGTTGATTTTCTTGGCTGGGACACGTTCAACGTCATCGGGATCAGTTTCGGCGGGATGGTTGCGCAAGAGTTTGCGGTAACCGTTCCCGAACGAGTCGAGCGGTTGGCATTGCTCTGTACCTCGCCTGGTGGAGCAGGCGGCTCCTCATATCCGCTTCATGAACTCCGTTCGATGGAAGAAGCGGAACGAGCGGGAATTTCAATGACGATTATGGATACGCGGTTCACTCCCGAGTGGCTCGCTGCCCATCCAGCAGATCAGCTATTCGTCGATGGCATCAGCGGTCAGTACGGAGCGAAACCAGGTTCAGAGGCGGAACGCGGTGAGATCGAACAACTGAATGCACGAAGCACTCATGACGTGTGGGATCGGCTCGAGCAAATCACAGCACCGACGTTTATCGGCGCTGGACGCTACGACGGCATCGCTCCGCTTTCGAATAGCGAGGCGATGGCTGATCGAATTCCAAATGCTGAACTTCATGTCTACGAGGGTGGGCATGGGTTCTTCGCCCAAGACGCCACTGCGTTCCTAGACGTCTTCAAGTTCTTGGCTGGTTGACCGCGAGCGGTCAACCCATTTGTGACATGAACTGATTGAGGTCGAAGTATTCGCGCCATTTGGCGATCTTGTCGCCCTCGAATTCAAAAATACCGAGGACGGGTAGCTCGATCTCTCCGCCGTCTTCCTTTTCGAAAATATCGACGCGTTCGGTCACGACCATCGGGCCGTTGGAAAGAATGTTGTCGATGCGGAAGATCTTGACCTTGAGGCCGGCAGTGAAGCCTTCGATCATCATGCGAATGGCCTCGTGGCCAACCATCGGATCGACGGGGATGTTGTGGTACACGCCATCGGCAGTGAAGTACTCGACCACCTTGTCGTGGTCGCCATCGGCCCAGGCATCACAGAAGTCGCGGACCAGTTGTTCGTACTTCGCTCCGTCGCTCATGGAATTCCTTTGTCGTCGTGGGAAGAGTCGGTCATCTGCCGCTCAGAGAGGTCATCCTGACACTTTGAGCGGGGCATGTCTTCAGATCATTGGGTACCGTGCATCAGGGGGAAAAACCTATGACTGAGAATGACGCAGTTGGCTCGGTAATCGATATTGCTATTGATCCGCTTCCAGGTCCTCAACTGCACGACACCTTGAGAGCGTTGCGGGCCGAGCATGGCAATGTCGCTCCAGCAACTTTTTATGGGATGCCGACCTTTGTGATTTTGAGTTGGGACACGTTGCGTGAGTTCTTCGCTTCCAACGAAGAGTTCCCCGGTGGTGAGGTTTATAAATATCAACTCGAGAAAACCGTTGGTCGAACATTCATCTCGATGGATGGCACCGATCACGACATCTATAGGCGCCTGGTTACGCCAGCATTTCGTTCACGTGCCGCAGTCCGATTCGTCGATGAAGAACTCACCCCGCTAGCGCATGAATTGATTGATGGTCTTGTTGGAAAGGGTGAGGCTGACCTCATAGGTGACTTCGCCAACCGACTTCCGTTCTGGGCGATCAGCAGAAAACTTGGATTACCTGAAGGGTTCGAAGATAGACAGCGCGAGTGGGCGCTGGCCATCCTCTCAGAACCGAGTAATCCGGAAGCGGCCCGCATGGCGGCCGATGAACTTTCTGAAGTGATCGCTCCTGTCGTTGCAGCTCGACGTGAGCAGCCTGGATCCGATGTCATTTCGCAACTCGTCACTGGTGAGTTTCAAGGGGTGACATTGACCGACGAGGAAGTGCATTCGCATGTCCGGTTGCTGTTCGCTGTTGGGGCAACAACGACTTCTGACGCGTTGAGCAATTTATTGTGGGCCTTGCTTCATCGACCAGCGCTGTTAGAGCGAATTGGAAACGAACGAGAACTTCTTCCGTCGGTCGTGCGCGAACTGCTGCGTTGGGAACCTCCGGTACCGCTTTTGCCTCGTATGGCATTGCGAGACGGAACCATCGGCGGAGTGCACATCCCCGCGGGGTCGATGATCCTCGCCGGGGTTGCGTCGGCGAATCGCGACCCTTCGCGTTTCGATCGGCCCGATGAGTTCGATATCGATCGACCCGATGCCGATATTCTCACCTTCGGCTTTGGGGTGAAGTTTTGTCCGGGCACCCATATGGCAAAACAGCAGTTACTCGCTGCGCTCGAGGTCATCTTGGATCGTCTGCCAGGTTTGAAACTTGCCAGCGACGACCCCGGAGCGGTTCCGTCTGGCTGCAATCTGCGGTCGGTGTCCTCCCTTCGATGCGAATGGGAGCATTGACTCCCATTTCACCGAATGCGTGAACCGGGCCTACCGTGTAAACAGATTTTAACGAGAGGGAATTCGCAATGGCCGATTTCAGCATCGATCCAAACTTCCAAGAACAGCTTGATTGGATTCGTGAGTTCGTAAAGGCCGAGGTTGAACCCCTCGACCTGGCATTCGCGGGCGAAGAAATGGTCTACAACAAGGCCAGTGCGTTCTACGAGGAAGCGATTCGTCCACTCCAGCAGATCGTGAAAGACCGCGGGCTGTGGTCCTGTCACCTCACTCCTGAATACGGAGGCCAGGGTTACGGGCAGGTCCAACTCGCCTATATGAATGAAATTCTCGGTCGTTCACAGTTCGGTCCCACGGTGTTCGGAAGTCAGGCACCCGATTCAGGCAATGCCGAAATCATCGCTCACTACGGAACTCCCGAGCAGAAGGCCAAGTATCTCGAGCCACTCCTCGACGGCCGTATTTCTTCGTGTTACTCGATGACTGAACCTCAGGGTGGTGCTGATCCCGGGGTCTTTAAGTGCAGCGCTGTGCGTGATGGTGATGAATGGGTCATCGATGGCGAGAAGTGGTTCGCATCATCGCTTCGTTATGCCACGTTCTTGATTGTCATGGTTATTACCGACCCCGATGTTGTGGTGCATAAAGGCGCATCGATGTTTCTCGTGCCAGCAGACTCGCCAGGAATCGAAGTTGTTCGCAATGTAGGCGTCGGTCAAGAAGCAGAAGGTCACGGTGGGCATGCCTACGTTCGCTACAACAGCGTTCGTGTTCCAGCCGAGAATCTTCTCGGTGGCGAAGGACAAGCATTCACGATCGCTCAGACCCGCCTTGGTGGCGGGCGTTTGCATCACGCCATGCGCACGGTTGGTGCTGTGTCGCGCTGCCTTGACATGTTGTGCGAGCGAGCACTTAGCCGTACGACGCAGGGTGAACTTTTGGCCCGCAAACAAGCGACCCAAGAAAAGATCGCCGATTCCTTCATCGAACTTCTGCAATTCAAACTTCAGGTGCTGCATGCGGCTTGGGTCGTCGACCAAAAAGGCGGGCATGCTGCCCGTAAGGAAATTGCAGCAGTGAAGGTCGCAACGCCGAAGGTCTACCGCGAAGCGGTGTTACGCACGATGCAATTGCACGGAGCACTTGGTGTTTCAAACGAAATGCCGCTGGCGAACATGCTTATGGCTTCGGTCACGATGGGGATCGCCGACGGACCGACCGAGGTACACAAGTTCACGGTTGCTCGCGAAGTCTTGAAGGACTATTCGCCGGCCGAAGGTGACTGGCCGAGCGAGCATCTTCCCGAACGACGTGCGGCCGCCCGCGCTGAGTTCGCCGACCTTCTTGAACGTTCAGTTTCCGATTATTGATCGGAAGGTTTAGTAACCGCCGCCAAGTTTGCGGTGGTCCCAAGAGATGGTGCGTTCAACATTGAGCTTCACAACAACGCGCTTGTGGAGCATCATCTCGACCGCACCCTTCATCTCTTCGGTGTACGGCGCCATGTAGCGATCGAACACGCTGATGCCGAGTTCGAACATGCGCTCTGGGTCGTCGATAATTTCGGCCTTGCCGATGAGCGTGACACCGCGAAGGGTTTCATAGGTCTCGCCATCTTCAACCAGCATGGTGAGGTTGGGGTTACGGCGCAGGTTCATAACCTTTTGAGCTTTGGCCTTCGACTCGATGCCGATGCAGCCTTCAAGGAAGCCGTACCACATCGCAATTGAGTGGATGCTTCCGTCGGGATTGATGGTCGACATTGTCATCGAGCGTCGACCCTGGAGGAACTCATCGATTTCCTCGGGGCTCATCACGATCTTGTTGCGCTGCTTTACGCCTCGCTGCGGTTGCTCGTCGGCCATGGTTCCCCCTTGAAGTTCGGACCGTCGAACGGTAACACCGGCCCAGACGGGGATGACCATTTCCTCGCGAGGGCGTAGGGT